>JAWVZQ010000182.1:0-5234 GCA_033722095.1 Wenzhouxiangellaceae bacterium | reverse complement strand
TCCCTCAGGTTGAGATATCGTGACCCGGATGAACGCATGGTTTGCAGTGTATCGCGTCGCCGCACGGGCACTCGTCCCGCTCGCGCAGCGCCGCCTGGCGCGCGGCCCCGGCGGCCCGGACCGCTCAGGCGAGCGTCGCGGCGACGTACCCGAGTCCGGCGGCGAGCTCTGGATCCACGCCGCCTCGGTCGGCGAGGTCCAGGCCGCCTCGGGACTCGTCGAGTGCCTGCTGGACGCCGACCCCGCCCTGCGCATCGTGGTCTCGACGATGACGCCGACGGGCGCGCGCCGCGTCGAGGACCGCCTCGGCAGCCGGGAGCGCGTCCGCCACCTCTTCGCGCCGCTGGACTATCGGGCCGCGGTCGCGCGCTGGCTGGACCGCACGGCGCCGCGCGCGCTGCTGCTCGTGGAGACCGAGCTCTGGCCCGAGATGCTGCACGCCTGCCGTGCCCGCGACCTCCCCGTTGCCGTCGTGAACGCGCGGATCTCCGAGCGCGCCGGGCGCCGCTACCGGCTCGCCGCGCCGCTGCTGCGGCCGATGCTGGCCGGCCTCGACCGCGTGCTCTGCCAGTCGCGCGAGGACGCCGACCGCTTCGTCGCGCTCGGCGTTCCGTCCGAGCGCATCGCCGTGACCGGCAACCTGAAGTTCGACCGCGACGAATCCTCGATTCCGGGCCCGGCCGACGCGCCGGAATGGGCGCCGAGCGGGTCGCGCCCGTGCTGGGTCGCCGGCAGCACGCGCGCCGGCGACGAGCCCGTGCTCGCCGGGGCCCAGGCGCAGCTCGTCTCGGCCGGCTCCAATGCGCTGCTCGTCGCCGTCCCGCGCCACCCCGAGCGCGCCGGCGAGGCCGCCTCGACGTTTCGGGCGGCCGGGTTGCGGGTCGGCATGATCGACGACGGCGGCGACGACATCGATGTACTCGTCGTCGACCGCATCGGCGTGCTCGAGGGCCTTTACGCGATCGCGTCGGCCTGCTACGTGGGCGGCACCCTCGAGCCCGCGGTCGGCGGACACAACCTGCTCGAGCCGGCCTTCGCCGGCAAGCCCGTCGTCGCGGGGCCCTGCGTCGCGAACCAGGCCGAGGCGGCCCGCGCACTGCGGCGACACGATGCACTGGTCACCGTCGAGACGGCCGGCGCGCTGGCGCGCACGCTGACGGAATGGCTCGATGATCCGGACGCGGCCGGTGCCGCGGGAAGACGCGCCCGCGAAGCCGCACGCAGCCTGGCCGGCGCCACGGACGCGACGATGCGGAAACTGTCGGGGTGGCGCGGACTGGCCGGGGGCCGGTCCGCAACGAGTTAGCCGGTCAGCCGGCCTCGGGGCCGCCGAGCAGCGCGTTGGCCTCGGCCAGGTCGTCGGGCTCGAGCACGCCAGCGGCGCGTTCCAGCGCCAGGCGGTCGACGATGAGCTGGTGGCGGGCCTCGGAGAGGTCGCGCTGGGCCTGGAAGAACCGCTGCTCGGCCAGCAGCACGTCGACGATGGTGCGCGTGCCGACTTCGAAGCCGGCGTTCGTGGCCTCGAGCGCACTGTCGGCCGAGACCAGCGCCTGCTGCAGCGCCTCGACCTGGCGGATGCCGGCCATGACGGCGCGGTAGGCGTTCTCGGTCCGGCGCACGACATCGCGCTGGGCCGCATCGAGCTGCTCGCTCGCCACGCGCCGGTTCACGCGCGCCTGGCGGCTCTGCGACTGGACGGCGAAGCCCGAGAAGATCGGGACATTGAGCTGCACGCCGACCTGCCAGGTGTCGGTCTGGAACTCGGCCGTCGCGATCTGGTTCTGAAGGTCGTCGCGAAGCGAGAACTCGTTGTTGATGTTGCGGCGGTAGCTGCCGGTCAGGTCCACCGAGGGCAGGTGGCCGGCCCGCGCGATGCGCACGTCGGCATCGCTGACCTCCACGTTCTTCCGCGCGGCCTCGAGCTCCGGAGCGTTGACGAGCGCCATTTCCACCCACTCCTGCGAGTCGGAGGGATCGGGCGGCTCCAGCGGCAGTTCATCCTCGAGCGGCTTGAATGCCTCGAACGAGGTTCCCGTCAGCTCGCGCAGCGCCTCGCGCGCGTTCTCGAGCTGGTTGCGTGCGACGATCACCCGGGCCCGGGCGCCGTCCCAGGCGGCCTGCGCCTCGAGGAAGTCGGTCACGGCCGACAGGCCGACCTCGTAGCGCTGCTCGGCCTGCTCGAACTGGCGCTGCAGGGCCTTTTCCTCGGCATCGGCGAAGCGCAGCGCGTCGATGGCCGTGAGCACGTCGAAGTACAGCCGCGCGTTGGCGAGCAGGAAGTCCTGCCAGGCGATGTCGAACTGTGCATCGGCCTCGGCGATCGTGGCCTGCGCGCGGGCCAGCCGGCCGAAGTTGGCATCGTCGTAGATGCTCTGGCGCAGGTTGAGCTGGTAATTCTCGGAATTGATGTCGTTGTCGTCGAGGTCCGTGCCCTGCAGCGACGGCTGCGTGTTGCCGCGCGTCGTGGAGACCGAGGCCTCGAGCGTGGGCAGGAAGTTCGAGCGCGCGATCGGCAGCGCGTACTCGGCGGCCTCCTGCTGGAGTTCGGCGGCGCGGATCTCGGGGTCGTTCGAGGAGGCGAGCTCGTAGACGCCGAGCAGGTCGACGGCGGAGGCCGGCGCGGCCAGCGCGGCGACGACGGCGGCGGTCAGGATCTTTCGCATGGCGGTGTTTCCTTGCAGGGACCGGTGCGCAACCGCAGCGGCCGGATGATGATCAGAATTCGAAGCGCGGTGCATCCTCGGCACCGACCAGGCGCGGCAGGTCGGTCTCGAACAGGCTGTCGGCGCGGAAGCGGTCCTCGTCGCCGACGCGCGTCAGCGTCACGGCCTCCATGGCCGGAGCGCGGCCGCGCACGATGAACAGGCGTCCGCCCGGCGCGACGAGGTCCTTCAGCGCATCGGGCACCTCGGGCACGGAACTCGTGACCACGACGACGTCGAACGGTCCGTCGAAGTCCGCCTCGAAGACGTTGCCGACGCGCAGATCGACGCCCTCGACGCCCGTCGACTCGAGATTCGACTTCGCCTGATCGGCCAGGTCCTCGTGGATCTCGATGCTCGTCACCTTTCCGCCCAGGCGCGCCAGGCAGGCGGCCAGGAAGCCGGAACCGGTTCCGACGTCGAGCACGGACTGACCGGACTCGAGGTTCAGCGACTGCAGGAGCCGACCTTCCTCGATGGGCTTCATCATCACCTGGTCGCTGCCGATCGGCACGCGCAGGTCCGAGAAGGCGAGCTTGCGATGGCGGGCCGGCACGAACTCCTCGCGCGGGACCTCCTTCATGGCGTCCAGGACGCGACCGTCGAGCACGTCCCAGGTCCGGACCTGCTGCTCGATCATGTTGCTTCGGGCCTGCTCGAGATTCACCGTGTCTTCTCCTCGTCGGCGGGGCCGGAACGGAATGGCGCCCAGCCTGTTTCCACTGGTCGCTTATTGTACCGGGGCCGTGCGAAGCCGCGGACGTGCCGGTCGTCATGCCGGGTCCGGGGTCGCGGGCGGCTCGGTTACAATTTCCCGACGCCCCTCCCCGCCGGAAAGACTGCATGTCCGAGACCTCTTCCGAGATGGCGCGTCGGCTCGACGCCGACCTCCTTCGCCTTCCCCCCGCCTCGCGCCTGGTCCGTGTCCCGGGCAGCCGCGACGACCTCGGCGTGTGGATGCGCGAGATCCGCCAGCACGACACGCCGGCGACGTTCGGGGCGCAGCCCAATCCGCCGATCTACGTCTACGAGACGGCCGCGGCGTTCCTGGGCGACAACCCGCCGAACCCGTCGGCCGGCCTGCCGACGCCGCGCGCCGGCTGGATCGAGGAGCGGGGCGACACCGAGACGCTGGAAGGGCTTTCGTCGGCCTATTCGCGCGAGCGCGCCGAGCGCGAGGGCGGCGAGCGCTTCCCGGATCGCCGGCCGCCGCGGCGCGCGCGCGACGGGCAGTGCGTGACGCAGCTGCACTACGCCCGCAAGGGCATCGTGACGCCCGAGATGGAGTACGTCGCGATCCGCGAGAACGCGCGCATCGACGAAATGCGCGAGGCCTGGGAGGCCGCCGGCCTGCTGCGTCGCCACCCGGGCCAGCCGCGCGGCGCGAACCTGCCCGACGTGGTGACGCCGGAATTCGTGCGCGACGAGATCGCCGCCGGCCGCGCCATCCTGCCGGCCAACGTCAACCACCCGGAGTCCGAGCCGATGATCATCGGCCGCAATTTCCGGGTCAAGGTCAATGCGAACATCGGCAATTCCGCGGTCCGCTCGTCGATCACCGACGAGGTCGAGAAGCTCGTCTGGTCGCTGCGCTTCGGCGCCGACACGGTCATGGACCTCTCCACGGGCAAGAACATCCACGAGACGCGCGAGTGGATCGTGCGCAATTCGCCGGTCCCGATCGGCACCGTCCCGATCTACCAGGCGCTCGAGAAGGTCGGCGGCGTGCCCGAGGACCTGACCTGGGAACTGTTCCGCGACACGCTCGTCGAGCAGGCCGAGCAGGGCGTGGACTACTTCACCATCCATGCCGGCGTGCGGCTCGCGCACGTGCCCATGACGGCCGGCCGCGTGACGGGCATCGTCTCGCGCGGCGGCTCGATCATGGCCAAGTGGTGCCTGGCCCATCACCGCGAGTCGTTCCTCTACGAACGCTTCGACGAGATCTGCGAAATCATGGCCGCCTACGACGTGTCCTTCTCGCTCGGCGACGGCCTGCGCCCCGGCTCCATCGCCGATGCCAACGACGCCGCGCAGTTCGCCGAGCTCGAGACGCTGGGCGAGCTGACGACCAAGGCCTGGAAGCACGACTGCCAGGTCATGATCGAGGGCCCCGGTCATGTCCCGATGCAGATGATCGAGGAGAACATGACCAAGGAACTGGCCGACTGCCACGAGGCGCCGTTCTACACGCTCGGCCCGCTGGTCACCGACATCGCGCCGGGCTACGACCACATCACCTCCGGCATCGGCGCCGCGCAGATCGGCTGGTACGGCACGGCCATGCTCTGCTACGTCACGCCCAAGGAGCACCTCGGGCTACCCGACAAGCACGACGTGCGGGAAGGCCTCGTGACCTACCGCATCGCCGCGCACGCCGCCGACCTGGCCAAGGGCCACCCGGCCGCCCAGGTCCGCGACAACGCGCTGTCGAAGGCGCGTTTCGAGTTCCGCTGGGAGGACCAGTTCAACCTCGGGCTCGATCCGGAACGGGCGCGCGCGTACCACGACGAGACGCTGCCCCAGGAAGGC
>JAWVZQ010000181.1:0-5234 GCA_033722095.1 Wenzhouxiangellaceae bacterium | reverse complement strand
GGCGCAAAGGGGGAATCGAAAAACCTCCATTCGCTTACCCTCCGGTTCGCTCACCCGGGGATATGGCCAAGGGCGGCGAAACCACCGCCGGATCGGTTCCCGCTGCCGAGTAGCCCAAGCGATCCGCCCCTCGGGTGAGCGGTCGGAGAACACGAATGGAAGTGGGGTCGTCTCCTTGATCGGACGTCCGGCGATGTTCTCGTTCCAACCCCAGGGGACGTAGCCCCTGGGCTACTCCTCGAGCCTTTGCAGGCGATTTGCCGAATTTTCCTTCGCGTCTTCGCGCACACCCTCTAACGATTCTGGGATTTCGATCGGTGCTTCGCGCAGTCGACCTGGACGATGCGGCGGTCCTTGCCCTCGACGACGAGTGCGCTCAGCGCGCCGCCCCAGACGCAGCCCGAGTCGAGGCCGACGACGTTGTTCTCGCGGACCAGGCCGAGCACGGACCAGTGGCCGAAGACGACGGTCCAGCCATCCCAGTCCGGATGCAGCAGTTCGAACCAGGGCTGGTGGTCCTTCGGCGCGTCCGAGCGATGCCCCGAGGACTGGAAGTCGAGCTTGCCGTTCGGCTTGACGAAGCGCATGCGCGTGAGGACGTTCGTCGTGGTCCGCATCCGGACCATGTGGTCCTGGCCGGGCTTCCAGCGCCGGGGCTTGTCGCCGTACATCGAGGCGAGGAAATTCGTGAAGTCGGGACCGCGCAGCGTGCGCTCGAGTTCGGCGGCACAGGCCTGCGCGCGCTCGACGTCCCAGCGCGGGTCGATGCCGGCGTGGACGAGTGCCATGCGCGCGCCCTCATCGGTCCACAGGACGGGCTGGCGACGCAGCCATTCGACGATGCGTTCGCAATCGCGATGCTGGAGGACCTTCTCGAACTCGGGGTTGACCTTCCGGCCCTCGGGCGGTCCGGCCACGTAGGCCAGCAGGTGCAGATCGTGGTTGCCGAGCACCGTGAAGTGGGGTTCGCCGAGGTCGAGGAAATAGCGCAGCATCTTCAGCGACTTGCCGCCGCGGTTGACGAGGTCGCCGGCCATGCAGAGCTGGTCCGAGGCGGGATCGAATTCGACCTTCTCGAGCAGCTTGCGGAATGCCTTCCAGCAGCCCTGGACGTCACCGATGAAGATCCTGCGTCGGCGCTGGCTCACGGGTTCGCCTCCGACCCGGCCCTGCGCCGGGCAAGGACCAGGAACTCGTCGAGCGACAGCGTCTCCGCACGGCGGCCGGGATCGATGCCGCAGGCCTCGATCTGCGGCGCATCGAGTGCACCGCGCAGCGTGTTGCGAAGCGTCTTGCGGCGCTGCGAGAAGGCCCTGCGGACCACGTCCTCGAGCGGCCCGAGCAAGGCGCGCTGCGCTTCGTCGAGGCGCCGCGGAACGAGCCGGACGACGGCCGAATCGACCTTGGGAGGCGGACGGAAGGCGCCCGGGGGCACCGTGAAGAGCCGCTCGGGACGGGCGCGAAAGCGCGTCATGACACCGAGCCGACCCCACTCCTTGCCGCCCGGCTCGGCGCAGATCCGGTCGACGACCTCCTTCTGGAGCATGAAGTGCATGTCGACGATCGCGTCGGACTGGTCGAGCAGGTGGAACAGCAGCGGCGTGGAGATGTTGTAGGGGAGGTTGCCGACGACCCGGATCCGGCCGCCGCCGGCAAGCCGACGGAAGTCGAACTCCAGCGCATCGGCCTCGTGGATGACGAGCCCCTCGGGATGACCGAGCCGTTCGGCCAGCGACGCCGCGAGGTCCCGGTCGAGTTCGACGACGTCCAGCCGTCCGGCCCGCTCGAGCAGCGGGCCGGTCAAGGCGCCCAGGCCCGGGCCGATCTCGACGATCCGGTCGTCCTCGCGCGGCGCGATCGCGCCGACGAGGCGCGCGAGCACCGACGGGCTTTCCAGGAAGTTCTGACCGAAGCGCTTTCGGGGTCGATGGGACAACGCGAAATCCGGCGCGGCGGGGGATCGACGAGCATAAACGAAGCCGCGGCGGGAGGGTTTGCGGCTTCGGTCGAGGGCGTGCCTTCGGCTTTTGGGAGGATGCGCGCGAAGACGCGAAGGCGCGAAGAGAAACGCGGAAGATCCCGGAAAAGGGTATTCACGGCCTCCGGCCGCTCACCCAGGGGACGTGGCCCTTGGGTGAGCCGAAGGCGAATAGGACGTCGCCGCAAGGCAACCGCACTCACCCGGCAGCGCTTCTTGCCTAACGGGGAGCCTTTGCGCCCTTCGGCGCGGAGCGCGTTCCTGCCGCACAGGGCGCAGAGGTTCCCGGGTCGCCACAAGAAGCAGGTCGCCAAACCGGCGAAGCCGGCAGCGAAACCGCCTTTGGAACAGAAACAAAAAACAACCCCCCGCCGGCATGACCCGTACGGGGGGCGACCCAGGAGCCTGGTTGGATGAGTTCAGTCGCTGACGACGTCGTGGATGACGATGTCGTAGGGATCGTCGCGATCGAGGCGATTCCACCTGCCGCGGATCTCGTAGCGCTTGCCGGCCTCGACGGTCAGGTCGAAGTCGACGTAGTCGGTGGTGTCGAAGCGCTGCGACTGGTTGATCTTCGACTCCGTGAACCGCTCCGGCACGATGACCGTCAACCTGTAGGTGCCGGGCTCGAGCCAGAGATCCTCGCGGTCGGGAATGTTCCGGCCGTCGATCTCGGCGAACTCCACGGCGAACAGGTCGTTGGCCGGGTAGCCCGGGCCGCCGCTGACATGGGCCTTCCCGGCCTCCTCTTCGGCGGTTCCGGTGCTCGCAGCGGCCAAGGCGACCACGGCGGCGGCGACGGTCTGCGTCCAGCGCTGTGACATGGTTGCGGTCCTCGATATCCGGAATCGACTCGACGTTCGCGGCCGTCGGCCGCCTCGTCACGTCCCTTGGAACATCGGCGAAACCGGAAGTTCCCGGACCGGGCCGGGTAGTAGAATTGCCGGCGTTCCGAACGACGCCCAGAGCCATGAACCAGCCCCGAACCGTCCGCGCCCCCCGCGGCCCCGAGCGCAGCTGCCGAAGCTGGGCCGCCGAGGCCGCGATGCGCATGCTCATGAACAACCTCGACCCCGAGGTCGCCGAGAATCCCGACGAACTCGTGGTCTACGGCGGGCGCGGCCAGGCCGCGCGGTCCTGGGCCGCCTTCGACGCCATCGTCGAGACGCTGAAGCGCCTCGCGCCCGACGAGACGCTGCTGGTCCAGTCCGGCGAGCCCGTCGGCGTCGTGCGCACGAACGAGGACGCGCCGCGCGTGCTCATCGCCAACTCCAACCTCGTGCCGGCCTGGGCCACGCAGGAGCACTTCGACGAACTCGCGGCCAAGGGCCTGATGATGTACGGCCAGATGACGGCCGGCTCCTGGATCTACATCTCCACGCAGGGCATCCTGCAGGGCACCTTCGAGACCTTCGCCGAGTGCGCCCGGCAGCACTTCGACGGGTCGCTGGCCGGCACGCTGAACGTGACCGCCGGATGCGGCGGCATGGGCGGCGCGCAGCCGCTGGCGATCACCATGAACGGGGGGACCTGCCTGATCGCCGACGTGGACGTCAGCCGCCTGGAGCGGCGGCGCGGCAAGCGCTATCTCGACGAGATCGCCGGCGATCTCGATGCAGCCATCGACCGTGCCGTGGAGTGCCGCGAGCGCGCCGAGGCGATCAGCATCGGCGTCGAGGCCAATGCCGTCACGCTGCTCGAGCGCCTCCTCGAGCGCGGCGTCGTGCCCGACACGCTGACCGACCAGACGAGCGCCCACGACGCGCTCAATGGCTACGTGCCCGTGGAACTGGATTTCGGACAGGCTGTGCGGATGCGGAACGATGATCCGCAGGACTACGTGAAAATGAGCCTGGCGTCCATGAAGCGCCACGTCGAGGCCATGGTCCGGCTCATGGACGCCGGTGCCGTGACCTTCGACTACGGCAACAACCTGCGGCAGCGTGCCCGCGACGAGGGCTGCGAACGCGCCTTCGATTTCCCCGGCTTCGTGCCGGCATTCATCCGCCCGCAGTTCTGCGTCGGTCGGGGGCCGTTCCGGTGGGTTGCGCTGAGCGGCGATCCGGCCGACATCCACCGCACCGACGAGGCCCTGCTCGAGGCCTTCCCCGAGCACGAGGGCCTGAAGCGCTGGCTGACGATGGCGCGGGAGCGCGTCGAATTCGAGGGCCTGCCCGCACGCATCTGCTGGCTGGGCCAGGGGGAACGTGCGCGCGCCGGGAAGATCTTCAACCGGCTGGTCCGCGAAGGCGAGGTCTCTGCGCCGATCGTGATCGGCCGCGACCACCTCGACTGCGGCTCGGTGGCCTCGCCGAACCGCGAGACCGAGGGCATGGCCGACGGCAGCGACGCGGTCAGCGACTGGCCGATCCTCAATGCGCTGGTCAGCACCGCCTCGGGCGCCTCATGGACGAGCTTCCACCACGGCGGCGGCGTCGGCATCGGCTATTCGCAGCACGCCGGCGTGGTCATCGTCGCCGACGGCACCGATGCGGCCGAGCGCCGCCTCGAACGCGTGCTGACCAACGATCCCGCGATGGGCGTCTTCCGCCACGTCTCGGCCGGCTACGACGCATCGCGCGCCTGCGCCGCGGAACAGGGCCTGGACAACCCGTTCGATCGCTGGAAGGAATGAACCGCCGGCCCGGACCGAGCGGGCCGGGCCGGCGTCGCGCCGACTAGGGTCCGCCCGATCCCGCCGGCGGACCGCCGCGCGGAAACACGTCGCGCAGCCCCTGCTCGGTCACCTCGCGCTCCCAGCGGATCTCGGCCATGGTCCGGCACTGGGTGATCCTGAAGCGCGTGCCGACCTTGCGCTCGCGCTTGCACACGACCTGGTCGTCGTCGTTGCCGCTGACGATGGCACGAAGTTCCTCGGTCTTGTTGAAGACCTCGAGCCGATCGTCGTAGCGCAGGTCTCCGATGTCCTCGATACCGGCCAGCATCTCGCGGATGTCGGCGCTCAGCTTCTCGAATCGGCGCGCCTCGTTGCGGTTCAGGGGGCGAAGTTCGCCGCGCTCCCTGCGCTGCTCGAGGTCGGATAGAAAGACGATGAATTCCTGGGGCTCGATCGTGGACGGGCCGGTGCGCTCGCTCGGCGCGTTCGAGGCACAGGCCGCGAGCAGCGGCACGAGGAGGACGACGAGATAGGGGATTGGATGTCGAGGCATGACGGGCTCCCGGTGTGAACGGATACGAAATCCGGTTCCGCTCGCCGTCGCGTCTCCCCCTTGTCCCCCGGCCGCTCGGCGACCGG
>JAWVZQ010000180.1:0-5235 GCA_033722095.1 Wenzhouxiangellaceae bacterium | reverse complement strand
GTGCTCGAACATTTCCACGGACACCACGCGGTCGAAAGTCCGTTCCAGGGACAGGTCGTTGACGTCCCGCGTCAGGATATCGACGTTGAACAGGCCGCGGGCATGCGCATCGGCCAGGATGGATGCTCGCTGCGAGGCCGAATTCGAGACGCCGAGGATACGGCTGTTCGGGAATCGCTCGGCCATCCACAGCGTCAGGGATCCCCAGCCGCAACCGAGTTCCAGGACGCGCTGTCCGTCGGCCAGTCCCGCGTGCTCGGCCGTTCGCTCCAGCATCGCCTCCTCGGCCGCGGCCAGGTCCTCGACACCGTCGGGCCAGAACGCCGAAGAGTATTTCAGGCGCGGACCGAGCACGAGCCGGTAGAAGTCGGCCGGGACCTCGTAGTGCTGCGCGTTCGCGGCATCGGTCTCGATGGCGATCCGCGATTCGCGCAGCGCGTCGATGCGCTCGGCGAAGCGCCGCGAAGCCGCCTCGACGTCACCGGCGCTCTCTTCCTCCAGCCGCCGCCGCAGCAGCCGACGGATGCCGCGGCGAACCAGCGCGTCGGGCAGCCACCCCCGCTCGGCGAGCTCGATGCCGATCATCGGCTGCCCACCGCGCCGGCTCCGGGCAGCCGTTCCGACGGAACCCGATCCACCGTCCGGAACAGCAGTCCGACGACAAGCCCCCAGACCGGCCCGACCGCCAGCACGACGAGCCACCAGGGCGCGAGCCAGTCCACGGCCCCGAAGCGCGAGGCGGCCAGGTACGACATCGGCGAACCGAAGACGGCGAGCAGCGCCAGCAGTCGCCAGCGTTCCCGGAACGAGGCCAGGGAATGGTTGACGGTCAGGCCCAGCGCCAACCAGAGCAACAGCAGCCAGAGCGGTGCGGTTCCCGGAGCCGGCCAGGGCAGCGCATAGCGCAGCAGGCCGGACTGCACCCAGATGGTCTCGAGCACGAGGCCGGTGCCGACGAACAGCGCGACGGCGAGGGGATCGCGATCGTGGATCCGCCCGGGGCGCAACTGCCATGCCGCGAAGGCGCCGACCACGAGCAGCCCGGGCCAGAGCAGGCCGTACGCCGCGCCGATCACGCAGGCCGGCCAGCTGGCCTGGAAGAACGCCTGATTGATCCAGAAATCCTTCTTCATCCTGCGGCCTTGCGGTAACCCGGACGCGCGAGCAGCAGCTGGACGTCGCTGATGGCGCGCTCGGCGAAGCCGCCCTCGCAGTAGGCCAGGTAGTAGCGCCAGCGACGGCGGAAGGCTTCGTCGAACCCGAAGTCATTGTTCCGCCAGGCCGCCTCGAAGCGTTCCCGCCAGGCCGCGAGCGTGCGCGCATAGCTGTCGCCCATGTCGAACAGTTCGAGCAGGCCGAGGTCGGAGGCGCGTCCCATCGAGGCGGTGATCGCGCTGATCGAGGGGATGAAGCTGCCCGGAAAGATGTAGCGCTTGATGAAATCCACGCTGGACAGCGCCTCGCGATAGCGGAAGTCCTCGATGGTGATGGCCTGGATCAGCGCCAGTCCCTCGGGCTTCAGGCGGCTCGAAATGGTCGCGAGATAGGTGTCGAGATATTCCGCACCCACGGCCTCGATCATTTCCACCGAGACGAGCTTGTCGTAGCGGCCCTCGAGGTCCCGGTAGTCGCGGAGCAGGACCTCCACGCGGTCGTCGAGGCCCGCATCTGCGATCCGACGCTTCGCGAAGTCGAACTGCTCGCGCGAGATCGTCGTCGTGGTCACGCGGCAACCGGTGCGATGCGCGGCATATTCGGCCAGCCCGCCCCAGCCCGTGCCGATCTCGAGCAGATGATCTCCCGGGCCCAGCGCGAGCCGATCGCAGATGCGCGCCAGCTTGTTCTCCTGCGCCGCGTCGAGCGAATCCGAAGCCGAGCGGTACAGTGCGCTCGAGTACTGCATGCGCGCGTCCAGCCAGCTGGCGAAGAAGTCGTTGCCGAGATCGTAATGGGCCGAGATGTTCCGGCGGCTGCCTTCGATCGAGTTGCGGTGAAAGCGGTGGACGACGCGCAGCAGCCCGCCGTAGAGACGGGCCGCGCCTTCGTCCATGCGGGCCAGAAGGTCGCGGTTCGCGGCCAGCACCCGGATGACGTCGACGAGCTCGGGCGAATCCCAGAGGCCGGCAACGTACGCCTCTCCAGCGCCCACGCTGCCGCCGGTGACGAGCATGCGCCAGAACGCCGGATCGCGGACCTCGACGCGGCCGACGCGGCCGCCGGCCCGTCCGAGCATCCAGCGTTCCCGACCGTCGGAGAGTTCCAGCCCGCCGTGCTCGAGCGAGCCGAAGCGCTCGAGCACGCGCCGCCGGCACCACTTCGTTGTCGGCCCGCCTCGCGAGCGCGCGGCGCGTGCGGAGAGTTCGGCATCATGCATGGCGCGACTCCTGATCCTCTTCGTGCGTGCCGGGGTGCGGAAAGAACGGGGTGCGCTTCAGCCAGAGCCGGAACGCGTGCCAGTAGATACCGACGACCACGCGGGCGCCGATCACCGGAAAGCGCAGCGGCATGCGGCGCATGGCGCGGGCGTCGAGCGGCGCGAGGTCCAGGCGCGCCCCTGCCGAGAAGCAGTCTCGGCCCTCGCGCATGACCTTCATGTGAACGTCGATGCGGGATTCCTCCAACCTGAATTGCCAGTCGTAGTCCATGTCCATGGGCAGGAACGGCGAGACATGGAAGGCCTTGCCGAAACGGAACCGGTAATCCGGTCCCGACTGGTCCGCGGCATCCAGAACGTAGGCGTGGCGCTCGTTCCACGGCGTATTGTGAACTTCGGCCACGACTGCATCGAGGCCGCCGTGGCGGTCTTCGCAGAAATAGAATGCGACCGGATTGAAGTTCATTCCCCACTGGCGCAAGTGGGCGAGCATGCGAACGGGCCCCTCGGGACGTCGACCCAGCTGGCGTTCGACGCGGTCCCGCACGGCTTCGTCCAGCGGACGATCGTGGGGTGCCAGGTAGTCGCGGCGCCGGAACGTGACGAGGTTGAAGCGCTCGACGGACCACCAGCGTGACTCCGAGCAGCGCTTCTCGAGTCGCCCGACGTCGATGAGGCCGAACCACAAGCGGATCCGGAACGCATGCGGCTTCGGACCGCGACGCCGGTGCCAGACCGTGCCGACGGCGGCGCAATCAGGCCGCACGTCGCACCCCCGGTGCGGTCAGCGCCTCGACGACGCGGTGGGCCGACCGAACGCCGTCCTCGTGGAAACCCCATCCCTGCCAGGCGCCGCAGAACCAGAGACCGTCCCTGCCCTGCACGTTCGGCAGGCGTCGCTGCGCGGCCCGCGAGGTCGGGGTGTAGACGGGATGGCGGTAATTGCGACGCGCGAGGATACGCGCCGGATCGATGTCCGCGGTCCGGTTCAGCGTGACGATGTAGGGCGTTTCGCCCGGAATTCCCTGCAGGAGATTCATGAGGTAGGAGATACCCGCATGGCCCGGTCGCGCCCGGTCGTAGTTCACGTTCCAGGCCGCCCAGGCCCGACGATGGCGCGGCAGCAACCGGGCATCGGTGTGGAGCACGGTGTCGTTGTCCCGGCAGCGGAAGGCTCCGAGAACCTCCCGCCGCTCCGTACCCGGATCGTCGAGCAATGCCAGCGCCTGGTCGGCGTGGCAGGCCAGGACGACGGCGTCCGCTTCCAGTTCGCCGTCTTCGAGCCTCACGCGCCATGGGCTCCCGGTCCGCTCGACGCGGCGTACCGGCCTACCCGTGATCACGCGGCCCCGATGGACACCGAGCGCAGCCTCGACGTAGCACCGGCTGCCGTCCCGGATGGTCCGCCACTGCGGGCGCCCCGACACGCCAAGCATGTCGTGATTCTGCATGAACTCGAGCAGATACCTGATCGGGAAGTCCAGGATTTCCCGGTCCGGAGACGACCAGAGTGCGGCGGCCATCGGTACCAGGTGATCTTCCGCGAATCCCGCACCCATGCTCGAGCGGTCGAGCCAGTCGCCGAGCGTCGTGGAGTCGTCGAGCGCGGCCAGCAATCCCGGCGCGCGGCGATAGAAGCGCAGGATGTCGGCGACCATCCTCAGGAAGCGGGGCCGGAGCAGATTGCGGCGATGACAGAACAAGCGATCGAGGTCGGTGGCGTTGTACTCGATGCCCGAGGCCGCGCTGGAGACCGAAAAGCTCATGTCGCTGGCCCGGTGCTCGACCCCGAGCCCCTCGATCCATCGCGTGAACAACGGGTAATGCCGGCGATTGAAGACGATGAATCCGGTGTCCACGTTCACGGTGCTGCCGTCGGGAGCCGTGACGCGCTGCGTGTCCGCATGACCCCCGACGCGCGACTCGGCCTCGACGAGCGTCACGTCGTGCTCGGCGGCAAGATGGAACGAAGCGTAGAGGCCGGAGACCCCGCCGCCGACGACGACGATCCTCATCGGACGCGGATCCGCGTGCGGTCGCGGATGGCGGGCGGAACGGGCTTCAGGTCACGGACCAGGCCGAGCACTGCCATGCATCGCAGCGCCAGGTAGCTGAGATCGATCTCCCACCAGAAGAAGCCCTGGCGCGCCGAGCCCGGGAAGTGATGATGGTTGTTGTGCCAACCCTCCCCGAGCGTCAGCAGCGCGAGCCAGGGGTTGTTGCGCGACCGATCCCGCGTCGCGTAGCGTCGCGAGCCGAAGCGATGCGCCAGGGAGTTGATCGTCAGCGTCACGTGGATCAGCGCCACCGTGGAGACGAAGTAACCCCAGACCAGCATCTGCCAGCCGTCGGTCCCCAGGCCCGGGGCCGCGTGCTCGAGCAGCGCGCCGATCCCGAACATCAGCACGGCGTAGGCGATCGGAACGAGCAGATCGAAGCGGTCCAGCCAGCGCAGTTCCGGGTAGACCGCGAGGTCCGGGATCTGCTCCCACTCGGTGGCGAAATGGCGTCGGCTCAGGAACCATCCCATGTGGCTCCAGGCCAGACCCTTGCGCGGCGTGTGCGGGTCGCCCGCGCGGTCGGCCGTCTTGTGGTGGCGCCGGTGATGCGCGGCCCACCACAGCGGGCCTCGCTGCGTGGCGCGGGCGCCGACGAGTGCTAACACTAACTGCACCGCACGGCAGTTGCGGAACGCCCGGTGCGAGAAATACCGGTGATAGAACGCCGTGATCGCGAACATGCGCAGCAGGTAACTGGCCACGCAGACCAGCACCGCCACGGGTGACACGCCGACGACGAACACGGCAAGGCAGGCCACGTGAAGACCGATGAAGGGCAGCACGCGCGCGACGTCGATGCGG
>JAWVZQ010000179.1:0-5242 GCA_033722095.1 Wenzhouxiangellaceae bacterium | reverse complement strand
GCCAGCACGGCCGACACGCTGAGACGGTTTCCGGTGGACAGTTCGCGCGAGATGCCCGAAAGCACCAGTGACCGCTGGAACCGGCCGTTCGCCGACCAGTCCTGGCCCGCGCGACTGCCGAGCGTGGAATGGATCGAGCGCGTCAGCGAGGTCGTGAACAACGAAACCGCCGGCTTGGCCTCGGCGCCGACGAGTACGCGCGCGAAGTCGGGCAGCACGATGTCGCGGTCGATGAGCAGCCAGCTGATCTCGGGCACGTCGACGGGCTCGAGGAGTTCGAATTCCGGCGTGAGCTCGCGAGCGAGGTAGGCTTCCCAACGACCCAGTTCCATGCCCGCCATGGACCAGGCCACCATCGAGGCGCCGGCCTGGACGTGGGGCGTGACGGAGCCGGCAATGACGGCGCCGCGCGCGCTCGCGGGCAGGCCGGCGGTGATTGCGGCGGTCAGCAGGACGATGGAGACGCTACGGAGCATCGGCTTGACGGGTCATTGGTGGATCGCTTGGAGCCAGAGTGTAAAGTCTCGACTGACGAAAATACAACGTTTTTTGAAGGATTGAGCCGAAAATGACCGAAATCGACGAAAATCCGCGCGATGACGGGCCCGAAACTGTTGCGAATCCGCAACAGACGGTCTGGATCGCGGCCCTGAGCATCGCCGGGTCGGATTCCGGAGGTGGCGCGGGCATCCAGGCCGACCTGAAGACGTTTTCGGCGTTCGGCGTGTTCGGTGCCACGGCGCTGACGGCCGCCACCGTCCAGAACACGGCTGCCGTGGAGGCCGTGCAGACGCTCGGCGACGACTTCGTGGCAGGCCAGATCCGCGCCTGCCTTGCCGACCTGCCGGTCGCGGCGATCAAGACGGGAATGCTGGGCGCGGCCTCGACCGTCGAACGCATCGCGGACACACTGGCGGAGGCCGACCCCGAGGGCGCACTGCCGCTCGTCGTCGACCCGGTCATGGTCGCCACCTCCGGCGCGCGGCTCATCGACGACGACGCCGTCGCGGCGCTGCAGGAGCGATTGCTGCCGCGCGCGCGGCTCGTCACGCCCAACCTGCCCGAGGCGAGACTGCTGGCGGGACTCGAGGACGCAGACGATCCCGAAGTGCTGGCCACGGCCCTGCGCGACCGGTTCGGCTGCGACGTGCTCGTCAAGGGCGGACACGGCAGCGGAGAAACGCTCGTCGACGTCCTGGCCGATCGGACGGGGCGGAACTCGTGGTCCCGGCGGCGCGTGCCGGGGCGCTTCCACGGAACCGGTTGCGCGCTCTCGGCGGCGATCACGGCCCTGCTTGCACACGGGGAGGAGACCGTCACGGCCTGCGACGAAGCCGGCGCCTGGCTTCAGCAGCAGATCGGCTCGGCCCGGCCCGGTCGCGCCGGCGGCCTCGGCATCCTGCCGTTCCTTCCGGCCCCGCGGCGGGGCTGATCGAGGCTCAGGCGGAGGCGCGCAGGCGCTCGACGAGCGCGTCGCCGAACGACCGGGTCGAGCCCGTCCCGCCGAGATCGGGCGTGACGCGATCGGCCGAGGCGATGACCTCGCGGATCGCTGCGCGCACGCGTCGCGCGGCGTCGGCATGGCCGAGGTGATCGAGCATCTGGGTGGCGCCGAGCAGCAGTGCGCAGGGATTCGCGATGCCCTGGCCGGCAATGTCGGGCGCCGAGCCGTGCACGGCTTCGAACATCGCGGTGCGATCGCCGATGTTGGCACCGGGCGCGAGGCCGAGGCCTCCGACCAGGCCCGCGCAGAGGTCGGAAATGATGTCGCCGAACAGGTTCGTCGTCACCATGACGTCGAACCGGTCGGGATTCATGACGAGCTGCATGCAGCAGTTGTCGACGATCATCTCGTCGAACTCGATGTCGTCGTAGTCGGCCGCGATCTCGCGCGCGACGTTCAGGAACAGCCCCGAGACGTCCTTGAGGATGTTGGCCTTGTGGACGGCCGTGACCTTGCTGCGGCCGGCCTTGCGCGCGAGCTCGAAGGCGTAGCGCACGACGCGCTCGCAACCCGAACGCGTGGCGACCATCTTGGACTCAGCGCGCTGCCCGTCCTCGGTCGTGCGCGCATCCTCGGCGAGATAGGCGCCCTCGGTGTTCTCGCGGACGGTGATGAGGTCGATGTCCTCATAGCGGGCGCGGGTGCCCGGGAAGCTGATCGCCGGGCGCACGTTGGCATACAGGTCGAAGCGCTTGCGCAGTTCCACGTTCAGCGACCGGAAGCCGCCGCCGACGGGCGTGGTCAGCGGCCCCTTGAGCACGACTCGATTGTCCTCGATCGACTGCAGCGTCGAGGGCGGCAGCAGCGTGCCCTCGGCGTCCTGGGCGGCGAGGCCGGCCAGCTTGCGGTCGTACTCGAAGCCGAGTTCCAGTGCGTCGAGCACGCGCAGCGTTGCGTCCATGATCTCGGGGCCGATGCCGTCGCCGGGAATGACGGTGATGCGTTGGGTCACTTGAATTCCTCGAATCTCTTGTCGTCGCGGTTCAGGACGCGAGCAGGCGGTCGAGATCGCCGCCCTGCTCCAGCGCGTCCAGGTCGTCGAAGCCACCGACGTGGTGGTCGCCGACGAAGATCTGGGGAACCGTGTGGCGGCCCGTGCGCTCGATCATCTCGGCGCGCTTGTCCGGCTCGGCGTCGAGCGAGACCTCGGTCCAGGTCACGCCCTTGTCCTTGAGCAGGTTGCGTGCGGCCACGCAGAACGGGCAGCTGGCGCGCGAATACATCACGATCGAGTGTCGGGTCATCGACGATTCTCCAGGTTCGGTCCGGTCCTTCGACCGGGTGTCAGATGCACGAGTCGGGCCGCGGAAGGCCACCGTATCGGCAGGCCTCGCGAATCGGGCCGTCCGGGAACAGGCGATAGAGCGTCCGGCTGGATGCGTCGCGGCAGGCGGTCTGCTCGCGCATGCTGCGTACCACGATGCGCATCAGCGGGGGCGTCCCGTAGCGCCGATGGTGATCGCGGACGAACCGGATCAGCCACCACCGCAAGGCATCGAGTTCGACGCCGTCGCTGTGCGCCATGGCCTCGGCCAGCGCCTCGTTCCAGTCCTCGGGATCGACGAGATGTCCGTCGGCGTCCAGCGTGACGGCTCGCCCGTCGAATTCGACGCTGCGGGTCTCGGCGTCCATTCGGGATCGGTCTCGTTACAGCACGATTATGTTACGTGCTTTGGCACGGAGCTGCTCGACTTCGGACGATGCGATGGCGTGCACGCCCTGCTGGCCGGGCGCCGGCGAGACGGCGTACACCTCGGCCAGCCCGTGGTCGGCGAACTGTGCCCAGGGACCCCCCGCCGCGCGGAGCTGGTCGAGGCCGGCATCGCGGAACAGCAGCGCCAGGCGCAACTCCAGCGCCGCGGAGGCGAGCCCGACCTCGGCGGCCTCGAGCCGGTCGCGCTGCGTCCCCGGCGCGAAGGCCACCTCGAGCAGGATGTCGTGGACCTGCGAGCGTGCCGGCGCCGATCGGGCGCGTCCGCGGAACGGATCGCCGGATACGGGGATGCAGACGGGTTCCGGCGCCGCCCGCAGCGCCTCGAACAGGGCGACGAGCGTGGCCACGCGAAACGGCGCGCGAGGCTCGACGTCGTAGCGCCGCTTCCATGAACTCGCACAGACCAGGAGACGATCCGCCGCCACGCGCTGCAACCAGCCGTCGGGCGCGGCCGCATGGGCGACGCCTGGGCCGTGCAGGAAGACCGTACCGAAGCGGTCGGCCGGGGGACGGACCCAGGGCGGCTCGCCGCCGGGCGCGCCGCGCACGAGCAGGACCGGGGCGGCCGGCCCGGCCGCTTCCGACTTCGTCGACATCGGGAAACCTCGTCGGCGTTCGCGTGTCCGAGTATAAGATGAAGGGTCCGGCGCCCGGTGCGGGTGCACGGCCGGCCCGGTTCCACGGAGATCGATTGAACACGCATCCTCATCCAACCCCAGCGGGATCCCGAGTGCGTCGCATCGCGGAACGCCTGAGCTGGGCCGCGCTCGCGGCCGTCCTGGCGCTGCAGCCCGTTGCGGCCCTGGCGCAGCAGGCACCGCGCCTGCCCGATCTCGGCAGTTCCGGCGAGGTCCTCCCGCCCGAGGAAGAGCGGCAGTTCCCGCGCGAATTCGAGCGTTACGTGCGTGCCCAGGGCGTGCTCGTCGACGATCCGCTCGTCGTCGACTGGCTGCGCGAGATGGGGTATCGCCTCGCCCACCTCAGCGAGGGGCGCGACCGCGAGTTCCACTTCCACGTGCTGCGCGTGCCGGGCATCAACGCCTTTGCGGCCCCGGCGGGCGTGGTCGCCATGAACGCGGGACTCATCCTGGCCGCCGAGACCGAGGACGAGGTCGCCGGCGTCGTGGCCCACGAGATTTCGCACGTCACGCAGAACCACCTCAAGCGCGGCATGGAAGAGGCCCAGCGCGTCTCGCTGCCGGTCATGCTGGCCACCATGGGCCTGGTGCTGGCCGGCGGCATGTCGGGCGCCATGGACGCACGGACGGCGTCGGGCATCCTGGCCACGGGCAGCGGTCTTTCGCAGCAGGCGCAGATCAACTACACGCGCCAGAACGAGGCCGAGGCCGACCGAATCGGCATCCAGCTCATGTACCGCGCCGGCTACGACCCGCGCGGCATGGCGGATTTCTTCGAGACGTTGCGGCGCTGGGCGCGCAGCCAGGGGGACGGACCCCCCGAGTACCTGCGCACGCACCCGCTGACGGTCAGCCGCGTCGCCGAAGCGCGCCAGCGCGTCGACCAGCTGCCCGCCGTGCCCGATCGCGGCGACGATCGCTTCGAGTTCATCCGGGCCCGCTTGCGCGTGATCATGGCCCAGCACGCCGACGAGGCCGTGCAGCAGTTCCTGGCGCGCCTCGAGAGCCGGACCGGCGACGAGGCCGCGAACCGCTACGGCCTGGCGCTGGCCCTCGTCCGAGCGCGCCTGCCCGAGCGCGCCGCACCGCACGTACGCTGGCTGCTCGAGCGCGACCCGGACAGCCAGATGTTCCGCCTGCTCGAGGCCGACCGCCTGCTCGCCGAGGACCGGATCGACGACGCGCTCGAGGTCCTGGAGCAATTGCACCGCGACTTCGGGTCCAGCGACGCGGTCTCGCGCGAACTCGTCCGCGCCCTGCTGCGCACCGAGCGGGCCGAGAACGCGCGTCGCGCCGCGGACCTTGCCCGGGAGCTCGTGCGGCGCACGCCCCACGACCCCGAACTGACGCGACTGCTGGCCCGTTCCGCCGACCTGGCCGGCGACG
>JAWVZQ010000178.1:0-5250 GCA_033722095.1 Wenzhouxiangellaceae bacterium | reverse complement strand
GAGCCGATCGGCGACGTGGCCGGATCAGGCGGAACGCGCCGGGACCCCGATCCGCCGCCATGCCTTGACGACTCCGGAACGCGGCACGCTCCGGGGGTGATCAGTCGGCGGAGACGCCGCTCCCCTCGTCTGCAGTGCCGGTCTCGCCGGCCGAATCCTCTGCAGTCCCCTCGGCATCCTCCTCCTCTTCATCGGAGACGGCGATTCTCGCCATGCCGATGAGCTGCTCTTCGTCGCCGAGCCGCATCAGCGTCACGCCCTGCGTGTTGCGACCGAGCCGGGAAATCTCAGAGACCTGCGTGCGGACCAGCGTGCCCGCGTTGGAGGTCAGCATGACGTCGTCGTCGTCGGTCACCGACAGTGCCGCGACGAGCGGTCCGTTGCGGCCCGAGGTCTGGATGCCGATCACGCCCTGCCCACCGCGGTTGTACACGGGGAATTCGTCGAGCGCCGTGCGCTTTCCGTAGCCGTTGGCCGTGGCCAGCAGCACGTCGCCGTCGTCGCCGACCATCATCGACACGACCTCCTGGGCGTCCTTGAGCCGGATGCCGACCACGCCGCGCGTCTGGCGGCCCATCGGTCGAACGCCGTCCTCGTGGAAGCGGATGGTCTTGCCGGCCGACGAGAACAGCAGGATGTCGCGCGTGCCGTCGGTGAAGGAGACATCGACGAGGGCATCGTCGTCCTCGAGATGGATGGCCCAGATACCGTTGGAGCGGATGTGGGCGAAGTCCGAAAGCGGGGTCTTCTTGACTCGACCGTTGCGCGTGGCGAAGAACACGAACCAGTCGTCGGGGAACTCGCGCGTAGGCAGCACGGCCTCGATGCGCTCGCCCTCGTCGAGCGGCAGCAGGTTGACCATCGGACGGCCGCGGCTGGTGTGGCCGGCGAGCGGAAGTTCGTAGACCTTGGTCTTGTAGACCTTGCCGGCCGACGTGAAGATCAGCAGCGTGTCGTGCGTGTTCGTGACCCAGAAGCGCTCGACGAAGTCCTCTTCCTTGGTCTTTGCCGCCGAGCGGCCCTTGCCGCCGCGCTTCTGGGCGCGATAACGGTCCAGGGGCTGGTACTTGGCGTAGCCGGCGTGCGACAGCGTCACGACCACGTCTTCCTGCGTGATCAGATCTTCCATCGTCAGGTCGAGCTGGTCGGCGACGATCTCGGTGCGGCGCTCGTCGTCGAAGGCCTCGCGAACGGCCTCGAGTTCGTCGCGGATGACCTGCATGAGCGCATCGGGGTCGGACAGGATCCGGATCAGTTCGCGGATCGTCTCCAGGATCTCGCGGTACTCGTCGGAGAGCTTCTCCTGCTCGAGGCCGGTCAGCTTCTGCAGGCGCAGGTCGAGGATGGCCTGGGCCTGCGTGGGCGAGAGCTGGTAGCCGTCCTCGCGCAGGCCGTACTCCGGCAGCAGGTCCTCGGGCCGGGAGAGTTCCGCGCCGGCCTCGCCGAGCAGCGCGGCCACGGGGCCGGGCTCCCAGCGGCGCGCCTGCAGCGCATCGCGAGCCTCGGCCGGTGACGGCGAGGCCTTGATCAGGTCGATGACCTCGTCCAGGTGGGCCCGCGAGACCGGGAGGCCCTCCCGGCCGTGGGCGCGCTCGCGCGATTTCTTCCGTTCGAACAGCGTCCGGCGCGTGACGATGTCGCGCCGGTGCATGAGGAACGACTGCAACACCTGGCGGATGTTGAGCACGCGCGGCTGGTTGTCGACGAGCGCGACCATGTTGATGCCGAACACGCTCTGCATCTGCGTGTTCTGGTAGAGGTTGTTGAGCACGACCTCCCCGACTTCGCCGCGCTTGAGCTCGACGACCATGCGCATGCCGTCCTTGTCGGACTCGTCGCGCAGTTCGGAGATGCCCTCGAGCTTCTTGGCCTTCACCAGCTCGGCGATCTTCTCGAGCAGGCGTGCCTTGTTGACCTGATAGGGCAATTCGGTCACGACGATCTTGGTCTTGCCGGTTTCCTGGTCCTCGAAGTGGCAGCGGGCGCGCATGTAGATCCGGCCCCGGCCCGTCTCGTAGGCCTCGCGGATGCCGGCCGCGCCGTTGATGATGCCGGCGGTCGGGAAATCCGGTCCGGGCAGGTGCTCCATGATGCCGTCGATGTCGAGCTGCGGGTCCTCGATGAGCGCCATCAACGCATCCGTGACCTCGCCGAGATTGTGCGGCGGGATGTTGGTGGCCATGCCCACGGCGATGCCCGAGGCGCCGTTGACGAGAAGGTTCGGGACGCGCGTGGGCAATACCGCGGGTTCGTGCTCGGACTCGTCGTAGTTCGGCAGCCAGTCGACCGTTTCCTTGTCGATGTCGGCCAGCATTTCGTGCGCCAGTTTCGCCATGCGCACTTCCGTGTATCGCATGGCCGCCGGCGAATCGCCGTCCACCGAGCCGAAATTGCCCTGCCCGTCGACGAGCATGTAGCGCAGCGAGAACGGCTGCGCCATGCGCACGATCGTGTCGTAGACGGCCGTGTCGCCGTGGGGGTGGTACTTACCGATGACGTCACCGACCACTCGGGCCGATTTCTTGTAGGGCTTGTTCCAGTCGTTGCCGAGCTCGTGCATGGCGTAGAGGACGCGCCGATGCACGGGTTTCAGGCCGTCGCGGACGTCGGGCAGCGCGCGCCCCACGATGACGCTCATCGCGTAGTCCAGATAGGACTGCCGCATCTCGTCTTCTAGATTGACGGGGAGGACTTCCTGGGCGAGATCAGCCATGCGTCATGTCTTCTGGAAGGGTTCGAGAAATGTGGCGCAAGATCATGTTTTATTATGGATTTACTTGGCCCTTTCCGACTCGGGCAGGGCCCGCGCTACATTCATCGAATTGTACCACAGAACGGCCTTTCGACACCGCCTCGAAACCCGCTGCCGCGGGCCCCGGCGATCTTCCTGCATGCCGTCCGAGCGGCTATCATTGAACCTTTCGCCCAACCGGAGCCGAACCCGTGCCCGCGACCATGAAACGATTCGGAAACGCCGTGCTGTCCGCCCTTCTGCTATGCGCCTGGTCGGCGATGGCACCGGCGCAGGAAACCGCGACCGAAAACCCGTTCGAAAAGGAGCTGCCTACAGTGATCATCCATACCAGCAAGGGGCCGATCACGGTCGAACTGTTCGAGGAGGATGCGCCGAAGTCCGTAGAGAACTTCCTGGCCTATGCACGCTCCGGACACTACGACGGGACCATCTTCCACCGCGTCATTCCGGGCTTCATGATCCAGGGTGGCGGATACGACGCCGACCTGGAGCAGAAACCCACGCGCGACCCGATCGAGAACGAGGCCGACAACGGACTGTCCAACCGCCGCGGCACGCTTGCCATGGCGCGCACCAACGACCCGCATTCGGCCACGTCCCAGTTCTTCATCAACGTCGTCGACAACCCGGCGCTGGATCACCGCGGCAAGCAGTCCGGCCGGACCTGGGGCTATGCGGTGTTCGGTCAAGTCGTCGACGGCATGGAGGTCGTCGATGCCATCCGCAACGTCGAGACGGAGTCGCGGGGCTACATGCGGGACGTTCCGGTCGAGACCGTCACCATCGAACGCGTCGAGGTCCCCTGAGGACCCCGACCGACGACCGGCAGGAAACCCTGCTGATCTCGGACCTGCACCTGGAGCGGCGCAGGCCCGACATCACTCGCCAGTTCCTGGCTTTCCTCGAAGAGGAGGCGCAACGTGCCGAGCGGCTCTACATTCTCGGCGACCTGTTCGAGGCCTGGGTCGGCGACGACGCCATCGGTGACTTCGAGCGGGAGATCGCTGCGGGCATCCGCGGCGTTGCCGACTCGGGCACGTACGTGGGGTTCATCGCCGGCAATCGCGACTTCCTGCTCGGCGACGCGTTCTGCCGCCTTGCGGGCATGCAGCGCCTCGAGGAACCCGAGATCGTGGACCTGTACGGCGTACCGACGGTGTTACTGCACGGAGACGTGCTCTGTACCGCGGATCGTGACTATCAGGCGTTCCGGCGCAGGACCCGCGATCCGTCCTGGCAGCGCCGCATGCTCGCGCGACCGGTCTGGTTCCGCCGGACGATCGCGGCGCTGATGCGTACCGTCAGCCGCTGGCGTGGCAGGCGCGCTCCCGACGAGATCATGGACGTGACCGGGCAGGCCGTGCGGGAACTGTTCCGGGAAACGGGCGTACGCCGAATGGTGCACGGCCATACCCACCGGCCCGCGCGGCATGCGGTCGATCTCGGGGAGGTGTCTGCCGAGCGCATCGTGCTCGGCGACTGGTACGACCAGGGCAGCGTGCTGCGCATCGACCATGGAGGCGCCGATCTCCGATCGATGTCGAGGGACCGAACGCCCGGCTAGTTCCTGGAATCCGAGGACTTTCCGTTCGACGGGCCGGACCCGCTTCCGCCCTTTCCGGCGGCCTTGGGGTCGCGGTCTCCGGGCCGCGCTCCGAGCGAATTCCCGACCGGTTTGCCGGACCCGGAGGCGCTCGGCTTCGAGCCGCCGCCATCCTTGCCGGCAGCCGTGCTCTTTCCGAGGTGCTTGAGCCGGACCTCGCGATCGCTGACCTGCGGCATGCGTTCGGCAAGCGCCTTCTCGTCGACGAGCTTCTCGGCGCCCTGGCTGAGGTGGTCGAAGACGTCCTTGTAGCTGTCGGTCATGCGATTGATGAGGCGCGCGGTCTCGACGAAATGCGCGTTGACCTGCTCGCGGAATTCCTCGTTCTCGCGCTTGATGGCTCGCAGCGAGGATTGCGGCGACGAACGTCGCATCGCGAACCAACAGGCGAGCGCGCCCAGCGCGCCGCCGATCAGCAGTCCGACGATCGACCAGATCCAGATTTCCATGCGTTCTGCCCCTGCCTTTCGATTCGAGTCACGAGCCTAACAGACCCGGCCTGAAGTTCCGGTTCAGGCGCGTTCGCGCACCCACTGCTCCACGGTTTCCAGAGCGCGCCCGATGCCCTCGATGTCGCTGCCGCCGGCCTGCGCGAAATCGGCCCGGCCTCCTCCCTTGCCACCGACCTGCTCGGCCACGTGCCGGACCAGATCTCCGGCACGCAGGCGATCGGTGAGGTCGTCGGTCACGCCGGCGACGAGGCGCACACCCGATCCGGCCGTCGTCGAGAGCACGATGACGCCGGAACCGATCTGCTGCTTGAGCTGGTCCACCGAGCCGCGCAACCCGTTCGGGTCCACGCCTTCGAGGTGCTCGGCGACGACTCGAACGCCGGCGACCTCGCGGGCCTGACCGGCGAGGTCCGACGACTTCGCCGAGGCCAGCTTCTGCT
>JAWVZQ010000177.1:0-5275 GCA_033722095.1 Wenzhouxiangellaceae bacterium | reverse complement strand
CCTCGGCGCTTTCGATTCCGCGGATCACCTTCGGCTCCTGGCGCATGTAGTTCTTGCCGGACTCGTAGAGGTGGATCTCGTCGCGCAGCAGGTGGACGATGCCGCGCAGCCGGCGGCCCATGCCGATCGGCCACGTGATCGGGGCGCACTCGATGCCGAGCACGTCCTCGACCTCGTCGAGCAGCTCGATGGGCTCGCGGCCCTCGCGGTCGAGCTTGTTGATGAACGTGAAGATCGGCGTGTCGCGCAGGCGGCAGACCTCCATGAGCTTGATCGTGCGCTCTTCCACGCCCTTCGCGCAGTCGATGACCATGAGCGCCGAGTCCACGGCCGTCAGCACGCGGTAGGTGTCCTCGGAGAAGTCGGCGTGGCCCGGCGTGTCGAGCAGGTTGACGATGCGCCCGTCGTAGGGGAACTGCATCACCGAGGAGGTGATCGAGATGCCGCGCTCCTTCTCCATCTCCATCCAGTCGGAGGTCGCGTGGCGCGAGGCCTTGCGCGACTTGACCGACCCGGCGAGCTGGATCGCGCCCCCGAACAGCAGGAACTTCTCGGTCAGCGTCGTCTTGCCCGCATCGGGATGCGAGATGATCGCGAAGGTGCGGCGCTGGGCGATGGCGTCGGTGAGCTTGGTCATGGGGTGCGGGGACGGGTCGGTCGCAAACCGGCCATTGTACCGCCGTGCGGGGCTACGGGACCCGGGACGCGTCGGCTTCGCCGGCGAAGCGGAACGGGATCGATACGAGTTCCATGCCCCGGTTCACCTGCACGGCGAAATGCAGGTGCGGCCCCGTCGAATAGCCGGTGTTGCCGGAGGTGCCGATCCGGTCCCCGTCCGCGACGCGCTGCCCCGGCCGCACGGAGACGCCGAGGTAGTCGAGGTGCGCGTAGACGGCCATGGTCCCGTCGGCGTGGAGGATGCGCACGAAGTTGGCCCGCGGGCCGTCGCGATCGCGGTCCAGGCCGGCCCGGTGGTGGTGGCTCTCGGCGTCCATCACCACGCCCGCGCGCGCCGCGAGCACGGGTGTGCCGACGGGCAGCGCGATGTCGACGGCGTGGCGGCTGTGCGGCTCGTCGTGGCTGAAGTCGCCGCCCGCCCCCTGGCCGATGTGGAGTGCGATCCCGTCGGGGATCGGGCGGCCGTATTCGACGTCCTCGGGTTCGGGGTCCAGCGGACCCGGCACGGCCTCGGTGCGCAACCGGTAGGACCAGCCGCGCCGCTCGTCGAGCGCGCCGAGCACGATCGACGCTTCTCCGGCGGCCGGAATCTCGATGACGGCCGGGAGTTCGGGATCGGAAACCAGGTTGCGCGCCTCGTCGAGGACGACGCGGGCGGCCAAGGTTCCGTGCAGCCGGTTCCGCAGCAGGATCTCCGGTGCGTGCTCGGTGCCGGACTCGACGAGTTCGAGCGGGGACTCGGGCGCGGCGATCGCGCGCTGCACGATGACGGGTTGCCGGGTGTCCGGTCGGCGATCGGAAAGATGCGAGATGCCGTGCTCGTCGGTCCAGAGGAACAGCTCCTGCGCTGGCGCGCAGAGCGCGGCCAGCGCGAGGAGCGGAACGACGAGGAATCGACCTGGCATGGCGGATCGCATGGTGGATTGGACCCGGGAAGCGCGAAAAGGATGCATCGGCGGACGAATTTTGCCAGACTGTGCCGGCTCGCCGTCCGGCGGGCCGGCACAATTCCAACCTCAGAGGAGTTCGGCATGCGATTTCGGCAGTGGATGACGGTCCTGGTCCTGGCAACGGCCATGGCCGCGGGGGCGGCCCCGGCATGGGGCAAGAAGGTACCTACGCGGGAGTTCTTCAAGCACTCCCTGGTCAGTGGAATGAAGATCTCGCCCGACGGCGAGCACGTGGCGCTGACCTACGAGGACGGCTCGCAGGTCAAGCTGGCCATCATGCGGCTGGCCGACGAGAAGATCGTCAGCGGCTTCGAGTTCGGCGAGAACATGCACGTGCTGCAGTTCTGGTGGGGCAGCGACGAGCGCGTCGTGATGTCGGTCGGCGAGGTGACGGGCAACCTCGACAACCTGGGCCGGCCGTCATCCCTGTACGCGGCCGACATCGACGGCGGCAAGCGCAAGCAGATCTTCGAGGTCACGACGGCCAGCTACCAGGTCCTCGACCCGCTGCCCGACGACGAGCGCAACATCCTCATCGCGCGGCGTCACTGGGCCGACGGCGGCGAACCGCGCGCGGCGCTGCTCGACATGCACGACGGCGACCTCGACTTCCTCGCCGGGCTTCCGGTCGACAATCACATCAACGGGATCGTGGCCGACAACGCCGGCGAGGTCCGCGCGGCCGTGGCCTTCGAGCCCGGCGAGTCGCTCGACGACGGCGAACTGCGCCTCTACGTGCGCGACGAGGGCGTCTGGGAATCGCTGGAGCTGGACTCGGAGCGGCGTTCCCCGTCGATCTCGTTCCTCGGCTTCTCGAAGGACAACCGCCACCTCTACTTCGCCTCGAACCACGACATGGCCGTCGACGACCGGCGCGGCGTGTTCCGCTACGACTTCGACACCAACGAAGTCGAGCTGCTGTACCGCCACCCCGAAGTCGACGTGCGGACCCTGCTGCCGGGACCCGGGCAGGAGATCCTGGGCGCGATCGCGGCGTTCGGTCCGGCCGAATACACGCTGTTCGACGACCAGGCAGAAAAGCACCCGGAAGCCGCGCGCATCCTGCAGAGCCTGCTGGCCTCGTTCCCCGAGGAGAACGTGTTCCCGACCTCGGTCAACCGCGACGGCACCCTGGCCATCATCCGCGTGACCGGGGACCGCAACCCCGGCGAGTACTACCTGTTCGACATCGAGAACATGCAGATGCGCTTCCTTTCGGCGTCGCTGCCGGACCTGCCCCAGGACGTCCTCGTGCGCATGGAGCCGGTCAAGATCGAGGCACGCGACGGGCTGGTCCTGCACGCGTTCCTGACGCGACCGGCCGAGCGGAAGAAGGATCTGCCGCTGATCGT
This sequence comes from Wenzhouxiangellaceae bacterium, assembly GCA_033722095.1. Lineage (GTDB taxonomy): Bacteria > Pseudomonadota > Gammaproteobacteria > Xanthomonadales > Wenzhouxiangellaceae. The sequence continues at coordinate 2,295 of JAWVZQ010000177.1, read as the reverse complement.
CAACGTCCACGGCGGGCCGTTCGGACCGTTCGATTCCTGGGGATACAACCCCGAGGCGCAGTTCTTCGCCCACCACGGCTACGCGACGCTTCAGGTCAACTTCCGCGGCTCGGGCAACCGCGGCGCCGACTTCCAGGCCGCCGGCTGGCGCGAGTGGGGCGGCAAGATGCAGGACGACGTGACCGACGCGACGAAGTGGGCCATCGAGCAGGGCATCGCCGACCCGGAGAGGATCTGCATCTACGGCGGCAGCTACGGCGGCTACGCGACGCTCATGGGCGTCGTCAAGGAACCGGACCTTTATGAATGCGGCGTCGGCTACGTCGGCGTCTACGACCTGCCCTGGTTCCGCTCGGGCGACGGTTCGGACTTCAACCAGACCCGCGGCCGCGGCCGCGAGGCCCGCGCGGCCGTCGAGCGGTTCATGTCGACCGCCGTGGGCGACGACATGGAGAAGCTGCGGGCCCACTCGCCGGTCCACCACGTCGACCGGATCGAGGCCGACCTGTTCATCGTCCACGGCGCCAGCGACGTGCGCGTGCCCGTCGGGCATGCCCACCGCCTGCGCGAGGCGCTCGACGAGATCGGCAAGGACTACGAGTGGATGATCAAGGAGAAGGAAGGCCACGGCTTCTACGACGTCGACAATCGCGTCGACCTCTACAACGCCATGCTGGATTTCTTCGACGAGCACATCGGCCCCGAGGCCGAAACCGGCAGCGCCGCGAGCGCGAACTGACCGACCCGCCCGGGCCGCCCCGCGCGGCCCGGGTTTCCTGCTTCACCGTCGTGCGGCTTCTACGTCCAGTCTCTAGAGGATGAGCGCAAAGGCGCGATGGGGTGAAGAACGCGAAGGGATCATTCGCTCGCCCTTCGGCTCGCGCTCGACGCTCACAGAGAAAAGGCCGATTCGGACCCTCCGGGACGGCCCGGAGACGTGCTGTCTCCCGTCCCGACGGACGTCGCCGTTGGGCTACTCGGAGTCTCTCTAGCATCTCCCCGAATTTTCCTTTGCGCCCTTTGCTCCTTCGCGCCTTTGCGTCCATCTTCCAGGGTTGAGGGTTATCCCCCTGGCGCCCCGCTTCCCACCGTCAGCACTCGATGACGTTGACGGCGAGGCCCCCGCGCGAGGTTTCCTTGTACTTGGTCTTCATGTCTCGGCCCGTGTCGCGCATGGTCTTGATGACCTTGTCGAGCGAGACGCGGTGCTTGCCGTCGCCGGCCATGGCCATGCGCGTGGCGTTGACGGCCTTGACGGCGCCCATGGCGTTGCGCTCGATGCAGGGAATCTGTACCAGGCCTCCGACGGGGTCGCAGGTCAGGCCGAGGTTGTGCTCCATGCCGATCTCGGCGGCATTCTCGACCTGGCCCATGGAACCGCCGAGCGCCGCGGTCAGTCCTCCGGCGGCCATGGAGCAGGCCACGCCGACCTCGCCCTGGCAGCCGACCTCGGCGCCGGAGATCGACGCGTTCTCCTTATAGAGCAGGCCGATGGCCCCGGCCGTGAGCAGGAACTCGATGACGCCGTCCTCGCTGGCCGACTCGATGAAGCGCCGGTAGTAATGCAGGACGGCCGGGATGATGCCGGCCGCTCCGTTGGTGGGGGCCGTCACCACGCGGCCGCCGGCCGCATTCTCCTCGTTGACGGCCAGTGCGTAGAGATTGATCCAGTCGAGGCTGTCCAGGTCCTCGCGCTTCGCGCGCTCCCGGAGTTTCGCGAACAGGTTCGGCGCCCGGCGCTGGACCTTGAGCCCGCCCGGCAGCACGCCATCGGAGCGGATGCCGCGCTCGACGCAGTCCTGCATGGCCTGCCAGATCTTCATCAGGCCCTCGCGGACCTCGTCGTCGTCGCGCCAGGCCCGCTCGTTGGCCCACATGACCTCGGCGATACGCATGTCGTTGTCCAAGCAGATCTGCAGCAGTTCGTCGCCGCTCGAGAACGGGTAGGGCAGCTCCGTGTCGTCGGGCATGATCCGGTCGGCCGCCGCCTCGTCGGGATTGACGACGAAACCGCCGCCGACCGAGTAGTACTCGCGCTTGATCAGCGATTCGCCGTCCTCGTCGAGAGCCTGGAATCGCATGCCGTTGGAGTGGTGGGGCAGCGTCTGGCGCTTGTGGAAGACCATGTCGCTGCGCAGGTCGATCGGGACTTCCACGCGGTCGAGCAGCCGGACCTTCTCCGACTCGTGGATGCGGTCGATGCGCTCGGGAATCCGGTCGGGATCCACGGTGTCGGGCTCCTGGCCCTCGAGGCCCAGCAGCACGGCGCGATCGGTGCCGTGGCCGCGGCCGGTG
>JAWVZQ010000176.1:0-5290 GCA_033722095.1 Wenzhouxiangellaceae bacterium | reverse complement strand
GTCGTTCCCGCCGCGTAGCCCAACGGCTACGTCCGTTGGGATGACGTTCGGACCCTCGGGGCGTGGATCAGGCACGGATCCCGGGTCCGGCGATGTTCTCGTTCCCATCCCAAGGGGCGTAGCCCTTGGGCTACTCGTGCCCGGATCGGGAAATACCCACGACCTCTCTTCGCGTTCTCTGCTCCTTCGCGTCTTCGCGCCAATCCTCCGGTCTTTTCCGAGCTATTCCTCGGCCGCCGCAGCGTCTTCCTCGGCGGCCTCGAAGTCGCCGGCCAGCGCGCGCGAGATGCGTTCGGGGTCGAGCCACTCGGCCACGGCGGCGTTGACCTCGTCGACGGTCACGGCGCGCAGCGCTTCCTCGTGGGCGGCGTCGAAGTACATGTCGCGGTCGAGGTAGAGGCCGTTGGACAGGCGCCCGGCGAGCTGGCGATCCTCGGAGCGTGCCAGTTCGAGCTGGCGCAGGTAGCCGGTCTTCGCCGACTCCAGTTCCTCGGCCGTGAACCCGTCGGAGACGATGCGCACGAGTTCGTCCTGCAGGACCTCCTCGAGCCGCTCGCGGTTTTCCGGAGCGAACATCGCGTAGGCGAAGAAGCTGCCCTTGCGATCGATGGCGCCGGCGCTGAAACGCCCGCCCACGGCATAGCTCAGGCCCTCCTCGTTGCGGATCCGGTCACCGAGCCGGGAGCTCAGGAAGCCGCCGCCGATCATGTGCCCGGCCAGCTCGAGTGCCGGCCAGTCGGGGTCGTCGTCGCGCAGCGGCAGGGGCTGCACGCCGATGAGCATGGCGTTGGCCTTGTCGTCGACCTGGCGCACGAGGCGAACCGGATCCACGTCGACGAACTCGTCGTCGATGCGCTCGAACGGCACCGCCGGCTCGAAGTCGCCGAAGGCCGATTCGAGCTTCTCACGCAGTTCGTCGGCCTCGAAATCGCCGACGAAGGCGATGCTGGTGCCCGGGCCGAAGCCGAAGAAGCGCGCGTGGTAGTCACGCAGCGCCTCGGGCGTGAGCGCCTCGTAGCGCTCGGCGGTCTCGTCGAAGGTCGGCGTGTAGTCCGGGTGGTCTGCCGGGTGCGGATTCAGGGCCCGATTGATGGAGCGCATGGCCACTGCGCCGGGGTCGTCGCGCTGCGCCTCGAGCCCCGTCAGCGCCTGGCGCTTGTACTCGGCCACTTCCTCGTCGGGAAACGTCGGGTTGCGGGCCAGGTCGGCCAGCAGGTCGATGAGCGCCATGAGATTCTCGCGCTCGACCTCGAGCGAGGCCGTGACGACGTTCGAGCCGCCGACGGCGAGGCCGGCCTGCAGTTCGTCGATGCGGTCGGCGATCTGCTGCCGCGTCATGGAATCCGTGCCGCGATCGAGCAGCGACGGCACGGTGCCGGGCACGGCATCGAGGCCGGTCAGGGCCTCGAGGTTGCCGACGCGCATGGCGATGATGCCGTGCACGCGGTCGCCTCTCGTGTCCTTCGGCAGCAGCGCGACCTCGGCGCCGTTGCTCAGCGTGAAGCGCTGCACGCGCGACTCGATGTTCTCGGGCGTGGCGACGAATTCCTCGCCGCTGTCGCGCGATTCGCGGCCCGTGTAGCCGGCCAGCAGTTCCTCGACGTCGGGTTCCGGAGCGATCTCGGCGCGCTGCGGATCGTCGTCGGGAACGTAGACGCCCAGCGTCCGGTTGTCGCGACGCACGTAGCGTCCCGCGGCGCCCTCGACGTCCCCGGCGGCGACGCCCTCGAGCCGGTCGCGATGCAGGAACAGCATCCGCCAGTCGCCGGTCGCGGCCCACTCGGACAGCCCGATTCCGACGCGCGTGGAGTCGTTGAGCGTACGCTCCATCGCGCTCGTCAACGCGGCGACGGCGCGCTTCGTTTCCTCTTCGGTCGGCGGCGTGTCCAGCAGACCGTCGAGCGCGGCCAGCATCGCCTCGCGTGCGGCGTCCACATCGCCGTCGGCGGGCAGGTTCGCGAACGCGATCAGCAGCGAAGGCTCGGGCAGCCGGAACGCGAACGCGCCCACGGAGCTGGCCAGACCCGGCTCGACGAGCGCCTCGTGCAGCCGGCCCGAGGGCGAGTCTCCGAGGATGAAGCTCAGTGCCTCGACGGCCGCGAAGTCGTCGTGCAGCGCCGACGGCACGCGGTAGGCGACCATGAGTGTCGGCGTCCCGCCGACGCGGCGCACGGTGACCTGGCGCGGGCCGTCCTGGACGGGGTCACGCGTGTAGGTGCCCCAGAGGCGATCGTCGATGCCGCGCTCGGGCGCCGGGATGGCGCCGAAGGTCTCGTCGATGAGCGCGAGCGTCGATTCGACGTCGAAGTCGCCCGAAACGACGAGCATGGCGTTGTCGGGCTGGTAGAAGGTCCGGTAGAAAGCCTGCAGGCGCTCGACGGGCACGTTCTCGAGGTCGGCGCGTGCGCCGATCGTCGAACGGCCGTAGGCATGCCATTCGTAGGCCGTGGCCATGACGCGCTGCATGAGCACGCGGAACGGGCTGTTCTCGCCGATCTCGAATTCGTTGCGCACGACCGTCATCTCGCTTTCGAGATCCTCGGCGGCGATCAGCGAGTTGACCATGCGGTCGGCTTCCATCTCGAGTGCCCACTCGAGGTTGTCGCCGCCCGAGGGCAGAGTCTGGAAGTAGTTCGTGCGCTCCCACCAGGTCGTGCCGTTGGCGCGCCCCCCGCGCTCGGTGATCTGCTTCTTGATGTCCGAGCGCGTCGGCGTGCCCATGAACACCATGTGCTCGAGCAGGTGCGCCATGCCCGACTCGCCGTAGCCCTCGTGCTTGGAACCGACGAAATAGGTCACGTTGACGGTCACGGTCGGCCGGCTGCGGTCGGGCATGAGCAGCACCTTCATGCCATTGTCGAGCCGGTACTCCGAGATGCCCTCGACCTCGGTGACGAATTCGGGGCCGTCCTGGGCGGACAGCGCGGTGGCGGCGATGCAGAGCAGCACCGCCACGACGAGACGGACGCCTGGTTCCATGGTCATTCCTTGTGTTGTTCGGTATTACGGGCCAACTGCCGCCGCCATGATGCCACCGGCAGCGTGGCCGGGCGCGTGACGGAAGTCACGCCCCGGGTGCAGACATACGGAAATGGACCGCGCGCACAGCGCCGCGGTTCCGGCGTCCGGGCGCGGCCGTTCGTCAGTCGGCCAGCTCGAGCCGGTCGACGTTGCGGAAACCGCGCGGCAGCAGGCCGCCGCGCTGGGCGCGCTCGCCCCAGTAGTTCTCGGTATCGGACCACGACAGGCGCAGGTAGCGCTGGCCGGCCCAGACCAGGCAGTCGCGGCCCTTGACGAGCACGATCGCGCCGGCCATGGCCTCGCCTTCCTTGCGAGCCTTGGGCGGGATGTTGATCATCTTGTTGCCCTTGCCCTTGGCCAGTTCCGGCAGTTCGGAGAGGTAGTAGGCCAGCAGGTAGCCGCGATCGGTCGCGCAGACCACGACGGCCTCCTCGTCGTCGACGACGGGCGCCGGCGGCAGCACGCGCGCGCCGTCGGGCACGGTCAGCACCTGCTTGCCCGCCTTGAGCCGCGTGTGCAGGCTCTCGAGTTTCGTCACGAACCCGTATCCGGCCGAGGTTGCCAGCAGCACGCGCTCGTCGGGCGCGCCGATCGCCAGGCCGCGGAACTGGCTGCCGGCCGGCGGCGAGAAGCGGCCCGTCAGCGGTTCGCCGTTGCTGCGCGCGGACGGCAGCTCGTGGGCCGGCAGGGAATAACTGCGGCCGGTCGAATCGAGTACGCAGGCCAGCTGGTTGCTGCGCCCGCGCGCGGCGTGCAGATACGCGTCGCCGGCCTTGTAGTTGAGTTCCGCGGCGTCGATGTCGTGGCCCTTGGCCGCGCGCACCCAGCCGTTCTCGCTGAGCACCACGGTCACGGGCTCCGAGGGGACGAGCTCGGTCTCGTCCATGGCGCGCGCGGCGTCGCGCTCCACGATCGGCGAGCGCCGGTCGTCGCCGTGGGTCTCGGCATCGGCAAGCAGTTCGTCGCGGATCAGGCGCTTGAGTCTCTTCGGGGAGGCCAGCGTGGCCTCCAGCAGCGCGCGTTCGGACTCGAGATCGTCCTTCTCGCCGCGGATCTTCATTTCCTCGAGCTTCGCGAGGTGGCGCAGCTTGAGTTCCAGGATGGCCTCGGCCTGCGTGCCCGTCAGATCGAACCGCTCCATGAGGACGGGCTTGGGCTCGTCGTTGTTGCGGATGATCTCGATGACCTCGTCGATGTTCAGGAACGCGACGAGGAAGCCCTCGAGCACGTGCAGGCGGTCGACGACCTGGTCGAGGCGATGCTCGAGGCGGCGCGTCACCGTGGCCTTGCGGAACGCGATCCACTCGCTCAGCAACTCGTGGAGGTTGCGCACGCCGGGCCGGCCGTCGTTGCCGATGACGTTGAGGTTGACGCGGTAGCTCTTCTCGAGGTCCGTGGTCGCGAACAGGTGCGCCATCAGCGCCTCGACGTCGACGCGGTTCGAGCGCGGCACGAGCACGAGCCGCGTGGGGTGCTCGTGGTCCGACTCGTCGCGGATGTCGGTCAGCATCGGCAGCTTCTTGGCCTGCATCTGGCCGGCGATCTGCTCGAGCACGCGCGCCGGCGAGACGTGGTGCGGCAGGGCCGTGACGATGACCTCCTCGCCTTCCTTCTCGTAGACGGCGCGCTGGCGCACGCTGCCGCCGCCGGTCTCGTAGATCGCGCGCAGGTCCTCGGGCGGCGTGACGATCTCGGCCGCGGTCGGGAAATCGGGGCCCCGGATGTGCTCGCAGAGCTCGTCGATGGAGGTCTTCGGCTTCTCGAGCAGGCGCACCGTCGCGGCCACGACTTCGCGCAGATTGTGCGGCGGGATATCGGTGGCCATGCCCACGGCGATGCCCTGCCCGCCGTTGAGCAGGATGTTCGGCACGCGCGCAGGCAGCAGCTTCGGCTCCTTCAGCGAGCCGTCGAAGTTCGGGACCCAGTCCACCGTGCCCTGGCCGAGTTCGGCCAGCAGCAGCTTCGCGTAGGGCGCGAGCCGCGACTCGGTGTAGCGCATCGCGGCGAACGACTTCGGGTCGTCGGGCGAGCCGAAGTTGCCCTGGCCGTCGATGAGCGGATAGCGGTACGAGAACGGCTGGGCCATGAGCACCATGGCCTCGTAGCAGGCCGAGTCGCCGTGCGGGTGGAACTTGCCGATCACGTCGCCGACCGTGCGCGCCGACTTCTTGTGCTTGGAGGCCGCCGACAGGCCGAGCTCGCTCATCGCGTAGACGATGCGGCGCTGGACCGGCTTCAGGCCGTCGCCGACGTGCGGCAGCGCGCGATC
>JAWVZQ010000175.1:0-5301 GCA_033722095.1 Wenzhouxiangellaceae bacterium | reverse complement strand
TCGCCTTGGTGAGCTCTTACCTCACCAACAAGCTAATCCGACTTAGGCTCATCCAATAGCGCGAGGTCCGAAGATCCCCCGCTTTCCCCCGTAGGGCGTATGCGGTATTAGCTCGAGTTTCCCCGAGTTGTCCCCCACTACTGGGCAGATTCCTAAGTATTACTCACCCGTCCGCCACTCGTCGCCAGAGAGCAAGCTCTCCGCGTTACCGTTCGACTTGCATGTGTTAGGCATGCCGCCAGCGTTCAATCTGAGCCAGGATCAAACTCTTCAGTTCAAAACTACAATGTTTTCGAACTTCGGAATCGATCCCGCTCTGAAATTTCTTTCAGGGCGGGACGAACCGATTGGCACCACTCGTGGCCCAATCAGGACGCCCACACAAGTTATCTGCTTGAATTTTTAATGAACCGCTTTCGCGTCGGACCGCCTTGGCGGTCGTGCTTGGCATTTCGCCGAAGCAGGCCGAGCATTATAGCCCGAATTCGGTTTCCGTCAACACCCTTTTCCGAAAATTTTTTTCGGCCCGGGGTCCCGGGGAAACCGACCGCGTTACCGCGAGCCGACGAATTATAGGGATGAATCCCGGGGTGTCAACACTTTTCTCGCATTTCTTTTTCCGGGGGTCCGCGGGTACCGGCCAGGACGCCTTCAGCAGGCTTCTTGCGCGGGATCCGGGCCTTGAGCCTCCCGGCCGCAGCGGCCACAATAGCCGCTGCTTCCGCGAAGGAATCGGCACATGCTCTGGTTGAGGGCCTTTCACATCGTCTTCGTCGTGACCTGGTTCGCGGGCCTGTTCTACCTGCCCCGCCTGTTCGTCTACGCCGCCCAGCACCCCGAACCCGACGTCCAGCGCGTGCTCGGCGTGATGCAACGCAAGCTGCTCGGTATCACGCACATCGGCGGCGCGCTGGCCGTGGGGTTCGGAATCGCGCTCATCGTCGCGCAGCCCGGATGGCTCCAGGCAGGCTGGCTGCACGCGAAGCTCGTGCTCGTCGCCGCGCTGGTCGGCTATCACTTGTGGTGCCGGCACATCGTCGGCCAGTTCGCCGCCGGCCGGAATCGCCGCAGTCACGTCTGGTACCGGTGGTTCAACGAAGTCCCCGCGCTGCTGCTGATCGCCATCGTCCTGCTCGCCGTGTTCAAGCCCTTCTGATGCGGCGGCCCGGACAGCGGATTCGATCGGAATTCCGCCCATGAAATCGTCTCGCGCCCTGCGGGCCGTGCTTACGGGGTTCATGCTGCTCGGGGCCCCGGCCGCGATCGCCGACATCACCGGGCTCGTCGTCGACGAGTTCGACGGGCAGCCCATTGCCGATGCGCGCGTCCGCGTGCAGGCCACGGTCACGCCACCGGCGCTTTCGGCCGCCGACGGTTCGTTCTCGCTGCCCGATCCGGCTTCGAGCGTCGTGGTCACCGCGGCGCTGCCCTACGATTCCACGCGGCCCCTGAACTACATCATCGGCTCGCAGACCGCCGCCCCCGGCGACGACATCGTGATCCGCCTTCGAAGGCTGCCGGCCAGCGACCAGTCGCCTTACCAGCCCGCCACGTCGGTCGACTGCGCGTCCTGCCACTCCGACCAGTTCCAGCAGTGGCAGGATTCGCGACACGCCGGCGCCGGAACCAATCCCTGGGTGCTGGACCTGTTTTCAGGAAACGGCACGCCCGGCGGTGCGGCGGGCTACGTGTTCCGTGACACGCACGACCCCGGCGAAACGGGCTTCTGCGCCACCTGCCACGCGCCGCTGGCCGATGCGCAGGATCCGGGCAACGTGATGCTCGACGAGGTCACGCTGCCGGCGGGGCTCGACGGCGTGAACTGCCTGGCCTGCCACCAGATGGCCGAGGTCAACGACGACGTCGACGCTCTCCACCACCTCGGCAACACGCTGTACCGCTTCCCCGAGGACCCCTCGCCGTCGCTCTGGGTCTGGGGGCCGCTCGACGACATCAGCTTCGACACGATGCGGTCCTCCTTCCAGCCGGGCTTCTCGGAGTCGCGCTTCTGTGCGTCATGCCACCAGTACGACAATCCCGACACCGGCGCCCCGGGACAGAGCACCTTCGAGGAATGGCTGGCTTCGCCGTACTCGGCTCCCGGCCCCGGTTTCCGTGCCTGCCAGGACTGCCACATGCCAGAGGCCGCGGGACCGGGACCCATCTCCTCGCTGTCGGGCCAGCCGATCCGGCCGGCATCGCAGCGCCATTCGCATGAGTTCATCGGGTCGACGCCCGCGACGCTGGCCCAGGCCATGGACCTCGATCTCGTCGCCGCCCTGGACGGGACATCGGTGCTCGTATCGGCGGACGTCTCCAACGTCGGTGCCGGCCACGCCTTTCCCACCGGCGTGTCGATCCGCAACGCCATCCTGCACGTCGAGGCCACCGCTTCCGGCCAGCCGCTGCCCCTCGTCGACGGGCCGACGATCCCGTACTACGGCTCCGCCGACGGAGGGACGGGCCCCGACGACCTGGCCGGGCGAGCGGGTCGTGGCTATGCACGCGTCCTGGCAGGGCGCATCAACGGCACCGGCCCGGTCGTCTCGCCCGTCCTGTTCATCGACGCCGAGAGCGTCGAGTCCGACACGCGGATCCCGGCCGGGGCCAGCGATATTTCCGCGTACCGGTTCGACCTGTCCGGCGTGGCCGGCCCGGCCGTCATCGAAGTCCGCGCGCGCCTGCTCTATCGCCGGGCCTGGCGCGAACTCGCGGTCACCAAGGGCTGGACGCAGACGCCGTCCGGCGACCCGGTCCAGACCGTGGTCGCGAGCGCCGACGCGACGCTGACCTGGTTCGGCTCCGGCATGCCGGTCGCCGTTCCGGCGCTCGGGACCTGGGCGCTGGGGCTGCTGATCAGTCTCGTTCTGGCGGCGGCCTGGGCCAGCTCGCCTCGGGGTCGCCGGAGACGAGGAAGTCCCCGTTGAGCGTGGTTTCGCGGGCGTTGTAGCGCAGCGGTCGGCCGTCGGGCAGGCAGACCCGTCCGCCGGCGGCCTCGACGATGGCATGACCGGCCGCCGTGTCCCACTCGCTGGTCGGCCCCAGGCGCGGATAGAGATCGGCCTCGCCGCTGGCCACGGAGCAGAACTTCAGCGCACTGCCTCGCCCGATGCGGCGATGGGGCCCGAGCATCTCGAAGAATCGCTGCGTGCGCTCGTTGGAATGCGATCGGCTGCCGAGCACGACCGGGGGATCGGCCGGGGGGCGGCGGGTCCGGATCGGCTCCGGCTTCTCGTAGCCGACCCAGCGGTGGGCCCCGTGGCCGATCACGCCCGTGTAGGCCGTGGCCGTGACCGGAACCGCGATGATGCCGAGCACCGGAGCCGTGTCCTCGACGAGCGCGACATTGATGGTGAATTCCCCGTTGCGCTTGATGAATTCGCGCGTGCCGTCCAGCGGGTCGACGACCCAGAGCCGGTCCCAGTCGCGGCGCGCCTCGAAGGCCAGTTCGGAGGACTCCTCGCTGAGGACGGGGATGTCCGGCGTCAGCGTCTTCAGCGAACGCATCAGCGAATGGTGGCTGGCCATGTCGGCGGCCGTCAGCGGGCTCGTGTCGGCCTTGCGTTCGATGTCGAAGTCATCGGCGCGGTAGATTTCGAGAATGTCGTCTGCGGCACGGCGGCAGGCCGTGACCAGCCCCCGGTTCAACTCTTCGTGGTTCATGCTTCGTCCAGCAGGTCGCGGGCCATGTAGAGCGCGGCGATCGTGCGGCCCTCCGTGCAGTCGTCGCGGCGCACGAGTTCGGCGAGGTCCGAGATCGGCCACGGGATGACCTGCAGTTCCTCGGGCTCGTCTCCGGGCAGCCGCGATTCGTAGAGATCGGTGGCCAGGACCACGTGCGTGGCATGCGTCATGTAGCCCGGAGCCAGCGTCAACTGGCCGAGCACGCGCAGCGTCCGCGCGCCGTAGCCGACCTCCTCCTGCAGTTCGCGGTTGGCGCCCTCGAGGTGACTTTCGCCGGGTTCCAGCCGCCCCTTGGGCAGCCCCACCTCGTAGCGGTGCACGCCGCAGGCGTACTCGCGCACGAGCAGGACGGTCTCGGGATCGGGCATGGCCACGACGATGACGGCGCCGACGCCGCGGCTGATGAGCCGCTCGTAGACGCGCTTCTCTCCGTTGGAGAACTCGAGGTCCAGGGTCTCGACGCGGAACAGGCTGCGATCGCTGCGTTCCCGCCGGTCGTGGATCTTCGGAAGCGGCGGCTGATCGTCAATCATCGAGGAAGGATAGCAACGCGGCATGCAGGGCGGGCGTGGCCGCCAGGATCGAACCCGTCTCGAGGTCGACGGGACCTCCGTCCAGGGCCGTCACCACCCCGCCGGCCTCGCGCACGATGACGGTCAGCGCGGCGATGTCGAGGATGTTGACGTCGCTCTCGATGACGGCGTCCAGCCCGCCGGCCGCGAGCCGATGATAGGGATAGAAGTCGCCGTAGCCGCGCGTTCGCGCCGCACGCACGACGAGCTCCCCGACCCGCGGCCAGGCCTCGCCGCGGGCCAGCGAACGGACGTTGCCCAGCGACAGGTCCATGCCGTCGATGTCCCGGTCCGGGGCCACCGTCAGCCGCGTGCCGTCAAGCCAGGCGCCCGCATCGCGCAGCGCCCAGGCCGTCTCGTCGAAGGGCGGCGCCGCCGAAACGCCGAGCACGAGCTCCCCGTCGACCATGAGCGCGATCTGGACGGACCAGAACTCCAGGCCGCGGATGAAACTCCGGGTACCATCGATGGGGTCGATGAGCCAGAGGCAGCGATGGCGACCCGTGCGCCCGTATTCCTCTCCGTGGATGGCGTGATCGGGAAACGCCGAGGCGATGCGCTCGCGGATGGCGCGCTCGCATTCGCGATCGGCAACGGTCACGGGGCTTGCGTCGTCCTTGGTCTCGACGTCGAGTGGACGCCGGAAGTAGTTCATCGCGATCCGACCGGCTGTGGCCGCCGCATCGCGGGCGACGAGCAGCGCCCGATCGAGGTCGACGGACTCCGGGTTGCCGGACGAACGGGAGTCGGGGGTGCGGAATTCGGAAGAAGCCATGTTTCGACGTTAGCAGACGGCGCGCGCCGCCGGGCGCTCAGGGGCCGCCCGTTTCCAGGACGACCGTGGCATCGACGCGGCCGGCGCCGGACCGGTCTGCCGAGAATTCGGCCACCGCGAACGGCCGCTCGCGGGTCAGCGAGGCGAGCCAGGACATGAGGTCGGGAAACTCGGCGCTTTCGAAGACGACTCGGTGCCGACGCTCGCCGGCCGGTTCGATGCGTTTCAGGCTGCCGGCCAGCCCGGCTGCCCGCGCCGACTCGACGATGA
>JAWVZQ010000174.1:0-5323 GCA_033722095.1 Wenzhouxiangellaceae bacterium | reverse complement strand
TTCTATCCCACGGCCGAGGTCAGCGCCCAGGTCGTCGGCATCACGAACATCGACGAGATCGGCCAGGAAGGCCTCGAACTGGCCTACGACAGCTGGCTGACCGGCACGACGGGGCTCAAGCGCGTGGTCCAGGACCGCCTGGGGCGCACGGTCGAGAACGTCGAACTCATCCGCGAGGCCGAGGCCGGTCGCGAACTGCGCCTGACGCTCGACCGCCGGCTCCAGTACCTGGCCTACCGGGGCCTGGCCGAGACCATCGCCGAGCACCGCGCCCGGTCCGGATCCGTGGTCGTGCTCGACGTGACCACGGGCGGCATCCTGGCCATGGTCAACTTCCCCTCCTTCAACCCCAATGCCCGCAACCGCGGTGCCGCCGAGGCGCGGCGCAACCGCGCGCTGACCGACGTGCTGGAACCGGGATCGGTGGTCAAGCCCTTCGTGGTTGCCGCGGCCATGGAGGCCGGGCTCGCGAGGCCGTCGATGCTCGTCGACACCGCGCCGGGCTGGATGCAGGTCTCCGGCCATACCATCGAGGACGTCCGCAACTACGGTGAGCTCACGGTCACCGGCATCCTCACCAAGTCGTCGAACGTCGGCGTCGCGCAACTGGCCATGGCCATGGATCCGCAGCACATGTGGAGCATGTACAGCCGGCTGGGCTTCGGCACCGTGACCGGCACCGGATTCCCCGGCGAATCGGCCGGCGTGCTGCGCGATTACCAGCGGTGGCGCAAGCTCGAGCAGGCGACGCTGTCCTACGGGTACGGGCTTTCGGTCACGCCGTTGCAGCTGGCCAGGGCCATGGCCGCCGTCGCCGACGACGGACGGTTGCGCCAGCCGACCTTCATCATGGAGCCCGACAACCCCGTGCAGTCGGTCATGGATCCGGCGCTCGCGAAACAGCTGCGCGAGATGCTCGAGACGGTGACCGGACCGGAGGGGACGGCGACGCGCGCGGCCATCGACGGCTACCGTGTCGCGGCCAAGACCGGTACCTCGCGCAAGGTCGGCGTCGGCGGCTACGGTGATCGCTACGTCTCCAGCATTGCCGGCTTTGCCCCCATCACGGCGCCGCGCATCGCAGCCGTGGTCGTCATCCACGACCCGCGCGGCGACGCCTACTACGGCGGTGCAGTGGCCGGACCGCTGTTCGGGCGCGTCGTGGCCGATGCCCTGCGGCTCATGAACGTGCCGCCCGACGACGTGGGTTCGCTCGTGGCACTGGCCGAGGATCCGACCGGGGGTGGCCCATGAAGCGTCTCGAGCAGATCGGCGCGCGCTTCGAGGTCCCCGTGGCCGCGCCCGGGATCGAAGTCCGGGGCCTGAGCATCGACAGTCGCCGGGTTCGTCCCGGCGATGCCTTTGTCGCCCTTGCCGGCGAACAGGGCCACGGCCTCGAGCACGCCGAGGCGGCGCTTGCCGCGGGGGCCGTGGCCGTACTCCACGATGCCGCAGACGCGGTGCCGGCCGCGCTGGGCGGCCGCGCGCTGGGCATCCCGGACCTGGCCTCGCGCGCGGCCGAGCTCGCGGCCTGGTTCCACGATCGCCCGGCCGACGACATGGATCTCGTGGGCGTGACGGGCACGAACGGCAAGAGTTCGATCGCGTGGCTGCTGGCCCAGGCCCTCGACGGGGCGATGATCGGCACGCTCGGCATCGGGCGGCCCGGCGAACTCGCTGCGGCCACGCACACCACGCCCGACGTGTTCTCGCTGCACCGGGCGCTGGCCGAGCTGCGCGACGAGGGCGTCGAGCACGTGGTGCTCGAAGTCTCGTCGCACGCGCTCGAGCAGCGGCGCATCGAAGGCCTGGCCTTCACGACAACGATCTTCACGAACCTCGGTCACGACCACCTGGATTTTCACCGGTCGCGCGACGCCTACGGACGCGCCAAGCGGCGGTTGTTCACCGACCATCCCGCCCGGCGCCAGCTCATCAACGTCGACGACGCCTTCGGGCGCCTGCTCGTCGAATCGCTGGGCGGCTCGGCAGAGGCGCGAGTCCTCGGCTACGGGCTGGACCGCCGCCACTCGCCCGATGCGCTGGGGACACTGAAGGCCGCGGATCTCGACGGACTGAGCATGGAAGTGCGCACGCCCGAGGGGTCGCTGAGCTGCCGAGCGCCATTGATCGGCCGCGTCAACGCCTGGAACGTACTCGTCGTCGCCACCGAACTGCTGCTGCGCGGCGGCTCCGCGGTCCAGGTCGCGCGCTGCATCGAGAGCCTGAAGCCGGTGCCGGGTCGCATGAACCGGGTCGTCGGACCGCGCGGGCAGCAGGTCGTCATCGACTATGCCCACACCCCGGACGCCCTCGAATCCGCACTCGCCTCGCTCAGGGAGCTCGCCACGGGGCGGCTCATCTGCGCCTTCGGTTGCGGCGGCGACCGGGATCGCGAGAAGCGGCCGCGCATGGGCGAGATCGCCGAGGCACTGGCCGACGCCGTGGTGCTCTGCAACGACAACCCGCGCGGCGAGGAGCCCCTGAAGATCCTGCGCGAAATCCAGTCCGGCATGGCGCGACCCGATCGCGCGCCCGTCGTGCCCGACCGCCTCGAGGCGATCACGCGCGCCGTGGCCATGGCCGAGCCCGGCGATGTCGTGCTCATCGCCGGAAAGGGGCACGAAACCGAGCAGGTCATCGGCGAGGAGGTGCGGCATTTCTCCGACTTCGAAGCCGTACGCCAGGCGCTGGAGGCCGCAGCATGATCGCCTACGAGCTCCAGCGTGCCGCCGAAATTGCCGACGGCGTGACCGTCGGAAATGCGACCACGCGATTCCGCGGCATGATCCACGACTCGCGTCGTGTCGTCGCCGGCAATCTCTATGCCGCGCTGCCCGGCGCGCGCGTCGACGGCCACGACTTCGTCGAAGCCGCACGGGAGGCCGGCGCGAGCGCAGCGCTCGTCGCCCGGCGCGTCGACAGCCGCCTGGCGCAGGTCGTCGTCGACGATGTCGAGCGGGCCATGGGCGCATTGGCCGCGGAATGGCGCGCGGCCCGGTCGGCGAAGGTCGTCGGCGTGACGGGCAGCAACGGGAAGACCACGGTCAAGACACTGCTGAAGTCGGTGCTCGAAGGCGTCGGGCGGACGCTGGCCACGGTCGGCAACTACAACAACGAGATCGGCGTACCGCTGACGCTGGCCGGCCTCGACGAGGAACACGCCTTCGCCGTCGTCGAGATGGGCGCTGGCGAGCCCGGCGACATCGCCTACCTGGCGCGGATCGCCGCGCCCGACGTCGGCGTGGTCACGAACGCCGGGCCCGCTCACCTCGAGCGCCTCGGCAGCATCGAGGGCGTCGCGGCGACGAAGGGAGAACTCTTCGAGGAACTGGGGTCCGAAGGCACGGCGGTCATCAACCGCGACGACCGCTTCCACGACGCGTGGCGAAACCGCGCGGCACCGGCGCGGATCCTGACCTTCGGCTGCCACGCCGAGGCCGACGTGCGGATCGTCGAACGCGACGCGCGCGCGATGCTCGAGACGCCGGCCGGCGAGATTCCTCTGGACCTGGCGCTTCCCGGCCGGCACAACCTCATGAACGCGGCCGCCGCCGCGGCCTGCGCGCTGGCGCTGGACGTGGCGCCGCAGCGCATCGCCGCCGGCCTGGCCGCCGTTCGCGACCTTCCGGGCCGGTTGCGCTGGCTGCGCCGTCCCGCCGGCGGTACCGTCATCGACGACGCCTACAACGCCAACCCGGGTTCGGTCTCGGCCGGCCTGAAGGTGCTCGCCGATCGCCCCGGCCGGCGCTGGCTCGTGCTCGGCGAGATGGCGGAACTCGGCGGGGAATCCGACGCCATGCACCGGGCCGTCGGACGCGAGGCGCGCGGCCTTGGCATCGACGCGCTGTTCGCGCTGGGCCCGCGTGCCGGCGTGGCCGCCGAGGCCTTCGGCGCGGGTGGCTCGAGCCATGAAAGCGCCGAGGAATTGCTCGAGGCGCTGCGCGCCGGCTTCGGCGACGACGTCACCTGCCTCGTCAAGGGCTCGCGCTCGGCGCGCATGGAGCGCATCGTCGACGGCCTCGTGCCGCGGGAGGACGAGCCGTGCTGATGTGGTTGCTCGAGAACCTGCTGGCGCGCGACATCGCGCTGTTCGGCTTCATCACCTTCCGGACCATCATGGCCGCACTCACGGCGCTGGCCGTTTCGCTGGCCGTGGGTCCCGTGTTCATTCGCTTCCTGCTGGCTCGCAAGCTCGGCCAGCCGATCCGCGAGGTCGGCCCGCAGTCGCATTTCGACAAGGCCGGCACGCCGACCATGGGTGGCGCGCTGATGCTGATCTCGGTACTCGTCGCCACGCTGCTGTGGGCCGACCCCACGAACCGCTACGTCTGGACCGTGCTGTTCGTGACCGCCGCCTTCGGCGCCATCGGCTTCGTCGACGACTGGCGCAAGCTGCGCTACAACGACTCGCGCGGCATCTCGGCGAAGACCAAGTACCTGCTGCAGTCCGTGGCCGCGCTCGGTGCCGCGGGTTTCCTGTACTGGACGGCCGACGTGCCCGGCGCGACGGAACTGCTCGTGCCCTTCTTCAAGGGCGTGTCGGTACCGCTGGGACTGGGCTTCGTCGTGCTGACCTACTTCGTCATCGTCGGCTCCTCGAACGCCGTCAACCTCACCGACGGGCTCGACGGCCTGGCCATCGTTCCGGCCGTGATGGTGGCCATCGGCCTTGGCATCTTCGCCTACGCCGTCGGCAACGCGATCTTCGCCGACTACCTCGGCTTCCCGTTCATTCCGGGTGCCGGAGAGGTCGCGATCTTCTGCTCCGCGCTGGCCGGGGCGGGGCTCGGTTTCCTCTGGTTCAATACCTACCCGGCACAGGTCTTCATGGGTGACGTCGGCGCGCTGGCCATCGGCGCGGCGCTGGGTCTCGTCGCCGTCATCGTGCGCCAGGAACTGGTCTTCGTCGTCATGGCCGGCATCTTCGTCGTCGAAACGCTGTCGGTCATCCTCCAGGTCGCCTCGTTCAAGCTGACCGGGCGCCGGATGTTCCGCATGGCGCCCATCCACCACCACTTCGAACTCAAGGGCTGGCCCGAGCCGCGGGTCATCGTCCGGTTCTGGATCATCGCCGTCGTCCTGGTCCTCGTGGGCCTGGCGACGCTGAAGGTGCGCTGATGGGTGCCGTGCGCAAACAGGCCCGCAGACACGGAGAAGCCGCACGCGGCCGCGGCATCGATCAGCCGCTGCTCATCGCCGCGCTGTGCCTGCTGACCGTCGGCGTGGTCATGGTCGCGTCGACGTCGGTGGCCGTGGCCGAGAAGTACGACGTCGGCCCCTGGCATTTCCTCGTCCGGCACCTGTTCTTCGTCGCGCTGGG
>JAWVZQ010000173.1:0-5327 GCA_033722095.1 Wenzhouxiangellaceae bacterium | reverse complement strand
GGTGCAGGTCTCATCCCAAGGGACGTAGCCCTTGGGCTACGACGCCGGCGCTGCCACGGACGATTTCCGAGTAGCCCAACGGCTACGTCCGTTGGGATGGGAGAGAGAACATCTCCGGACCCCGGGTCGACGGAACGACATCGGGGAACCGGCAGCGGCCAGCAAGGGCGCCGGCATCGGCCTGCGCACCCTCACCCGAAGCGTAGCGAGCGGGCCGAGGCCGGTGGCCCCGAGGGACGCAGAGCCCGAAACCATCGCCATCCTCGACCCGGGCGCAACCGAGTAGCCCAAGGGCTACGCCCCTTGGGATGAGATGCGCGCCTCCGCCGGACGTTCGATTGATCGGCAACGCTCCGCGGTCATCGAAAAGGGAGTTTCATTCGTGCCGGGAACCGAACGCCCGGAGATGTTCTCGTTCCCACCCCAGGGGACGTAGCCCCTGGGCTACTCCCCGTGCCCCGTTCAATGATCGCGGCCTACCCCATGCGTCTTCAACGCATCGAGCGGAACGATCTCGAGCGTCTTCTCGTGCGTGGCGGCCAGATCGACGCGCGGGGCGCAGCCGGCACGGTAGGCCTCGAGCCAGCGCGCGGCGCAGAGGCACCAGCGGTCGCCGGGCTCGAGGCCCGGGAAGCCCATCTCCGGGCGCGGCGTCGAGAGATCGTTGCCGCGCTCGGCGCTGAACTCGAGGAACTCGGACGTCACCACCGAGCAGACCGTGTGGCAGCCGAGGTCCTCGTCGCCGGTATTGCAGCAACCGTCGCGGTAGAAGCCCGTGCGCGGCGAGCGCGAGCACTCGGCGAGTTCTTCGCCGAGCACGTTGACCGACGGATCGCGGTCGCTCATTCGTCGCGGTCGAAGATCGGCGCGTAGCGCTCCCAGCGGCCGTCCGGAATGTAGCGCTCGGCATCGCGCAGGCTCTTCGCGGCCTCGGCCATGGGCGGCTCGAAGTCGATGCCGATCCGCTCGCAGACGCGCTCCAGCGCGGCCTCGGGATCGTCGAGCAGTTCGGCGCGCGGAATCTCCACGAGATCGATCGGCAGGTACTTCGCCATCTTCTCCCAGAGCTGCCGCTCGCGGTCGTACTCGCGGCGCAGCGCATCGAGGGCCACGTAGCCGTCGAACCGCCACTGCAGCTCGAGGTCGCGCGAATCCACGGTCGGCATCAGCACCCGCATGCCGGGGAAATGACCGGCCAGGGCCGGGATCGCGCTGGCTTCCCACCAGCCCGGCTCGAGGACCACCTTCTTCTCCCCGCTCTGGTCGTGGCCGCGCATGAAGCGCTTGCGAGCGATCTTGCGGCGCTGCGGGTCGAGCTGGACGAGCTTTTCGGGATCGAACGGCAGGTCCAGCGCGTCGAGCCGGTTGGACTCGCGCTCGGGGTCGAGCACGTCGACGTCGCTGGCCTGGCCGAGCGCGGCCAGCAGCAGCTCGCGGCCGCTGCCGGGCCAGCCGGCCACGATCAGCGGCAGGGGCAGTTCGTCGTCGGGCGCGGCCACGTTCATCTGCTGCCACTCGTGATCGAGCCACTTCTGCAGCGTGCCGCGCGAATGCTGGGTCTCGAGCCGCGGCGCGTTCGGCGCGGCGCGGTAGGCGCCCTGCGCGGCGTGCGAGACGGCCTGCGACGGCTCGTCGGCCTCGTCGTAGAGGTTGGCGAGCATGTTGTGCAGGCGCTTGCGGTCGGCCTCGCTGACGCTGTCGTCGCCGACGAGTTTCTCCACGGCGTCGCAGGCCTCGCCGATGCGGTCGCAGCGGCGCGCGAACGAGGCGAACAGCAGCGTCGCGTCGCCCGACGGCGGCTTGCGGTCGAGCAGCGGCTTGAGCAGTTCCTTGCCGCGCTTGAAATCGGGTTCGTCCTCGCGGGCCAGCCAGCGCACGATCTGCAGGCGAGCGTCCCGGTCGGCTTCGGCGTCGTCGCCGCCGATCAGCGATTCGAGCTGCTCGATTGCCTCGTCCTGCTCGCCGAGCGCCCGGGCCAGCCGGGCCCGCATGAACTTCACGGCCGGTGCGTCGGGCAGCGGCTCGAGCAGCTCGCGCCCCGAGCCCGCATCCCCGGTCATCATGCGCGCCTCGGCCAGGCGCAGCTTGACGTCGACCATGGTGGGCGCCTGCTCGTGGGCCATCTCGAGCAGGCGGCGTGCCTGCTGGAAGTCGCCGAGCCGGCTCAGGCAGATGGCGGCATTGACGACGGTTTCTTCGCGTCCGAAGCCGCGCTCGATGGCCTTGTTGTAATGCTCGAGCGCCTCGCGGTTGCGGTGCTGGTGCTTGAGCACCGAGCCCAGGCCGCTGTGCAGCTCGCCGTTGTCGGGCTGCTGCTTCAGCGCATTGCGCAGCGCCTTCTCGGCGAAATCCAGGTGACCCTGCTGGACGAACACGCGCGCCAGCGCCTCCTGGGCGGCCGGGTTGTTCTCGTCGAGCTCGACGGCCTTGGCCGCGTAGGCGTGGGCCTCTTCGACCTGGCCCAGCGAGACCAGCGCACGGGCGAGTCCGGCCAGCGACGGCACGTGCCCGGGCTTGGCGCGCAACGCCGTCTTGAGCTCGGACACGGCACGCTGGTGGTCGCCGCGCTGCACCGAGATCAGCCCGACGAGCGCGCGCGCCTCGATGTGGTTCGGGTCCAGCGCCAGGGCCTGGGCCAGTGCCTCGCGGGACTCTTCCTGGCGGCCGGCCTCGACGAGGAATCGGCCGTGGTAGAAGTGCGCGTTGGCGTCGCCGTCGCCCTTCTCCAGCGATTCCTCCACGAGCCGCAGCGCACCCTGGAGGTCGCCCTGCCCGCGCCGGCACAGGCCCAGCATGAGGATCGCGTTGTGGTCGTCGGGATCCTGCTCGCGCAGCTTGCGATAGATGCGCTCGGCCTCGGCGTAGCGGCGCGCCGAGTAGAGCTGCAGGCCCTGTCGGGTCAGGTCGGTTCGAGCTTCTTGCATAGGTCACTCACGATGCGTTGTTCGATCCAGGATTCCATGCGCCAGTTCGACAGGAATCCGCAATGCCCCCCGTGGGGCCAGATCTCCAGTTCCAGTGCGTCCGGTCTCGGAAGACTCTCGAAGTCCGAGATCGGGATGATCGGGTCGTCGGCCGCGGTGACCACGAGCGTGGGCACCTCCAGCCCGGCCAGGTAGTCGCCGGCGATGGAGTAGCCCTCCAGGTAGTCGTCGAGGCCCTCGAATTCGGTGTAATCGGCCACGAGGTGCCGCGTCTGGTCGGCGAGATTGCGATGCCGGAACCAGGAATCGAGATTGTACCGCTCCGGGTACAGCGACTGCTTGCGGCGCAGCGACTTGCGCCACTTGCGTACGAAGTACTGCTCGTAGACGGGCAGCCCGGAGGCCAGCGCGTCGAGCACGTTGCGCGGCCGGATCACGGGGCTGACGGCCACGACGCGGTCGAGCTCGATGCCGTGCTCGGGCGCGTTGCGGGCCACCCTCAGCGCGAAGTTGCCGCCCAGCGAGAAGCCGACGAGGAAGACCGGTCCGTCGTGCGCGGCCGCGACGACGCCCACGGCCTCGAGCACCTCGGTCAGGCGGCACGAGTGGAAGATCTCCTCGTTGAGATGATGCGAATCGCCGTGGTCGCGGAAATTCAGGCGGAAGGTCTCGAAGCCGGCCTCGTGCAGCGCGAAGGCCGAGTCCAGCAGGTAGTTCGACACGCTGCTGCCCTCCCAGCCGTGCAGCAGGATGGCCAGCCCGCCGTTGGGCTGATCGGGCCGGTTGCGGAAGCCGAGCAGGTGCACGCCGCCGGGCGTGGAGACGATCTCGCGCTCGGCCGCGGCGCGGAAGCCGCGCGTGCGCTTCAGCACCTTGCGCTTGCGCAGCGGCCCCGAGGTCAGCACCGACTGCAGGTGGCGGTTGGCCAGCAGGCCGCGCGGGCGGAACGGGCCGGGCTCAGGCGATTTCATGGTCGTACATCCTCCGGACCTGTTCTTCGGCTTCGCGGGCGAGATCCGAGCGGCCGGCCTCGCCCGGGACGATCGGGGTCCCGATGATCAGCTGCGCCTCGCAGGGCGGCCGCACGAGGTTCGTGACGAGCAGCGACAGGAACGTCGTGCCGGGCCCGAACACGCGCTCGTCGTGGACGTCGCCGTCGCGCCAGTAGCGGATGGCCACGGGCAGCAGCGGCGTGCCCGTGCGCACGGCCGGCGCCAGCAGCCGGGCATGGAAGCGCCCCACCCCGCGCTCGGCGCGGATGCCGGCCTCGGGGAACACGCCGACCATCTTGCCGTGCTGCAGCAGCGCGGCCATGCGCCGCGAGGCCCGGCGCCGCGAGGCGTCGCTGCCGCGCTCGATGAAGATCGTGCCCACGGCGCGAGCCAGCCCGCCGACCAGCGGCCAGTCCCGGATTCCGCTCTTGGCCACGAGCCAGATCGGCGACATCGCGTGCAGCAGCGGGATGTCGAACCAGCTGATGTGGTTGGCCACGACGAGCATCGGTCCCTCGGGCACCTCGCCGAAGCGCCGGTAGCGCATGCCGAGCACGAACAGCACCATGCGCGCCGTGCGCCGCTGCATGCGCCAGCCCAGCGGCCGGCCGGCGACCGACACGTCGCGCAGGCCCGGCAGCAGCGCCAGCAGCATCAGCGGGAAGCCGACGAGGCAGACGCCGGCCAGCGCGGGCACACGCCAGAGGCAGCGCCAGGGCTGGAACGCCCCCACGGGAGCGGAGCCTGCGGGGGACGCCGGCGAGGCGGAATCCGGGGTCGGGGCCGGTCGGGCGGTCTGATCCATGGTCGGCTTTTCCGTACACTACGGCCCGTTGACTCCAGCGCGGTAGTTTAACCAAGGGAAGCGCCAACCCTACCTCGTTCAGAGTCGCCGACACGAATGTGGACCGGGCTGCCATGACAACCTGGATTCGTCGATCTGCTGTTCCGAACCGATCGAGCGGGTCGGCGACTCTGAATGAGGTACGGTTCGCGCTTCCCCTGGTTGCTGCGCTTTCCGGCACCGACCTGACGATCCCACACCCATTCCAGGAGCCCCCGTGTACAAGCGGTCCGCGCATCGCATCGGCATCCAGCCCAGCGGCAAGCAGATCGAGGCCCGCGCCGGCGAGACGGTGCTGGCGGCGGCCCTGCGGCAGGGCGTGATCCTGCCCTACAGCTGCAAGAACGGCACTTGCGCGAGCTGCAAGTGCCGCCTGCGCGAGGGCGAGGTGCACTACCCATTCACCCCGCCGACCGCGCTCGAGCCGGCCGACCTGGCCGAGGGCAACATCCTGGCCTGCCAGGCCGTGGCCGAGGACGACATCAGCATCGACGCGCGCGAGATCGAGCAGGTCGCCGACATCCCCGGGGCCCTGCTGCCGGCGCGCGTCGACTCGATCGACGAGCT
>JAWVZQ010000172.1:0-5351 GCA_033722095.1 Wenzhouxiangellaceae bacterium | reverse complement strand
GAACTTCCAGGATTTCATCGGGATCCTCCGCCGGGCCGACGCCATTCAGAGTAACGCCGTCAGGCGCTGCGGGAAGGAAGCCCCGAAGACGTTTCCGTCGGCGCCGCGAGCCGTTCCCCGGCATCTCCGATCCCGGCCCGCAGGTCGTCGTCCGCTTCCACGCTGATCCGCGCTAGCGGAAGGTCCGTCGCCATGGCCCGAAAACGAAAGGCCCGGCAGCGGGCTGCCGGGCCTTCTGATTTCCTGGTGGAAGCGCCGGGCGCTTCCGGACCGGGACGCGATCAGGCGTTCGGGCGGCGGGCCAGCTTCTCGCGGATGCGGGCGGCCTTGCCCTCGAGTTCGCGCAGGTAGAACAGCTTGGCGCGGCGGACGCGGCCCTTGCGCTTGACCGTGATCGACTCGATCAGCGGGCTGTGGGTCTGGAACACGCGCTCGACACCCGTGCCGTGCGACATCTTGCGCACGGTGAAGGCCGAGTGCAGCCCGCGGTTGCGGCGCGCGATGACGACGCCCTCGAAGGCCTGCACGCGCTGGCGCTCGCCCTCGCGAACCCAGAGGTTGACGGTGACGGTGTCGCCCGGCGCGAAGTCCGGGATCTCGCTCTTGATCTGCTCGGCGTTGAGCTCGTCGATGATGGTGCTCATGATCGTGATCCGTGGTGGTGTTGAGGGCCGGTCCGGCAGCGCCGGAGCGTCCGAAAAGGTCAAGCGGGGAAGTATATCCGATTCACCGGGATTGCGAAAGACCCCCGAAGCCTCTCAACCTTCCCCGGCGTCCTCCAGCAGGGCCCGGTCCTCGTCGGTCAACTCGAGGCGCTCGAGCAGGTCCGGGCGCCGCCGCTGCGTCCGGTGGAGCATCTCGCGCCGCCGCCAGCGCCGGATGCGTTCGTGGTCGCCGCTGGTCAGCACCTCGGGGACCGTCCGTCCGCGCCAGGTCTCGGGACGCGTGTAGTGCGGGCAGTCCAGAAGCCCGTCGCTGAACGAGTCCTGTTCGGCCGATCCGTCGTGGCCAAGTACCCCGGGCTGGAGCCGGACCACGGCGTCGATGAGTGCCAGCGCGGCCGGTTCCCCGCCGGAAAGCACGAAGTCGCCGATCGACCACTCCTCGTCGACGAGCGCATCGTGGACGCGCTCGTCGATACCCTCGTAGCGGCCGCAGACGAGGATCAGCCGCTCGCGGGAAGCCAGCGCCGCGACGGCATCCTGGTCCAGCGGGCGACCCTGCGGCGTCAGTGCCGCGACGGGGCAATCCGAGCCCTGCCGGGCCTGCTCGATGGCCGATGCAACCGGCTCGGGCCTGAGCACCATGCCGGGTCCGCCGCCATAGGGTCGGTCGTCGACGCTGCGGTGCACGCCGCTGGCGTGGTCTCTCGGGTCGAAGCAGCGCAGCACCACGCGACCGTCATCGAGCGCCCGGCCCGTCAGGCCCGGCAACAGCCCGCTGCCGAACCAGTCCGGGAACAGCGTGACGACGTGGATCTCTCGCAGGAAACGGCTCACCAGTCAGGCTCCCACTCGACGACGATCCGGCCCGCGCCGAGGTCGACGTCCCGCACCGTCTCGCCCACGACGAACGGGACGAGCATCGGCGCCCCTGACGGAGCGCGAACCTCGAGGACATCGTGTGCGCCCGTGTCGATCAGGCCGGTGACTTCGCCGAGCACGCGGTCGTCGCCGTTGCGCACCTCGAGCCCGACGAGGTCGTGCCAGTACCACGAGTCCTCGCCCGCCGGCGGCAGGTCGTCGCGTGGAACGGTCAGCACGTGCCGTCCGAGGCGCTCGGCGGCCGTTCGGTCGTCGACGCCCTCGAGCCGCGCGACGAGTCGGGGACCCTGCCTGCGCCACTCCAGGACACGCAAAAGCCCCGGCGGATCGGCGATCCGCCAGGGCTGGTACTCGAAGATGTTCTCGGGTGGATCGGTCCAGGAAAGGACCTTGACCCAGCCTGCGACTCCCCAGGGACCGTTCAGCCGCCCCAGTTCGACCGGCGCATCGGAGCCGGACTCCATCGGGTCGGCTTCGCGATCAGGCTTCGGCGTTGCCGGCAGCCTTGCGGGACTCGACGATCAGGTGGCTGACCCGCTCGGAGACCTGCGCACCCTGCTGCACCCAGTGATCGACGCGATCGTGGTCGATGCGAAGGCGCTCGGCATTGCCGCGCGCGACCGGGTTGAAGAAACCCAGTCGCTCGATGTTACGGCCGTCCCGGCGATTGCGGCTGTCGGTGACGATGATGTGGTAGAACGGCTGCTTCTTGGCACCGCCCCGCGAAAGTCTGATCTTGACCATTCCTGCTCCTGCCCGGGGCCCCGGATTCGGCGGGACCCGTCATTGACGAAACCGGGAATTCTAACCGGTTTCACGGTTCATTGAAAGCGCCGGCCGGCTCGACGGCCGGCCGGCGGATTGCTGCGTCACTCGGACTCCGAGGCACCCTCGTCGGAACCACCGGCGGTCTCCGTTTCCGCGTCCTGGGCACGCAGCAGCGCGGCCAGTTCGGCTTCGGTATCGCCCGTGACGTCGACTTCGTCGTGGTGTCGCTCGCGCGCCACCCTGCCCGTTCCGGCCGGAATCAGGCGACCGACGATGACGTTTTCCTTGAGGCCGCGCAGGTTGTCGACCGTTCCGCGCACGGCGGCATCGGTCAGCACGCGCGTGGTCTCCTGGAACGACGCCGCGGAGATGAACGACTCGGTCGCCAGCGAGGCCTTCGTGATGCCGAGCAGCACGCTCTGGACTCGCGCCGGCCGGAGGCCGTCGCTCTCGAGCTTGCGGTTCTCCTCGGCCACGCGCACGCCGTCGAGCTGCTCGCCCTGGAGGAACTTGCTGTCCCCGGACTCGAGCACTTCGACCTTGCGCAGCATCTGGCGGATGATGACCTCGATGTGCTTGTCGTTGATCTTCACACCCTGCAGGCGGTAGACGTCCTGGATTTCCTGCACGAGGTAGTTGGCCAGCGGCTCGACACCCAGCAGGCGCAGGATGTCGTGCGGATCGGGCTCTCCGTCGACGACGGTCTCGCCCTTTTCCACGTGCTCGCCCTCGAACACCAGGATCTGGCGCCACTTCGGGATCAGGTTCTCGATCGCATCGCCGTTCTCGTCGGTGATGACGAGACGCTGCTTGCCCTTGGTCTCCTTGCCGTAGCTGACCGTACCGGAGGCCTCGGCGAGGATCGCCGGCTCCTTCGGCTTGCGGGCCTCGAACAGGTCGGCGACTCGCGGCAGACCACCCGTGATGTCACGCGTCTTCGACGACTCCTGCGGAATGCGCGCGAGGATGTCTCCGACTTCCACCTTCTGGCCGTCCTTGGTATTGATGACGGCGTCGGCCGGCAGGTAGTTCTGGGCCGGCTGGTTCGTGCCGGGCAGCGTCAGCGGCTTGCCCTTCTCGTCGAGCAGGCGGATCGTCGGGCGCAGGTCCTTGCCTTCCGAGCCGCGCTTCTTCGGATCGGTGACGACCAGGCTCGACAGGCCCGTGACTTCGTCGGTCTGCTCGGTGACGGTCACGCCGTCGATGAAGTCCTGGAACGAGACCGTTCCGGCGACCTCGGCGACGACCGGGTGCGTGTGCGGATCCCAGTTGGCCACGACCTGGCCGGCTTCGACCTCGTCGCCCTCGCGGACGCTGATCATGGCGCCGTACGGAATCTTGTAGCGCTCGCGCTCGCGACCGTGCTTGTCGATGACCGAAAGTTCGCCGGAACGCGAGACCGCGACCAGCTTGCCCTCGGTGTTCTCCACCGACTTCAGGTTGTGCAGGCGGATGCTTCCGGCGGACTTGACCTCGATCTGGTCGATGGCCACGGCACGGGATGCCGCACCACCGATGTGGAAGGTCCGCATCGTCAGCTGCGTGCCCGGCTCGCCGATGGACTGCGCGGCGATCACGCCGACGGCCTCGCCGATATTGACGCGCGAGCCGCGCGCCAGATCACGGCCGTAGCAGGTGCCGCAGATGCCGTACTTGGTCTCGCAGGTGATCGGCGAGCGGACCAGGATGCGGTCGATCGCGTTCTCCTCGAGCGTGGCCACCCACTTCTCGTCGAGCAGCGTGCCGCGCGGACACAGCACCTCGTCGGAATCGGCCGGATAGATATCCTCGGCCACGACGCGGCCCAGGATCCGTTCGCCCAGCGGTTCGACCACGTCGCCGCCCTCGACGATCGGCGTCATCTCGAGGCCCTGCTCGGTACCGCAGTCCTCCTCGATGACGACGAGGTCCTGGGCGACGTCGACGAGGCGACGCGTCAGGTAACCGGAGTTCGCGGTCTTCAGCGCCGTGTCGGCCAGACCCTTTCGGGCCCCGTGCGTCGAGATGAAGTACTGCAGGACGTTCAGGCCCTCGCGGAAGTTGGCCGTGATGGGCGTCTCGATGATCGAGCCGTCCGGCTTGGCCATCAGGCCTCGCATGCCGGCCAGCTGGCGAATCTGCGCGGCAGAGCCTCGGGCGCCCGAATCGGCCATGATGAAGATGGAATTCATCGAGTCCTGCTCGACCTCGTTCCCTTCGGCATCGACGCGGATGTCCTTGCCGATGCGGCGCATCATGGCCTTGGCGACTTCCTCGTTGGTCCGCGACCAGATGTCGACGACCTTGTTGTAGCGCTCGCCGGCCGTGACGACACCCGAGGAATACTGTTCCTGGATCTCGAGGACTTCCTGCTCGGCACGCTCGAGGATGGACTTCTTCTCGGGCGGGACCTGCAGATCGTCGAGGCCGATCGAAACGCCGGCGCGCGTGGAATTCGCGAAGCCGGTGTACATCAGCTGGTCGGCGAAGACGACGGTGTGCTTGAGGCCGAGATCGCGATAGCACTCGTCGATGAGCTTCGAGATCTGCTTCTTCTTCAGCGTCTGGTTGAACAGTTCGAAGCGCATGCCCTTCGGCGCGATCTCGAACAGCAGCGCGCGGCCGACCGTGGTCTCCTGGCGCCTGGTGATTTCCTCGAGATTGCCGTCCTCGTCACGCTCCCATTCGGTGATGCGCACCGAAACCGGGGCCTGAATCTCCACCTGCTTGTTGGCATAGGCCCGATGGACCTCGGCGATGTCCGAGAAGAACATGCCCTCGCCCTTCGCGCCGACCAGCGCACGGGTCATGTAGTAGAGGCCCAGGACCACGTCCTGCGTCGGAACGATGATGGGCTCGCCGTTGGCCGGCGACAGGATGTTGTTCGACGACATCATCAGCGCGCGCGCTTCCAGCTGCGCCTCGAGGCTCAGCGGAACGTGCACGGCCATCTGGTCGCCGTCGAAGTCGGCGTTGAACGCGTTACATTCCAGCGGATGAAGCTGGATGGCCTTGCCCTCGACGAGCACGGGTTCGAAGGCCTGGATACCGAGGCGATGG
>JAWVZQ010000171.1:0-5411 GCA_033722095.1 Wenzhouxiangellaceae bacterium | reverse complement strand
GGAGGGATTGCTTCGCGCCTGCGGCGCTCGTCCTCCGGACTGGCACTGACGTGCCAGCGGCACCGCGCTCCGCGCGGCTTTCGAACCGACATTGTCGATGGTCGGGGGTTCGAATGAGTGTGATCGAGCACTGCGGTGAAGCCGCAGGCCGCTGGAACAATGGGGAAATGGTGCCGACGGAGGGATTCGAACCCCCGACCCACGCATTACGAATGCGTTGCTCTACCGACTGAGCTACGTCGGCACTGAGTGCCTGGTGCCACTGACGCGGCAAGCCAGGTATTTTAAGCCATAAGGGGCCGGCAAGGAAACCCCGCGCGCAGAAAAAATCGCCCACAGTCGCGCCGAGCGACGGCGCGGCGGCGAACTGGACGATTTTCAGTCCTTGGTGACGCGGTTCATCTCGACGAGCGTGGTGATGCCGGCCTTGACCTTGTCGAGTGCCGAGCGGCGAAGGTCCTTGACACCCTCCTTCTTGCTCTGGCGCTCGATCTCGAGCGCCGTGCCCTCGGAAAGGATGATCTGCTCGATTTCCTCGGTGACGGGCATGATCTGGAAGACGCCGGTTCGGCCCTTGTAGCCCTCGTTGCACATGTTGCAGCCCTTGGCCTTGTAGAGATCCAGGCCCTCCTCGATCTCCTCGTCGGTGAAGCCCGCCTTCTTGAGGGCTTCCGGCGGCAGGTCGTCTTCGGGCACCTTGCACTTGTGCAGGGTCCGGGCCAGACGCTGGGCCATGACCATGTGGACGGCCGAGACGATGTTGTACGACGGCACACCCATGTTGGCCAGGCGCGTGATCGACTGGGGCGCATCGTTGGTATGCAGCGTGGAGAGCACGAGGTGGCCCGTCTGGGCCGCCTTGATGGCGATCTCCGCGGTCTCGAGGTCTCGGATTTCCCCGACCATGATGATGTCGGGATCCTGGCGCAGGAACGACCGGAGCGCGGCGGCGAAGGTCAGCCCCTGCTTCGTGTTCTGCTGGACCTGATTGATGCCGGGCATGCGGATTTCGACGGGGTCCTCGACCGTGGAGATGTTGCGCCCCTCGTCGTTGAGCAGGCCCAGCGCCGTGTACAGCGACACCGTCTTACCGGAGCCCGTCGGACCCGTGACCAGCACCATCCCGTAGGGCTTGCCGATGGCGTCGAGGTAGATGTCCTTCTGCTCCTCGTCGAAGCCGAGCTTCTCCGGGCCCAGGTAGGCCCCCGAGGAATCGAGGATTCGCAGCACGACCTTCTCGCCCCAGAGCGTCGGGCAGGTCGAGACACGGAAGTCGAACGCGCGGGACTTCGAAATGTTGAGCTTGATGCGACCGTCCTGCGGTACGCGTCGCTCGGCGATGTCGAGGTTGGCCATGACCTTGAGTCGGGCCGAGAGCCGGCTGGCCATCTTGGTCGGCGGCCGCATCTGGGTCTTCAACACGCCGTCCATGCGGAAGCGGATCCGGTAGCTGTCCTCGTAGGGTTCGAAATGAATGTCCGAGGCGTCCTTGCGAATCGCATCGACGAGCACCTTGTTGACGAAGCGGACGATGGGCGCGTCGTCGGTGGCGTCCTCGACGTTCTCCTGCTCCTTGCGATCCTCCTCGAAGCTCAGCGACTCGAGATCCTCGTCGCCGGCCGTCAGTTCCTCGAAGGCCTGCGACGAGCCGGCCATGAGCCGGTCGATGGTCTGGTTGACGGTATCGGCGGCGGCCAGAACGCCCTCGACGTTGAGCCCGGTCGTGAAGGCGACCTCGTCCATCGCTGACTGGTTGGTCGGATCGGCGATGGCGACGAACAGGCGCTTGCCCCGCTGCATGATCGGGACGACCAGATGCTTGCGCATGAGGTCTTCCTTGACCACGTCGCCCGGAGCCTGGCGCAGATCCAGGGCGTTGAGGTCGATGAGCGGAAGCCCGAATTCCTCGGCCGCGACGTGCGCGAAACTCGAAGCATCGATGAGTTGCTCCCGGACGAGGTGCGACGTGAAGGTCCGGCCCTTCTCGCCGGCCTCCTTCAGTGCATCCAGCGCCTGCTCCTCGCTGAGCAGCCCCTCCTCGACCAGCCGCCGCCCCGTTCCCGGGAGCTGGCTGGTTGCCACCTGTTCCGCCGTTGAAGCCATGGTCAGCGTCCTCGATTCCCGCCGTGGAACGACATCAAGCCGTCAAGATACCCCCAACTCGAGGGAATTGCACGATGCAATTTTCTAGATACTTCACACAACGCCCTGATTTCGCAAGTATTGGCACCAATCCTTTTACACGAAACCGGGCGCGGTTGCAAAGCGTGTTGTTCGATCGACCCCGATCGCGGCGATACGTTCCCCCGAGATGGGCGCCCGAGCCCGCGCCGACGACGCGTGCGAATGACTCAGCGCAACTGGCTGTCCTTGCTGCCGCGACGGTTGATGGCCGCTCCGCCGCCCCGTTCGGCATCGTGCTCCTGCTGGCAGGCCACGCAGCGCAGCACACCGGGCACGGCCTTGCGCCGGGCCTCTGGAATCGGGTCCCCGCAGTCGAGGCAGTCGCGTCGTGCCGGCCCGCCGGCCAGGCGACTGCGCGCCCGCCGCACTTCGTCGTCGACGCTCGCGTCGATCTGGTCCTGTACCGCTCCGTCGCGTGCCCAGCCTCCGGCCATGTCGACTCCGCTCGCTCGATCAGCGCAGGTCGCGCTGGTGGATGACGTGGGACCAGACCTCGTTCCCGTCGACGTCGTGCAGCCGCATGGTCAGCGTGCGGTCGCCGAACGGCCCCGTGACTTCGGCAGTACCGAAGTTGCGCTCGGTGTAGAGACTGCCGTCGACGCGGTACTGTCCCTCGCCCTCGTTCGGCGTGCCCGCGCCCGACGTCAGCGGCGAAACCGTCCAGTCGTGCAGCGGATAGGTACCGCGTCGGTCCATGCGCAGCAGCACCGAGTGGTGCCGGTCTCCGGTCAGGAACACCACGCCGGGAATGTCCTCGGCACGGATCCGGTCGAGAATGTCACGGCGCTCGGCCGGTGCCAGCGAATCGTAATTCTCGTAGACCTCGGCGCTGTTGACGAACTGCCCGCCGAGGACGACGAAGCGGAAGCTCGCGCGGCTCGAGCGCAGGGCGTCGATGAGCCAGCGTATCTGCGCCTCGCCGAGGATGGTCTGCTCGCCCGTCACGCGCTCGTTGGCCTGGCGGAACGAGCGGTTGTCGAGCAGGAAGAACTCCACGTCGTGCCACTGGAACGACGTGGTCACCCCACCCGTGCCGGCGGCCTGCATGACCGGGTTCGGCCAGAAATCGTGGAAGACCTGCTGGGCCGCGCCGCGCAGCCGGTAGGAACGATCGGAGTTGTTCGGGCCGTAGTCGTGGTCGTCCCAGGTCGCGAAATGATGCGCCGTCGTCAACAGGCGCTGCATTTCCGGCAACTGGCGCGTGTGGCCGTAGCGCGCGTACATGCTCGACGGCGCGTCCCAGTCCACCTCGCGGTAGTAGACGTTGTCGCCCAGCCACAGCATGAAATCGGGGTCGGCATTCGCGATCGACTCGAAGATGTGGTAATCGCCGCCGTAGGGACGCCCGGGGCGATCGTAGACCGGCTCGTTGACGTAGGCGCACGATCCCAGCGCGAAGCGGAAATCGGGCGGGTCGTCGCGCCACTGCCAGAGCGGCTGGGTCACGAAGGTCTGCGGAAACCGGGCTGCCTGCGGCTGTCCGTCGAGCAGCACCTCGTAGACGTAGGTCGTGCCCGGCTCCAGCCCGGTGGCCGACAGCTCGGCCGTATGGGCGGACTCCTGCCGGGTGTCTCGCTCGGGTCCCAGGCGAGCCGCCGAGGGATCGCCCTCGGGCCAGTAGCGCAGGCGTGCGACGGTTTCCTCGTCGGCCTGGATCCAGACTTCGGCGGCACGCATTGCGGATGCCCCGGGCATGGGCCCGGCAAGCAGCGAGGCGGCCGCGGCCGGCGCGGCGCCCAGGATCAGCAGCAGGAAGACGGTTCTTCGCATCGGGGGGACGGGCCTGGATTCGATGTCACGATGATAACCCCGCCAAGGTGCAGGCCCGGTCGCCGGATACTCAGGGCACGCAGCTGCCATCGTCGAATTCGTTGCCGCCGAGGTCGGTCACGGAGATCGTCTCGCCGCAGGCGGCCTGTTCGTTGCCGTGGAACGCCGTTGCGCGCAGCGTGAGTCCGGCGCCCGCCGAGCCCTCGATCGCGGCCGCGGCCCCGCGGTTGCCGCGCACCAGCACGCCGCTCAGCGCGAGATCACCACCGAGCCAGGCCGCGCCGCCCGCCCCTGCCGCCTCGTTCGACGACCAGACGCTGGACGTCACGGCGGCTTCGCCCCGCTCGAAGTGCAAAGCCCCGCCCGTCATCGAGGCGTGGTTGCCGACGAGCACGAGGCGGTCGGCCGTGAGCGTGCCCCCGTCGACGAACAGCGCACCGCCGCGACCGGCCCGGCTGCCGGCGATGACGACGTTTTCGAGCACGAGCTCGCCGCGCACGCCGATCGCACCTCCGGAAGCCGTGCCGTCGAGCCGGCCTCCCAGGAGGGCCAGGTCACGGATGGTCAGCGAGGCTCCGGAACCGACGCGCAGGATTCCGAAGGCGGGAGCGGCTGAATCCCGCTCCAGCAGCGCCCCGAAACCGTGCAGCGTCACGGCGCCCTGGATGCGCGGAAGGGCAAGCGGCACACTCCCCGGCAGGTCGATGGCATCGGTGAACACCAGGGCGCGCCGCGCGGGCAGCTCGATGTGGGCCATGCCGGCCACCTCGGGCGCCGCGGTCAGCGCTTCGCGCAGCTGCTCGACGGCCGTTGCCGGCAACCCCTCCACGACGCGCCAGGTCGGCCGCGCGGCATCGGAATCCTCGATTCGCAACGTCACCGGAGGCGGCACGAAGGGATCGCCGGCGACGAGCGCGAGCGTGATCTCGTGGACGCCGACCGCCTCGACGGCAAAATCGTCCGGCACCGCGATGTCGACGAAACGCGAACCGAGCTCGCCGTCCTCCCAGCGCAACGTGGCGGCCGCCGGCGTCAGGCCCGAGGGCGGACCCGAGACCTGGGTGATCTCGACCTCGGTCTCGACCACGCCGGTGCCGCTGCCGGTCCGTTCCACCTCGAGCCGGAACGCCCGGCCCTCGTCCATCACGGGCGACGGAATCGCAAGGGCCAGGGCGTCGACGGCCGTGGCGGAAACGGGCAGCGAGATCGAGGTCCGGTCGGGGCCGCCGACATCACCGGCCGTTCCCGTCTCGTCCTCGTAGCCGGTCCAGGCGCCGTCGGCCCAGTCGGCGACGGTTTCCGGTCGGGCATCCAGCGGCACATCGGTGAAGTCCCTGGCCACGACCGAGATCGGCAGCGTCTCGACGCCGTCGAGGACGAGGTCGGTGGGCAAGGTCAGCGGGAATTCGAAACGATCGAACCGGTATCGGCGGACATCCTGTTCGAGCCAGACGCCT
>JAWVZQ010000170.1:0-5464 GCA_033722095.1 Wenzhouxiangellaceae bacterium | reverse complement strand
GGCGCGTGACCCCGGCCGCTAGACTGGAACGCATGGCCACCGACGACATCTACCGCGGCGAAGACGGAGAGGTCGCGCCGTTCGCTTTCAACGAGACCGTGGCGCGCGTCTTTCCGGACATGATCGAGCGGTCCGTACCCGGCTACCGGCTGCTGCTCGAACTGCTTCCGCTGCTCGTCCGCCGTGCCGTCCAGCCCGGCACCCGCGTCTACGACCTCGGCTGTTCGCTCGGCGCTGCGACGCTGGCCGCGCGTCGCGCGATCGCCGAGGACGACGTCCGCATCGTCGCCGTCGACAACGCGCCCGACATGGTGCGGCGCTGCCGCGAGGTCATCGCGGCCGACAATTCGCGCATTCCCGTCGAGGTCCTCGAGGCCGACGTCCGGAATCTGGACATCGAGCGTGCCTCGGTCGTGCTCATGATCTTCACGCTGCAGTTCATCCCCGCCGAAGAGCGCGACGAACTCATCGCGCGCATCCACGCCGGGATGGTGCCGGGCGGAGTACTCGTGCTGGCCGAGAAGCTGGCCTTCGACGACGGCGCGACCCAGCAGTGGCAGGACACGCACCACCTGGACTTCAAGCGCGCCCAGGGCTACTCGGACCTCGAGATCGCGCGCAAGCGGCAGGCGCTCGAGAACGTGCTCGTCCCCGACGACCGCGACCGGCATCATCGCCGCCTGCGCGAGGCCGGCTTCGAGCAGGTCGTCGACTGGTTCCAGGCCTTGCCGTTCTCGGCCATCGCGGCGATCCGCTGACGTGGACTACCGCAGCGCACTGGCCGGCCTCGTGCCGGAACGGGCCGTCGAGGTCCTGGCCGAGCGCTCGGATCG
Source organism: Wenzhouxiangellaceae bacterium (assembly GCA_033722095.1). Classification (GTDB taxonomy): domain Bacteria; phylum Pseudomonadota; class Gammaproteobacteria; order Xanthomonadales; family Wenzhouxiangellaceae. The sequence goes on along the minus strand of JAWVZQ010000170.1, from coordinate 4,631 downwards.
CGCGCTGGCGCCGGGCCGTCACGGCGACCTCGAGCGCTGGCGGAGCGCGCTGGATGCGCTGCCCGACGTGGGAAACGGATGGTCGGTGCTCGACGGCCGACTCGTCGCCGGAGACGCCGCCGGGGATCCCGCGGCACTGGCCGTGACGCTGGGAGAGTTCGTGCCCTGGCGCAAGGGTCCCCTGGTGCTCGGCGGTGTGGCCATCGATACCGAGTGGCGGTCGGACTGGAAGTGGGAGCGGGTCCGCGGCGCCGTCGACCTGCGGGGCAAGCGCGTACTCGACATCGGTGCCGGCAACGGCTATTTCTCGTGGCGCATGCTCGACGACGGAGCGGCGGGCGTGCTGGCCTGCGACCCGACCGCGGTGTTCGCCATGCAGTTCGAGGCGATCCGGCATTTCGCCGGCGGCGAGGGACCGGTGCTGCTGCCGCTGCGCTTCGAGGAGCTCGACGCGGCCGGAACCTTCGATGCGGTCTTCTCGATGGGTGTGCTCTATCACCGGCGCGATCCCGCCGAACACCTGGACCGCATCCGGCGTCACCTGCCGGCCGGCGGGACGGTCGTGCTGGAAACGCTGGTCATTCCGGGCGAGCGGGACGAGGAACTCGATCCGCCGGATCGCTACGCGAACATGCGCAACGTGCACCGCCTGCCGACCGAGTCGAGGCTGCATCGATGGCTGGCCGAGGTCGGGTTCGACGAAGTCCGGACGCTGGATCGCACCGTGACCACGGCGGAAGAACAACGGCCCACCGCGTGGATGCCGTTCCACTCGCTGCCCCACGCGCTGGACGCGGACGGCGTCCGCACCGTCGAAGGCCTGCCGCGCCCCGAGCGCATCGCGGTCGTCGCGCGCCGCGACGGCTGAGCGCGGCGCCGGGTCGGCGCAGAAAGAGGAAGGCCCGGCCGCCGGCCGGCGCCCGGGCCCGTCGGGGGCCGGCGTTGCGGCGCGTTCTCAGTCGCCGTCGTGCACGACGATGGATTCGGCGGTGAACACGCGGCCTTCGAAGAAATCCAGGTCGATATCGCCGGTGATCGTCACGCGGTCGCCGACCTCGATCCGCTGGTAGCCCTCGTCGTCGAGCGGGTCGTACGGCATCGAGTCGAGCCGGATGCGGATCGCGGCCTTGCCGGATTCGAGCACGAAGGAATCCTCGGAAACCGAGGCCACCGTTCCGCGCAGCACCGACTCGCTGACGATGACGGGCATCGTCGCGACCATCGGATCCTCCTCGTCGCGCGGGCTGGCGAAGAACGTCGTGCCGAGTTTCTCGACGTGGACGCTGCGGGCCTCGATGGTCGTCAGGTCCAGCAGGTCATCATCGACGATGCCCCCGACGCGGACCTTGTCTTCGGGCAGAAGCTGGTAGCCGTCGGCGTCGCGGTCGCCGTCGTCCATTTCCACGGTGATGAGTCCGGCCCCGTAGTCCAGCACGAAGCTGTCGCGCGCCACGGCGTGCACGGTGCCGTCGATCGAGATCCAGGCGCCTTCTCCGAGCGCGTAGGGATCGACCTCGAACTGGTCGGGTTCCTCGGTCTGCGCATCTTCCTGCTGGCCGAAGGCCGGTCCGCAGACCAGCGCCGCAGTCGCGACGATGGCGACGATCGCCGAACGCGGGCGCAGGAAGGAATCGGTGAACGAAAAATCGAATCGCATGGAATCACTCCCGGTTGTCGTGTTTGCGGTGAAGGGAAGGAGGCGGCGGAAGCGGCGGCCGCTCCCGCTGCCCGGTGCGCTCGTCAGCCGTCGAGCGTCACGACGGAGTCGGCGACGAGTTCGCGGCCTTCGAAGAGGTCCATGTCGATGTCCCCCGTGACGCTGACGCGATCGCCGACCTCGATGCGCTGGTAGCCCTCGTCGTCGAGCGGGTTGTACGGCATCTCCTCGACCTCGACCGTCATCTCGCGCAGGCCCGTGTCGATCCTGAACTCCTCTTCCGACACGCTGGTCACGGTGCCGATCAGCACGGTTTCCGAGACCTGGATCGGCGTGGTCGTGACGACGACCTCGCGGAGCACGACGGGGTTTTCCTCGTCGGCGGCGCTGGCGTAGAACGTCGTTCCGAGCTTCTCGACCGTCACGCTGCTGGCCTCGATCGTGCGCAGCTCGAGAAAGTCGTCGTCGATGAGGCCGGTCACGCGGACCTTGTCGCCCTTCAGGAGCTTGTAGGCGTCGGCGTCGCGGTCGCCGTCATCCATTTCCACGCCGATCACGCCATTGCCGAAGTCGAGCAGGAACTGGTCGGCCGATACCGACTCGACCGTTCCGCTGATCGAGATCCAGCTGTCGTCGGCCTTCGCGTAGGGGTTCGGTGCGTCCTGGGCGGATGCTTCTTGCATGTCGCCGTGTTCGTCGGCCGCCAGCGAGGCGGGAAGCGCGAGCGCGACGGCGATCGCGACACAACTCAGGATCGATTCGAAACGCGAACTGTGCATGGGAACCTCTCGGGATGCAGGGAAAAGGAATGTACGTTCCTGAATTAGCCTAACGCGCAGAGAATTGTTTTTCAAGGTTATTTTCATGAATCCACGGTTGCTCGGGACGCCCGTGATCCGCGGGCCGGGACCAATGGCAGGGGCGCGCGTCGACGTCGGTCCGGCACAATCGTGCGCTTTCCTCGAAGCGATACCGAGCATGAAACACTTTCCGATCCTCCTGACGATGCTGGCCCTCGCGGCCCCCGGAGCCTCCATGGCGCACGACGACGACCCCTACCGCTGGCTCGAGGAAGTCGAGGGCCCGAACGCCCTGGCCTGGGCACGCGGCATGAACGAGGTCTCCCAGGACGAACTCGAGGCGCATCCGCTGTTCGAGCCCATCCACGAGCGCGCCCTCGAGATCCTGACGTCCGACGAGCGCATCGCCTACCCCTCGCTGCAGGGCGGCATGATCTACAACTTCTGGCGCGACGCCGAGCATGTGCGCGGACTCTGGCGCAGGACCACGGTCGAGGACTACCGCGCCGAAGACCCCGACTGGGACGTCCTGCTCGACGTGGACGCGCTGGCCGAGGCCGAGGACGAGAACTGGGTCTGGGCCGGGGCCAACTGCCGCTATCCGGACTACGATCGCTGCCTCGTCAGCCTGTCGATCGGCGGCGCCGACGCATCGGTGAAGCGCGAATTCGACCTCGAGTCGAGAGCGTTCGTCGAGGACGGGTTCTTCGTCGACGAGTCCAAGAGCAGCATCGGCTGGCGGGATCGCGATTCGGTGTTCTACGGCCCGGCCTTCACGTCCGAGCAGGTCACCGATTCGGGCTACCCGCGCACGGTGAGGATCTGGCAGCGCGGCACCGATCCGGCCGAAGCCGAGATCGTGTTCGAGGGCGAGCGCGGCGACGTCGCGGCCTTCGGCGCCCGCTTCTGGGACGGCGAGAAGCACTACGACATGATCATCCGTGCGCCGGGTTTCTTTTCGCGCTACTACTACCTCTACAGGGACGGCCAGACGCATCGCCTCAACGTGCCCGAAGACGCGGAACTGACCGGCCTGCTCGACGGCCAGGCGCTCATCGAGCTGAAGTCCGACTGGAGCGTCGGAGGCGAGACCTTCCGGCAGGGCTCGCTGGTGGCTGCGCCCATCGAGAGCCTGGAGACCGAGTCCCCCGACCTGGCCGTGGTCTTCGAGCCCGGCGAGCGCGCCTCCATCGCCGGCGTCTCGACGACCGAGAAGACCGTTCTCGTCAACGTGCTCGACAATGTCGTTTCGAGAATGCTGCGGTTCACCCACGCCGACGGCGACTGGAAGCGCGCTTCGCTGGACGTGCCCGAGCTCGGGAGTATCGCCGTGGTCTCCACGGACGATCGCTCCGATCGCTTCTATTACAACTACACGGGCTTCCTGACGCCGTCGACGCTGTTCGAGGCCGACGCGGCCGAGGATTCGCACTCCGAAGTCCGCGGCGAGCCGGCCTGGTTCGATTCCGAGGGAATGGAAGTCGCGCAGCACGAGGCGATCTCCGCCGACGGAGAGCGCATCCCGTACTTCGTCGTCATGCCTTCCGGCTACGAGGCCGACGGCGCCAACCCGACGCTGCTGACGGCCTACGGCGGATTCGAGGTCTCGCGCACGCCGTTCTATTCGGGCGTCACGGGCTCGGCCTGGCTGGAACGCGGCGGCGTGTTCGTGCTGGCCAACATCCGCGGCGGTGGCGAGTTCGGACCGAAGTGGCACCAGGCGGCGCTGAAGGAGAACCGGCAGCGCGCCTTCGACGACCTCATCGCCGTGGCCGAGGACCTCGTCGAGCGCGGCATCACCTCGCCCGACCACCTCGGCATCCAGGGCGGCAGCAACGGCGGCCTGCTCGTCGGCGCGGTCATGGTCCAGCGCCCGGACCTGTTCGACGCCGTCGTGTCACAGGTCCCGTTGCTCGACATGCGCCGCTACCACGAGCTGCTGGCCGGCGCGAGCTGGATGGCCGAATACGGCGATCCCGACGATCCCGAGCAGTGGGCCTACATCTCGAAGTACTCGCCGTATCACAACGTCTCCGCCGAGGTCGACTATCCGCGCGCGTTCTTCACGACTTCCACGCGCGACGATCGCGTGCACCCGGGGCATGCCCGCAAGATGGTCGCCAAGATGCTCGGCCAGGGTCACGACGTGCTCTACTACGAGAACATCGAGGGCG
>JAWVZQ010000169.1:0-5465 GCA_033722095.1 Wenzhouxiangellaceae bacterium | reverse complement strand
TTCCGGGGCGGACCTGAGCGAGAGAACTGCGCAACGGCGCGAACACGAACCGGGAAATCCCGAAGCCAAGTGCAAGCAGTAGCTCAAGGGCTACGTCCCCTGGGGCGGGAATCAGGAAATCTCCGTCCCTCGAGATCGGCGTGAACGGGATGAGCCCCGGAATTCGGATTCCGCAAGCCATTCGCTCGCCCTACGGCTCGCTCACCCGGGGATGTCACGCCGGGCAACGAAACCCTCGCCATCCACCGACCCTTCGCGAACGGTGCAGCCCAGTTCCCATCCACAGGGACGTAGCCCTTGAGCTACTGCTTGCACTTGGCTTCGGGATTTCCCGGTTCGTGTTCGCGCCGTTGCGCAGTTCTCTCGCTCAGGTCCGCCCCGGAAGCCAGAGGCTCAGCGCCGGCCACCAGGTGATGACCAGAAGCGCGATGACGAGCAGCGCCAGGAACGGCAAGGTGGCGCGCCAGACGGTGAGAATGTCGGTATCGAAGCGGTGTGCGGCCAGGAACAGGTTGATGCCGACCGGCGGAGTGCAGTAGCCGATCTGCAGGTTGGCCAGGAACACGATGCCCAGGTGCACGGGATCGATGCCGAAGGCGAGCGCGATGGGCAGGATCAGCGGCGCCATGATGACCAGCGCCGCGAAGATGTCGAGCATCATGCCCACGGCGAGCAACACGAGATTGACGAGCAGCAGGAACGTCCACTTGCTGCCCAGCCAGGGCTCCACGGTCTCGAACAGGCGCTGCGGAACCTGCGTGTCGATCATGATGTTCGTCGACGCCAGCGACACGCCGAGAATGACGAGGATCGCGCCCACGAGCATCATCGACTCGCGGATGACCGTGAGCAGCCCGACGAGGCCGACTTCACGGCGCACGAGCACCACCGAGACGAGCACCCACGCGGCCGTGACCACGGCGGCTTCGACGACGAGCAGCCAACCCGAGTAGATGCCGCCGAGCACGACGAAGGGCAGCGGGATCTCCCAGGCCGCAGCGCGCAGTGCCGCACCCGGCGACGGCGCCGGCTCGCGCCGGGCGTCCGCGGCCGGTGCCGGCTTGCGAGCCATGGCCCAGCCGGCCAGCAGCAAGACCATGAGCAGGCCGGGCAGCAGCCCGGCCAGGAACAGGTCTTCGACGCGCACCGTGTGACCCGGGGTGACCTGTTGCGCGACCACGGCGTAGAGGATCAGCGGCAGCGACGGCGCGAACAGCACGCCGAGGCTCGAGCCCGTGGTGACCATGCCGAGTGCGAAACGCTGCGGGTATCCGTCACGCACGAGCGCCGGCAGCATCAGCGATCCCAGTGCCACCACGGTGATGCCCGAGGCCCCCGTGAAAGCCGTCATGAGGGCGAACAGCACGAGCGCGAGCACGGCCAGTCCGCCCGGCAGCCATCCGAACAGCGAACGACTGAGATCGACGAGGCGCTGCGGCGTCCGGGACTCGGCCAGCAGCACGCCGGCGAACGTGAACAGCGGCAGCGCCACCAGAACCGGCATTTCGCCGATGCGCTGGAACTCCATGGCCACGACGCTCGGGTCCAGCCCCGCGTCACGGAACGCCAGCAGTGCTCCCAGCGCGATCACCGCGAACAGCGGCATCCCGCACAGGGCAAGGATCAGCAGCGCGAGCGTGGTCATCGGACCTGCACCGGTCGCTCCGGCGGGAACAGGGCGTGGACGAGGAACCGGGCCGTCATGAGTGCAAAGCCCACCGGAATGATCAGCATGACCACCCAGCGCGGCACGACGAGGAACGCCGTCTCGCCGAAGTCGTACTCGAGACGCACGATGCGCAGGCTCGCGAAGGTCATGGCGCCGCAGACGAGCACGGTCAGCGCGAAGACCACGCGCTCGATGACCCCGGCCCAGGCCGGCGGCACGAACCGGCCGACGAGGTCGATGCGGATGTGGCGCGCCTCGTCGGCGGCCAGCACGGCGGCCAGCATCGCGATCCAGAGCACGCCGGCGCGCATTGCAGGGTCGGCCCAGGGCAGCGCCTCGTCGAAAAGGTTGCGCAGGCCGATCTGGACCAGTCCCAGCGCGACGATCGCCAGGAACAGAACCGCCAGCAGGGCCACGAGCGGAAGCCGCAGCCAGCTGGCCGGACCCTGCCCGACCTTCCCGGCACCGTTCCCTTCCCGGGTCATTGTTTCGCGCGCAGTTCCGCAAGGCGGGCGCGCAGGCGCTCGATGCCGGGCAGCGCATAGCGGTCGGCGGCGAGCATCCGGTCGAGCACGCCGTCGGCGATGCGCTGCCACTCCGACGCGCCTTCCGGATCGGGACGCAGGAACTCGATGCCCTGCCCCGCCAGCGCCTCGCGCGCGTCCGTGTTCTCCTCGGCCGAGGCGCGTTCCTGCCTGGCCAGTGCCTCGGCGAGTACCTCGAGCAGGACCTCGCGATGCGCCGCATCGAGACGGTCCAGCGAACGCTCCGAAAAGCCCATCGTGCCGATCGTCGCGAGCAGCGGCAGGTCCAGCACGTAGTCGGCGCGCGAGTGCCACTGCAGGATGATGGCGCCCGCCATCGTGCTGCCGAAGGTATTGACGGTGCCGGTCTGCAGGCCCGTGTAGACCTCTGCCATGCTCAGCGGCACGGCCGAGGCGCCGATCTCCTCGAGCACGTTGCGCGAGAGCCGGTCGCCCTCGGGAATCCAGACGCGCAGTTCGGCCGAGACGTCGTCGGTGGAGCGTACGGGCCGCCCGCTGAACAGGTAGGCGAACCCGCCGAAGGACAGCGCCGGAGCGACGATGCCGGCCTCCTCGAGTCGCTCGAGAATGAAGGGATCGAACTCGGCGCGCACCGCGGCCAGTTCGGCGGCCGTGCGGAACTGGAACGGCATCGAGTAGAGATTCGCCGACGGCGCCATGCTCGCCAGTTCGCCGAGCGTGAACGCCCCGCCGTGCAGCTGTCCGAGGCGCATGCGGCGCAGCACCGTGGCCGCGTCGCCCATCACCCCGCCGGGGTAGAAGCGCAGGCGCACGGCCCCGTCGGTGCGCTCGGTGATCTCGTCGCCGGCCTCGCGCAGCGTCTCCATCCAGCTGGATCCGTCCGGGGCGAGTGTGGCCACCTTCAGCGTCTGGGCGGCCGCGAGTGCCGGCCACAGTGCGAGGAAGAGGAACAGCAACAGGTTTCGGGTCGGGAAGTTCATCGCAGGCTCGGATTCGGTGTGTTTCAGTCGAAGATCTCGGCGGTCCGCTCGCGCAGCGCCCGGGCGCGCTGCTGGGCGACGCGGTTGGCCAGCGTGTAGCCCTCGGCGCGCGGGTCCGCGGCCAGGACCTCGTCGAGCAGGCGCACGAACAGGTCGCGGTCGAACAGCAGCCGCGCGTACTCGTCGGCCATGAAGACCTTGACGATCAGATTCCGCCCCTCGGAGATGTCGAGCGCGCGCCGGAAGTAGTCTCGAGCCCGGTCGGGACGCCCCCCGGCGGCCGGCGGCCGCTGGCTGTTGAGCACGGCCAGGTACAGCCAGACGTTGCCGTCGTCGTGGTCGGGATCGCGCTCGGCGACCCACTCGAGCAGGCGCTCGACCTGCGGCAGGTCGGCCAGCGCGGAATAGTCGTCGCTGGCCGCGGCGATCCAGCCCGTCCAGGCCGTGGCCAGCGCGTAGGCAGGCTCCAGCGCATCGCGGTCCATGTCCGCCAGGCGCGCCTCGAAGGCGTTGAAGCGCAGGTCGGTCATGCCGCAGAGCACGTCCTCGGAGAGGCAGGCGCCGCGCTCGGCATGATCCAGCGCACGCTCGGCCAGGCGGCGCGCCACGTCGGGCTCGTCGACGAACAGGCCGGCATACGTGCCGGTCAGGCGGGCCGCGGCCAGCCGCGTTTCGGGGGAATCGGGGTCGGCCTCGACGCGCGCCTCGAGGATCAGCAGGAACGCCGGCAAGCCGCGCTCGACGACGAGCGGCTCGTCGTAGTCGACGACGGCGGCCTCGAGGTCCTCGGCAAACCGCGTCGCGGCACGGTCGACGAGCGCACCGCAGCCCGCCAGCAGCGCGACGGCCAGTGCCACGGCAGTGCGCGCTAGCAGGTTCGAGGCGGTCATGGCGCGCGGACGACGAGTCCGGCCGCCTCGGCCGTGTTCTGCATCAGGGTCGCGACCGTCATCGGCCCGACACCGCCCGGAACGGGGGTGATCCAGCGCGCCTTCTCGCGCGCCGCGTCGAACTCCAGATCCCCGCGCAGGCGCCCGTCGTCTCCGCGGTGGATGCCGATGTCGACGACCACGGCTCCATCGGGAATCCAGTCGGCGTCGACGACGCCGGTCTTGCCGACGGCCACGAACAGGTACTCGGCGTCGCGCACGAGCGGCTCGAGGTCGCGCGTGAATCGATGCGCCACCGAGACCGTGGCGCCGGCCAGCAGCAGTTCCAGCGCCAGCGGGCGGCCGACGATGTTCGAAGCGCCCACGACCACGGCGTGTCGGCCCTTGGGGTCGAGCCGATAGGCGTTGAGCAGCGTCATGACGCCGCGGGGCGTGCACGGCCGCAGCCCCGGCTCGCGCAGCGCGAGGTTCCCGACATTGAGCGGGTGGAAGCCGTCGACGTCCTTCTCGGGCGCGATGCGCCGCGTGACTTCGTGCTCGTCCATGTGCCCCGGCAGCGGAAGCTGGACGAGGATGCCGTCGACCTCGTCGTCGGCGTTCAGATCGTCGATCAGCGCAAGCAGGCTGTTCTGGTCGATGCCGTGCGCCAGCCGGTGGTCGCGCGAGGCGATGCCCGCGCGCTCGGCGGCCTTGACCTTGTTGCCGACGTAGACCTGGGAGGCCGGGTCGTCGCCGACGAGCACGACGGCGAGCCCGGGGCGCCGGCGTCCCTTGCCGACGGCGTTGGAGACGGCCTGCGCCACGTTGCCGACAAGCTTCTCGGAGACGGCACGGCCGTCGAGGAGCCCGTCGTCGGACGGAATTTCGGAGTCGTTCGCCATGGCGCGTATTGTACTGGCCGGCCCCGCCCGGAATGCGACGGGCCGATGAGGGTCCCTGCCGCGCGGCTCAGGTACAGTCGACCAGCCAGGCGCCCGCCTTGCGACCGCTCGTCCAGGCACCTTCGACGCGGCTCCCGGCCAGCCAGTCGCCGGACACGGCCAGGCGCTGGTCATCGACCGTCAGCAATCCGTCGTCGCGCGGCTCCGCGGCCTGCGCGTATCGCCAGCGATGCGCGAAGGCCCTGCGGATCGCAGGCGGCTTCTCGAATCGACCGCGGAATGCGTCGGCCAGCCGGACCGCGAGATCTTCGAAGTCGCGCTCCAGGTTCGCGCGCGACCAGGCCGGCGTGGCATGGAGGACCCAGTTCTCGCCATCGCGTCCGGGCTTCGAAGAATCCTTCGCGATCCACGACAGCGGCGAGTCGTCATTGACGAAGGCGGCATCGAAACCGGCATCGAAACCGGGTTCCAGGCGCAGCATGGCCACGAGGCAAGGGTCGAAGCGCTGGCCGGCCAGCACTTCGTGCAGCGGATGGTCC
>JAWVZQ010000168.1:0-5483 GCA_033722095.1 Wenzhouxiangellaceae bacterium | reverse complement strand
GAGATGGACCACGCGGAGATGGACGACGCGGAGATGGACCACGCGGAGATGGATCACGCGGAGATGGACCACGCGGAGATGGACCACGCGGAGATGGACCACGCGGAGATGGATCACGCGGAGATGGATCACGCGGAGATGGATCACGCGGAGATGGATCACGCGGAGATGCACGATACCGATCCAGCGAACTCGGGAAATGACGACGGGGAAGATCGATGATCGAGCGCATCATCCGCTGGTCGGTCGCCAACCGGTTCCTGGTGCTGATGCTGGCCGTGCTGCTGGCCGGCTGGGGCGTCGTGGCCGTGTGGCGGACCCCGCTGGACGCGCTGCCGGATCTCTCCGACGTCCAGGTCATCGTCAAGACCTCGTATCCGGGCCAGGCGCCGCAGGTCGTCGAGGACCAGGTGACCTACCCGCTGTCGACGGCCATGCTGTCGGTGCCGGGCGCGGTGACCGTACGCGGATACTCGTTCTTCAACGATTCGTTCGTCTACATCATCTTCGAGGACGGGACGGACCTCTACTGGGCCCGGTCGCGCGTGCTCGAGTACCTGAGCCAGGTCGCACCGACGCTGCCCGAGAGCGCGCGCCCCGTGCTCGGCCCCGACGCCACCGGCGTGGGCTGGGTCTACCAGTACGCGCTCGTCGACCGCACCGGGCGGCACGACCTTGCCGACCTGCGGTCCCTGCAGGACTGGTTCCTGAAGTTCGAACTGCAGACCGTAGAGGGCGTCGCCGAAGTCGCATCCATCGGCGGCATGGTCCGCCAGTACCAGGTCGTCGCGGACCCCGACAAGCTGCGGGCCTACGACATCCCCCTGTCGCGCGTCCGCGAGGCGATCCGGCGCGGCAACCAGGAAAGCGGCGGCCGCGTGATCGAGCTGGCCGAGGCCGAGTACATGATCCGCGCCACGGGCTACATCGACTCTCTCGACGACCTCAGGCACATTCCCCTGAAGACCTCGGCCGATGGCGTGCCCGTGCGCATCGGAGACGTGGCCGAGGTGCGCTTCGGCCCGGATCTCCGACGCGGCATCGGCGAACTCAACGGCGAGGGCGAAGCCGTCGGCGGCATCATCGTGATGCGCTTCGGCGAGAACGCGCTGGCGACCATCGAGCGCGTTCGGGAACGGCTCGCCGAACTCGAGGACAGCCTGCCCGAGGGCGTGGAGATCGTCGAGGTCTACGATCGCTCGGCACTGATCCTGAGCGCCGTCGAGACGCTGTTCGACAAGCTGACCCAGGAATTCCTGTTCGTCGCACTGGTCTGCATGCTGTTCCTGTTCCACTTCCGCTCGTCGCTGGTCGTCGTGCTGAGCCTGCCGCTCGGCATTCTCGTTGCCTTCATCGTCATGCAGCTTCAGGGCATCAACGCCAACATCATGTCGCTGGGGGGCATCGCGATCGCGATCGGCGCGATGGTCGACGCGGCCATCGTCATGATCGAGAACCTGCACAAGCACCTGGCTCGCGAGCGCGAGCGGCCGAGCGGCCGCGACCGCTGGACCGTGGTGGCCGACGCCGCCAGCGAGGTCGGCCCGGCGCTGTTCTACTCGCTGCTGATCATCGCCCTGAGCTTCGTTCCGATCTTCGCGCTGGAGGCGCAGGAGGGCCGCCTGTTCAGACCGCTGGCGTTCACCAAGACCTACGCCATGGCCGCGGCGGCCGGCGTCGCCGTGACGGTCGTGCCCGTGCTCATGGGACTGCTGATCCGCGGCCGCATCCGCGCCGAGCACGACAACCCCGTCAATCGCGGCCTGATCCGCGGCTATCGCCCGCTGGTGCAGGCCGTGCTGCGGGCCCCGGCACTGACCGTGGCCGTGGCCCTGGTGCTCGTCGCCAGCACCTGGATTCCCTACTCGCGCATGGGCAGCGAATTCATGCCCGAGCTCGACGAGGGCGACCTGCTCTACATGCCCTCGGCGTTCCCGGCCGCCTCCAACGCCGAGATGTCGGAACTGCTCGGCCAGACCAACCGGCTCATCATGAAGGTGCCGGAAGTCGCCAGCGCCTATGCCAAGGCCGGGCGCGCCGACACGGCCACCGATCCGGCCCCGCTGACGATGATCGAGACCACGATCCGGCTCAAGCCGCGCTCGGAATGGCGGCCCGGCATGACCATGGAGAAACTCAAGCGCGAACTCGACGCCATCGTCGACGTTCCCAGTCTGACGAACACGTGGATCCAGCCGATCAAGAACCGCATCGACATGCTTGCCACGGGCATCAAGACGCCCGTGGGCATCAAGATCGCGGGACCCGATCTCGATGTCATCACCGAAATCGGCCAGCGCATCGAGCGGGTCCTGCGCGGACTGCCGGGCACGGCGTCGGTCTATTCCGAGCGCGTCACCGGCGGGCGCTACATCACCATCGACGTCGATCGTGATGCAGCCGCACGCTTCGGGCTCAACATCGCCGACGTCCACGAAGTCGTGCGCTCGGCCATCGGCGGCGTCAATGTCGGCGAGAGCGTGGAGGGGCTGGAGCGCTACCCGATCAACGTCCGCTATCCGCGCGAGCTCCGGTCCTCGCTGGCCGACCTCCGGGCCCTGCCCGTCGTCACGCCGGGCATGGAGCAGATTCCGCTGTCGGCGGTGGCCGAAATCCGAATCGAGGCCGGTCCCGGCGTCATCCGCACGGAGAACGCGCGGCTCAACGGCTGGGTCTACATCGACGTGGCCGACACTGACGTCGGTGGCTACGTGGAGCGCGCCCGCGAGGCCATCTCCGAAAAGGTCGACCTGCCGACCGGCTACTCGCTGGGCTGGTCGGGCCAGTACGAGTACATGCAGCGCGCCGGCGAGCGACTGGCCATGGTCGTACCGGCCGCCGTGGCGATCATCATCGTCCTGCTCTACATGAACTTCCGGCAGACGGTGCCGGTGCTCATCGTGCTCGGCACGCTGCCGCTGTCGCTGGTCGGCAGTTACTGGCTGCTCTACCTGCTCGGCTACAACCAGTCCGTGGCCGTCGGTGCGGGACTCATCGCGCTGGCCGGAGTGGCCGTGGAAGTCGGCGTACTCATGGTTGTCTACCTCGACCAGTCGCTGGCCGAGGCGCGGCGCGAGCGCGGCGGACGCGCGCTGACCGCCGATGAGATCCGGGAGGCCGTAGTCGACGGCGCTTCCAGGCGCGTGCGTCCCGTGCTCATGACCGTCGCGACGATCTTCGCCGGCCTGCTGCCGATCATGCTCGGCGGCGGAGCCGGTGCCGAAGTGATGCGGCGAATCGCCGCACCCATGGTCGGCGGCACCCTCAGCGTGACCGTCCTGGCGCTGCTCGTGGTTCCCGTCGTCTACTACCTCTGGAAATCTTCCGGCTCCGACGCGGTCGAACCCATCCGTGGAACCCGACAATCGAACCCTGTGCAATGAGGAGAACCGAACGATGATGAATCACATGCTGACCGGCCTGGCGCTTCTGGGCCTGGCCACGACCGCCGCCGCCGAGGAACTGCCCGAGGTGACGGTACACCACGACCCGATGTGCGGCTGCTGCAAGGTCTGGGTCGATCACCTCGAGGCCGCCGGCTTCGAAGTCGATGCCCGGCCCACCGACGCCATGTACGAAATCAAGCGCGAACTCGGCGTCCCCGAGAATCTGCCCTCGTGCCACACGGCCGTCGTCGACGGCTACGTCATCGAGGGACATGTTCCGGCCGCCGATATCAAGCGCCTGCTCGAGCAGCGCCCCGACGCGGCCGGACTCGCCGTCCCGGGCATGCCGCTGGGCTCGCCCGGCATGGAGGTCGGTGACCGCCGCCAGGAATACCAGGTCATCCTCTTCGACGAGGACGGCGCGCTGTCGATCTTCAATCACTACGCGGCCCGGAACTGACCGCTGGGAGAAGCCATTCCGACATGAGTGACGAACACGGCCATTGCTGCCACGGCAGCGAGGAACCGGCACCCGCCGACGGGCGCTACGACAAGGTGCCCGGCGACTGGTCGGGCATGGTCTACACCTGCCCCATGCACCCGCAGGTGCGATCGACGAAGGCCGAGGACTGTCCGATCTGCGGCATGGGCCTGGAGCCCGAGACCGTCTCGCTGGAACACGAGGAGGACACGAGCGAACTCGACGACATGAAGCGTCGCTTCGCGGTCGCCGCCGTGCTGACCGTGCCGATCCTGTTCCTGGCCATGGGAAGCATGATCCCGGGCATCGACGTGGCTGCGCTCGTCGGTCATCGCCTCCGCGTCTGGCTCGAGGCCGCGCTGGCCACTCCGGTCGTGCTGTGGTGCGGCTGGCCGTTCCTGGTCCGCGGCGTCCGCTCGCTGAAGGGCTGGAACCTGAACATGTTCACGCTGATCGGCCTCGGCGTCAGCGTCGCGTATGTCTACAGCCTCGTCGCCGCAGCCGCGCCGGGACTGTTCCCGCCGTCGTTCCGCGACGACGCCGGACAGGTCGGCGTGTACTTCGAGGCCGCGGCCGTCATCGTCACGCTCGTGCTGCTGGGCCAGGTCATGGAACTCAAGGCCCGGTCCTCGACGAATCGCGCGATCCGCTCGTTGCTGGAACTGGCCCCCGACACGGCGCGGCGCATCGACGCCGAGGGCAACGAACGGGACGTGGCCATCGACGAGATCGAGCTCGGCGACCGGCTGCGCGTGCGGCCCGGTGAGAAGGTCCCCGTGGACGGCGAGGTCGTGTCCGGCACCTCGTCGGTCGACGAGTCGATGCTGACCGGGGAACCGGTACCGGTCGAGAAGTCCGAGGGCGACGAGGTCATCGGCGCGACGATCAACGGCACCGGCTCGCTGACCATCGAGGCCAAGCGCATCGGCAGCGAGACCATGCTCGCGCAGATCGTGCAGATGGTCGCGAAGGCGGCGCGCTCGCGCGCACCCATCCAGAGCGTCGTCGACCGCGTCGCGGCCTGGTTCGTGCCCACCGTGGTGGCCGTGGCCGTCATCGCGTTCTTCACCTGGGCGCTCATCGGGCCCGAACCGGCGATGGCCCACGCACTCATCAACGCCGTGGCCGTGCTGATCATCGCCTGCCCCTGCGCGCTGGGCCTGGCCACGCCGATGTCGATCATGGTCGCCAGCGGCAAGGGCGCACAGATGGGCGTGCTGTTCAAGGATGCCGAGGCCATCCAGACGCTCAAGCGCGTCGATACGCTCGTGGTCGACAAGACGGGCACCCTGACCGAAGGACGGCCGCGATTGCGGGACGTCGAGGCCGCCGAGGGCGGCGACGAGAACGAGGTCCTGCGGCTGGCGGCCTCGCTGGAACGCGGCAGCGAGCATCCGCTGGCCGCGGCCATCGTGGAGGGCGCGAAGGACCGCGATCTGGATCTCGCGGACGCCGAGGAGTTCGAGTCGGTGACGGGCACGGGCGTGCGCGGGCGCGTCGACGGCCGCGACGTCGCGCTCGGCAATCGCGCGATGATGGCGGCCGTCGGCGTCGACGCCGACGCACTCGCCGAGCGCGCCGAGGCCCTGCGCGCCGACGGCGGCACAGCCATGTTC
>JAWVZQ010000167.1:0-5486 GCA_033722095.1 Wenzhouxiangellaceae bacterium | reverse complement strand
GGGGGGGAATTCATTTCGACGTCTTGCGGGCCGAGGCGTGCCGATGCCGCCGCTGCTCGCGCTCGAGTCCCGCCGTCGACTCCGCAACGAAAGTTCTGTGCCCGAAGACCGACCGGGCGAGCCATCCCCGGACCGAGCAGGAGATCGAATTCTTCGTGAACGGCTCGAAGATCGGAATGGACCCTCAATAACAAAACCCCGGTCTCTTGGAACCGGGGCTTGTCCGCGGATAATTTGAGATTTAAGCGCCAGTGCGAGTCTTCTGATGATCAGCGACCGCTGGGTTGCTGCCAAGTCTCCATGAAGAGAGCTTCCTGGCGCCGCTTCACCCTCGTGAGGCTTCCGCGTCAGGTTCAGTTGTACGCCTCGCGAGAAGACCTGTCAAGCCTCGATCGAGACTTTTTTCAATTGCATCAGTGATTTAGCGGCTTGCGTAAAGGTCTTGACACTGTGTGAAAACAATGTCGTTCAACGCCTTGAATCGCCGCCAGCGAGCGCCTAGGAACGGGCTTACCGGCTTCGAGCACCTTCGGAGGGGCCAGCGTCGGGCCGCGCGGAGGTTACCAGAATGGCACGCTCACCGGGAACGAAGCCCCCCGCGAAACCGGTTCCCGGGTGGTCGCGGGCGTCGGCGGGTCCGTCGATCTTCCAGGGCCGTTCGGGCAAATCGACGGGCGTTGGCGTCGAGATGAGCGGACGGACGGCCCCGATTCGACGGCGGTATGCCGCGAGGGTCGCCTTGCTGTGCTGGATTGATTCCCGTCTCGATACCTGAGATCCTGTAGTTCGCATAATGTATATTATGGTAAATAAACGATCCGAGGACGACGGCTGTCTGCGCGAGGCGGCTCGCCCACGCGTTGTGGCCCACCCCGCGTTCTGGCAGACTCTCGCGCATGTCCTCGACACCACACACGGGTTCCGGAGCGCCGTGCTGAGACCCTGGTTCCGATTCCGGCCGCTCACCCTGGCGCTGGCGGCCCTGGCGGTTCCCGCAATCGCCGCGGCAACGGACGCCGACGATTGGCTCTGGGACGAGCCGCCCCCGGCACCCGGGCTGGCCGGCCCGCGCCTCGCTCCGGAGCGGACACCGCCCGTGGATCGCTCGGCCGCGGCTTGGTCCGCCCAGGCGGGTTTTCTCGCCGAACGCCTGGCCGCGAGCGGCCTCGAGCTCGGCGCACGGGTCTACCTGCGCATATTCAAGGCGTCGCGCGAGCTCGAGCTGCACCTGCACGATGGCGAGCGCTGGCGGCTCGTCCGCACCTATCCGGTCTGCGACGTGTCGGGCACGCTCGGGCCCAAGCGCTTCGAGGGAGACCTGCAGGCGCCCGAGGGTTTCTACGACGTCGTCGCCGAGCGGCTGCATCCCGGCTCCGATTTCCACCTGGCGTTCAACCTGGGGTTCCCGAACGCCTTCGATGCCGCCTGGGACCGCACCGGCAGCAACATCATGATCCATGGCGGTTGCGCCTCGCGCGGGTGCTTCGCGATGACCGACTACTACATGGAGCAGCTCTACGTGGTCGTCGAGGCCGCCCTGCGCGCCGGACAGGACGCGGTGCCCGTTCACGTCTTTCCTTTCCGGATGACGCCGGACAATCTCCGCGCCCGGGCCGGATCGCGCTGGATCGAGTTCTGGCGCAGCCTGCGGCCGGCCTATGAGCATTTCGAGCAGTTCGGCGAGATTCCCGACGTCCTCGCCGACGACGGCCGCTACGTCGTGCGATCCCGGGATCCGGATCCCGTCGCGGGTTCCGACACGGGAACGCTGAGCGCACCGTGAGCGGCCAGCCATAGACAATGCCTATCGGAAATCCCACGGCTGCGGAGTACTGTACGAACCTGCCGCAGCACCTGAGTTTCACTTGATTATCGACAATATATTCAATATGTTACGAAGTGCTCGAAGAATCATTATAGGTTCGGCCCTGACTTCCAGCGCGGTACAAGGCGGGGCGGTTGCGCGATGACCGACGACGCACCCACCGCGCGGGCCCGGCCTGCCGCAGCCGCCGCGCTGGCGGCCGCCGCCTTCGTGATCCTGCTCGTCGGCTGGCGCTTGACCTCCGGCGCGGCGCTCGTCGCGATCACGAGCCCGCTCGGCGTGATGACCGCGCTGGCGGCGATCTGCGCCTTCTATTTCTGGCTCGAGCAGGCCAGCCGCTGGAAGATCTTCGACTTCCTGCCCCCGCTGCTCTGGATCTATGCAACACCGATCGTGCTCAGCAACAGCGGCGTCCTGCCCTTCTCGAGCGAGGCCTACGCGGGCCTGCGCGCGTACGGGCTGCCGCTTTTCATCGCGCTGATGCTGCTCAAGGTGGATGTGGCCGGCGCCGTCCGGATCATGGGCAAGGGCGTGTTCGTCATGCTCATCGGCAGCGCCGGCGTCGTCGTGGGCGGCGTGACCGCCTACGCGCTGGGCACCTGGACGGGTCTTGTGGATCCCTCGGCCTGGCCGGCCTTCGGGACGCTGAGCGGCAGCTGGATCGGCGGCACGGGCAACATGAACGCTGCCTGGGCCGCGCTGGAAGGCCAGCCCGAGCACATGACCATGGCCGCGATCGCCGACAACCTCGTCTACATCGTCTGGCTGCCCCTGCTTCTCGGTTCGCGCGCCTTCGCCGACCGTTTCAATCGCTGGGCCAGGGTTCCCGAGGACCGCGTGCGCAGGATGGAACAGGCCGCGTTGGCCGGCGTCGAGACCGAGCGGCCGCCGAGCATGCAGCAGATCCTCTACCTGGCGCTCATCGCGCTGACCACGACCTGGGTCAGCGTGCTGCTCGCGGCCGTGCTGCCCGTCGTCGAGATCGGCGGCCAGGCCGTGATCACGGAGTCGACGTGGGTCATCCTGCTCGTCACGTCGATCTCGCTGCTGCTCTCGACCACGCGAGCGCGCGAACTGCCCGGTGCCCAGCCCATCGCGATGGCCATCATCTACATCTTCGTCGCCAGCATCGGCGCACGGGCCAACCTGGCCGATACCAGTCTCGGGGAGATCGGCGGTTTCGTGGCCGCGGCCTACGTCTGGATCGCGATCCACGGGGCGTTCGTGCTGGCCGGCGCGAAGCTGTTCCGCGTCGACGTGCACACGCTCGCCATCGCGTCCGCGGCCAATGTCGGAGGTGCGGCCTCGGCGCCCGTCGTCGCCGCGCACCACCGCCAGTCGCTCGTACCGGCCTCGATCCTGATGGCCCTGATCGGCTACGCCGTCGGCAACTACCTGGCAATCCTCACCGGCCGTCTCTGCCAGCTGATCGGGACCTGATTCAGACTGCAGCGCGCGACAGCGGCATCGTCATGCAGCGGCAGCCGCCGCCGCCACGGCTGAGCTCGGCGCCGTCGATGCCGACGACCACCCTGCCCTCGGCCGGCAATTCGACTTCACCGTCGATGATCTCGAGAGCGTCGATGACGCTGAAACCGGCCGCCGACAGCGCGTCGAGCGTGTGGATGTTGTGCTTGTAGCCCAGGATCCGGCCGGGCCCGAAGGCGAAGAAGTTCGCACCGCTGGCCCACTGCTCGCGCTCCTGCTGGAACGGTTCGTCGCCGCCGCAGGCGATCGGCGACAGCGACACGCCGAGATCGGACAGCGCCTCGATGACACCCGGGAATTCGCGGATGCGCGCCCCCTGCCCCTTGTCGAAACGGCAGTGGAAGGCGCGGCAGCGCTGGTTGCCGGTGATCAGCGGCGGGAACACGACGCAGGCGTCCCGATCCACCATCGTGAAGATCATGTCCAGGTGGATCGTCGCGCGCGTCTTCGGGATTTCCACGACGACGAAGTCGGTCACCGGTCCCTGGCTGGCGATCGCGCGCATGAGCCGGTCGATGCCGGCCACGGACGTGCGCTCGCTGTAACCGATGACGACGAGGTCTTCCCGGATGACGAGCAGGTCCCCGCCCTCGATCGTGACTTCGGTGTCGGGATTCGCCGTGCCGTCGAAGTAGAACCCGCCGCCGTGGATGCGCGGGTGGTGCTTGAATGCGGCCTTGAGCAGCAGCGCCTCGGCCACGCGCGCCCGGTAGGCCATGGACCCGATGATGACGCGGTCGTTGACGCACATCGTCGCGTCGCGCGTGAAGAACGCGTTCGGCAGCGGCGGAATCGAGTACATCGACGGATCGAGGTACTTCTCGAGGCTGTCGGCACGCTTCGGCGTGCCCTCGATGAGCTGGCCGGCCAGGCGTGACGAGTCCAGTTCCTCGAGCTCTGCCGTGACCTCGGGACATTCGAACAGCTGGGTGAGTTCTTCGATCAGCGCCCGCCTGACCTTGTCGCGCTCGAGCACCTCGGTCAGCAGGTCGCGGAACTCGACGACCGTGCACACCTTCTGCAGCACGCCCTTGAGCTGGCGATGCTCGTCGAGCGCCAGGGGGAGATTCAGGATGTCGTCGTAGAGGACCTCGGCGGCCGTGGCCGGGGTCATGTTCTCCATTTCCTGTCCCGGCGTGTGGACGACGACGGTCTCCAGTGCGCCGATTTCGGAATCGAGGTGGATCGAGATGCTCATGCCGATGAGGTTCCTCGGTGTGGAATGCAAGAAGCCGGTCGCGGCCTGTACGAAGGGGATGGTGCCCGGGGCCGGACTCGAACCGGCATGGCCTCGCGGCCGGGAGATTTTAAGTCTCCTGTGTCTACCAATTTCACCACCCGGGCGAGGAATGGGATCGATTCTATTCGATTCGGCGGCCATGGCTCGCCCGCCTCACTTCTGAAGTTCATCGATCGCTTCGGTAAACTTGGCGAAGGAACGCAAGGATGGAAGACTCTTGAAGCCAGGCGTTCGAACGGCAATCTTCACGCTTGCCCTGCTGCTCATCGGCGGCATGGGCGTCGTGCAGTGGCTGGCCGAACGTCGGCTCGTCGAGGCCCAGTCCCGCGTCCCGCACACGCTGCGAGTGATCGAAGTCAAGCAGGAACTGCTGACCCGCCTCGTCGATGCCGAAACCGGCCAGCGTGGATTCCTGCTGACCGGAGATCCCGAGTACCTCGATCCATTTCGCGATGCCGAGGGCGATGCGTGGCGACTGATCGCCAGCCTGCGCCAACTGACCCACGAAATCCCCGCTCAGCAAGAACGCCTCGATGTATTGGAGCCGCTGGTCCGGACGCATTTCGATGGCCTGGACCAGCGGATCGCCGTGCGCGAGAGCCAGGGCCTGGAAGAGGCCGTCCGGCTGCTCGAGGAGAATCGCGAGAAGGCCAACCTCGATGCGATCCGCACCCTCCTGGCGGATCTCGAGCGGCAGGAGTTCGAACTCCTCGCACTGCGCTCGACGCGAGCCGACCGCATTTCTACGGCCACGCACCTCGTCACGGCACTCGGCACGCTACTGGCCCTGTTCCTGTTCGGCTGGGCGTTTCTCTCGTTCCGCCGAGAGGCGCGGCAGCGCCGACAGGCCGAACGCGAGGAAGCGCGCCTGCGTGCGCAACTCATCGAACAGCGCGAAGCCGCCGTCGAGGTCAGCCGCATGAAGAGCGAATT
>JAWVZQ010000166.1:0-5520 GCA_033722095.1 Wenzhouxiangellaceae bacterium | reverse complement strand
GGGCGTGTCAAGTCCGGGTCGTGGACCGTTCCCCGACCCGAGCCGCGACGCCCACCTGGGCCGCGCCCTCCGGAAACGAGCCGGGACGAGCCCGGCTCGGGTCCGATGGAATCCGGATCAGAAGCCCCACCAGGCCAGGACGTAGCCTTCCATGAGCTCGTCGCGGTACGGCTCGACGAGTTCGACGGTCTCGGGCGGGACGCTGCGGTTCATCTGGGATACCGTGGCCGGGTTCTGGGCAACGGCGGCGACCGCCACGCTCTCGCCGATGGCACGGTAGACCTGCTCGCGCGTCCAGTTGTATTCCTCGAGCGAGAAGTCGTGCGCGTTCAGCGCCTCGACCTGCGCGCGCTTGGCGTCGAGCAGCAGGTTGGCCATGTCGGCGTAGGCGCCGGCGACCTCGCCGAGCCCGGCCTCGCCACCGCTGGCATCCATCTCGTTCTCCAGCGCCTCGTACTTCTCCTGCAGCGCGGTCAGCCGGCCCTCGAGGGCCTGGCGCATCTGGCGATGGGCCGCGAGGAACCGGTCGAAGCGCTGTTCGTCGAGAACGCGGTCCGCCGGCGGCGTGAAGGTATTGGTGTTCTCGATCGACTCGTCGAGTTCCTGGAACTCCGTGCCGATCTTGGCGAAGCCCTGGACGGCACTGACGCCCTGGCTGATGTCGTCGCCGTACTTGTACCAGACGATGCCGATGCCGCCCACGGCAAGCAGGACGGCAACGGCGAAGCAACCGATCGCGAACTTCTTCATGGCAGAACCTCTCCCTTGACGTGTTGGTGCTCGTTACGCGCTCCGGCGGCACGGCACGCCACGGTGCGGGCTCAGCCGGAAGTGAAGATCAGGCGCGGTCGATTGTAGAGACTGCCGGCCACGGCGGCCAGCGCCAGCGCCAGGACCGTGGTCGAGATCATCGTCGCCCAGAATGCCTGCACGCCCATGGGATCGCCGCGCACGAGCTCGAGGATCAGCACGTTCTGGTTCAGCAGCGGCACCCAGTGCATCCAGGCATCGGCCTTGGTCGGATCGATGAGCAGCCAGAGGCTCGGAACCATGGGCACGAGGATCACGAGACCCATGTAGCTCTGCGCCTCGCGGAAGCTCTTCGCGAACGAGGCGAGGATGGTCAGCAGCGCAGCGGCCAGCAACGCCGCCGGGGCGACGATCACGAAGGCCTTTGCCGCGACCTCGAAGTCGAGGTTCAGTTGCACGCCCATGCTGGCCGTGGGCAGCCAGCCCATCGCGTAGACGAAGGCGACGAGCCCCAGGCCCAGCGTCATGAGCGCGAACGTGGTCGTGGCCAGCAGCTTGCCCGACATGATGCGCCAGCGCGGCAGCGGGTTGATCAGCAGCGGTTCCAGCGACTTGCGTTCGCGCTCCCCGGCCGTGGTGTCGACGGCCAGGTGCATGGAGCCCATGAACACGGTGATCAGGATGAAGTACGGCAGGAAGGCCAGGACCTGCCCGCCGCGCGAGGTCGGTGTCGAGAGGTCGACGACCTGGCTGTCGACGGGCCGCATGATGTCGGGATGCACGCCGCGCAGTTGAAGCCGGACCTGGCCGATCTGCTGGTTGTAGCCGGAGATGTAGCCGCGCACGCGTCCCAGCGTCGTACCCGTGTAGCGCAGCGAGCGATCGGCGATGAGCTCCACAGGTGCCGGCCGGCCGGCCTCCCAGGCTGCCGCGAATCCCTCGGGAATCCGGAGCACGACCTCGTGCTCCTCGTCGCGCACCGACTGCTCCGGGTCCGCGGGTGCGGGCAGGATCTCGACGCCGCGTCGCTCGAGCCAGCCGACGAAGTTGGGCGCGTGCTCGGCGCCCACCACAGGCAGTTCCAGCGTGGACTCGAGCCGTTCGGCCGTCTGCTTGGTCATGAACGAGATCATGACGCCGAACAGCACGGGGCCCATGAGCGGACCGATGACCAGCGTGTTGAGGATCACGCGCCGGTCGCGGAAGTTGTCGAGCATCTCCTTGAGGAATACGGTCATCATGCCAGCAGCCCCTCGTCGCTCCCGATGAGTTTCACGAACGCGTCCTCGAGGTTCTCCTCCCCGGCCCGCTCGGTCAGTTGTTCCGCCGTGCCCTCGGCCGCGACGCGACCGTCGGCGATGATGACGATGCGATCGCAGAGCGCGGCGACCTCCTGCATGATGTGCGTCGACAGCACCACGCATCGACCCTGGGCCTTGAGGCTGCGCAGGAATCCGCGCAACGCACGCGTCGTCATGACGTCGAGGCCATTGGTGGGCTCATCGAGCAGGATCGTGCCCGGATCGTGGATCAGGGCGCGCGCGATCGCCACCTTGACGCGCTGGCCCTGCGAAAAGCCGTCGGTCCTGCGGTCGATGAATCCGCCCATGTCGAGGACGCCGACGAGCGATTCGATGCGCCGCTCGATATCGTGCCTGCCCATGCCCTGCAGGCGTCCGTAGTAGCGGATGTTCTCGCGCGCCGTCAGCCGGTCGTAGAGGCCGCGGGAGTCCGGTACGACGCCGAGCCGCGCCTTGACGCCGATCGGGTCCGACAGCGGATCGACGCCGTCGACCTGCATGCTGCCCGCATCCGGCTTAAGCAGGGTGTAGAGCATGCGCAGGGTCGTCGTCTTGCCGGCGCCGTTCGGGCCCAGCAGGCCCGTGATCTGGCCATCCTCGGCCGTGAAGCTGACGTCGTCGACGGCGACGACCTTGCCCTTGTTGAAGGTCTTTCGAAGGCCTTGCGCGGAAATCATGGATTGGGCCCCAGCAGGTCCAGAAAGAACGGTTCGGGCCCGAGCCGGGCCATGCACTCGACGTCGAGGTCGGCGGCATCGGCCGACTCCACGAACTCGGCGATGACGCCCGACAGGCACGGCGTGGTGCCGACGATGTGGCCGCGACCCTCGGCAACGAGGTGCGAGGAATTCGGAAACTGTGCGGCGACTTCCTCGCCGTAGGCCGGCGGCGTGACGGGGTCGAATTCGCCCGACAGCAACAGGGCCGGCACCTCCGATTCGACGGGCGCGTGGAAGTCCTCCCCGACGGGTTCGGTCGGCCACCACGTGCAGACCGAGTCGTAGAGTTCGGCCATGGAGTCGCCGAGCAGGGTACCGGCATCGTCGCGGTCGCGCGGCCAGACCGGCCAGTCCTCGCTGCATCCCACGGCGAAGTTCAGCGCAATGGCGAGGCTCGCGGTCATCTGGTCGCTGACGATCAGCGCCTGACTGGCCAGGCGCTGAGGCCGCTCCGTGGTCGCGGCCTCGTGGACGAGCAGCGGGATCATCACCTGGGACTCGGGCGCGTAGGCCAGGAAGCGCAGCGATCCCGCCAGCGTCATCGCCGTGAAGTCGATGGGCTGCGGTTCGCCCGTGCGCGGATGCGCGACCTCGATCGGCTGCGTGGTCTCCGCGTAGCGCTGCTTGAGCGCGTCGAAGGCCTCGACGACTCCCGGGAAGCGTTCGTCGCAGGCGGAATCGGCGGCGCAGGCGGCCAGCAGCTTCTCGATCGCCCGATCGAGCATCTCGGCGTGTTCGCTGCCCAGCGCCAGGCGCATGGGCACGACGCCGTCGAGGACGATCGTGCGCACGCGCCCGGGGTATCGGCGCAGGTACACCTGACCCATGCGCGTTCCGTAGGAACCGCCGTACAGGTTCCACTGCTCGACGCCGATGTGCTCGCGCAAGGCCTCGAGGTCGTCGGCACCGTCGGCCGTGGTGTAGTGGACCACGTCGGCATCGAGCGATTCCAGGCAGTCGCGCAGCGCATCCACGGCTTCCTCGGGCTCGTAGTCGCCGAGGAATTCCTCGCCGCCGAAGTCGCAGTCCAGCGCGTTCGATCCGCCCGTGCCGCGCTGGTCGAGGAAGACGAGGTCGCGGTCGAGGTTGACCTCCGAGAGTGCCGCGTGCATCACCGGAGCGATGTCGCGTGCCGACTGGCCCGGTCCGCCGGCCAGGAAGGCGAGCGGATCCGGCGCGGCCTCGGGATTGCGTGCCGGGATGACGGCCCAGGCCAGCTCGATCCGGCGGCCGTCGGGGTCGGCGCGGTCCTCTGGAACCTCGAGCATGCCGCACCGGGCCTCCACGGTCACGCGCCCGGCGGCGGCCGAGAGTTCGCATTTTTCGAGTCCCGCCCATCTTTCGGCCGGCGCCTGGGCAGACGCCGCGCACGCGAAACTCGCCGCGATCGCGCACAATAGGCTTTTGAGAACGCGTTCCATCGACCCCACCATTCCGGGTTCCGGTGTGAAGCCCCGCACGGTACTCGGCGGGTTCCTTGAATTCAACAGGCCATAGGTCATGCACGCACTCGAAGTCCGCGACCTGCGGAAAACCTACAAGAACGGCGTCGAGGCCCTGAAGGGCGTGGACCTCGTCGTCGAGGAAGGCGACTTCTTCGCGCTGCTGGGACCCAACGGCGCCGGCAAGTCGACGCTGATCGGCATCGTCTCGTCGCTCGTCAACGCGACTTCCGGCGAGACGAAGGTCTTCGGGACGAGCGTGCAGCGCGCGCGCTCGCGCGCCATGTCGCTGATCGGGCTGGTCCCTCAGGAGGTCAACTTCAACCAGTTCGAGAAGCCCTTCGACATCTGCGTCAACCAGGCCGGCTACTACGGCGTGCCGCGTTCCGTGGCGCGCGAGCGCGCCGAGCGCTACCTGGACCAGCTCAAGCTGCTCGACAAGGCCCACAAGCCCTCGCGCACGCTGTCGGGCGGCATGAAGCGACGCCTCATGATTGCCCGCGCCATGGTCCACGAGCCGAAGCTGCTGATCCTCGACGAGCCCACGGCCGGCGTCGACATCGAGATCCGGCGCTCGATGTGGGAGTTCATCGAGGGGATCAATCGCGACGGCACGACGGTGATCCTGACCACGCACTACCTCGAGGAGGCCGAAAACCTCTGCCGCAACATCGCGATCATCGACCACGGCGAGATCGTCGAGAACACCACGGTCAAGGAGCTGCTCGGCAAGCTCGACATCGAGACCTTCGTTCTCGATCTCGATCGCGAGATCGACGCAGCGCCGCGCGTCGAGGGCGTGGAGATCGAACTACGCGATCCGACCACGCTGCTGGCCAGCCTGCCGAAATCGCAGCGGCTGAACAAGCTGTTCCGGGCCCTCGAGGACAGCGACATCCAGGTCGTGTCGATGCGCAACAAGGTCAACCGCCTCGAGGAGCTGTTCCTGCGGCTCGTCGAGAAGCAGACCGGCGATGCGCCGGCCACCGACGCCGAGGCCCGGGCCGAGGCCGCGTCCGCCACCAGCGGCGCCGAGACGGGGAGCCGCTCATGACCACCGAAGTCTCCGCGCGCTCCTACTGGATCGGCTACCAGACCATCGTCATCAAGGAGATCACCCGGATCCTCAGGATCTGGGCCCAGACGCTCATCCCGCCGGCGATCACGATGACGCTCTACTTCGTGATCTTCGGCCAGCTCATCGGCCGGCGCATCGGCGAGATGGGCGGCATGGACTACATGGCGTTCATCGTCCCGGGCCTGATCATGATGGCCGTGATCACCAACACCTACTCGAACGTCGCGAGC
>JAWVZQ010000165.1:0-5560 GCA_033722095.1 Wenzhouxiangellaceae bacterium | reverse complement strand
GAAGGCGGTCCTGCCGGGCCCGTCCGTCGCCACGTCTACCGCCAGTCGCTCGCCACCGAGACGCCCGAGGCCGTGCAGCGCGTCTCGCGCCGCGAGGGCTGGCACGAGGCCGGCTTCGACGCCGAGGGACGCGTCTACCTGGACCTGTTCTCGAGCACCGAGCAACCGCCGCAGCTGTCCCTGCACTCGGCCGACGGCGAGCGTCTGGCCTGGCTCGTCGAGAACCGCATCGACGACGATCATCCCTATGCGCCGTTCGCCGACGGCCATCGCCCGACCGAGTTCGGCACGCTGGCCGCCGAGGACGGCCAGGCACTGCACTGGAAGATGATCCGTCCGGCGGAATTCGATGCCGAGCACCGGTATCCGGTATTCCTGCACGTCTACGGCGGTCCGACGTCGCGCATGGTGGCCGACCGCTGGGGACGCAGATTCCTCATCGACCAGTTCATGGCCCGCCAGGGATACGTGGTCTTCTCGCTCGACAATCGCGGCATCGCCGGTCAGGGCGTGGCCTTCCAGGCGCCGGCCTGGCAGAACCTCGGTCGCGTGGAGGTCGTCGACCAGATGCGCGGCCGGGAATTCCTGAGCTCGCGCCCGTTCGTGGACCCCGACCGCATCGGCGTGTTCGGCTGGAGCTACGGCGGCTACATGGCACTGATGATGCTGATGCAGCATCCCGGCGCGTTCGCCGCCGGCGTGGCCGTGGCCCCCGTCACCGACTGGCGGCTCTACGACACGCATTACACCGAGCGGTACCTCGGCATGCCGACCGACGAATCCGGCGAGCCCGCCCCGGCCTACGTGGCCGCCGACGTGCTCGAGGTTGCCGACGACCTGGCCGACCCGCTGCTGCTCGTCCACGGCATGGCCGACGACAACGTGCTGTTCACGCACTCCACGGCGCTCATGCAGCAACTGCAGGAGGCAGCCATCGACTTCGATCTCATGACCTACCCCGGCGAGAAGCACGCCGTGGCCGGCAGGAGCCAGCGCCTTCATCTCTACCGCCACGTCAAGCGCTTCCTGGACCGGCATCTCACGCCCGGGAAGGTGGGGGACCAGGGCCCAGGGGATGGGGACTGATCCCTGTGCGCGAAGGTTTCCATTGTCACCCCTGAATCGCGCAAGCGATCTCCGGGATCTCGAGGTGAAGGCGCGACCAGGTGCCGATGCGACGGCGGAGGTCGAAGGCGGCGGGCCTTCACAAGTCCCCAGCCCCCAGCCCCTTTCTCGCTCGCCAAGGCCATTCGCTCGCCCTGCGGCTCGCTCACCCGGGGACGCGGCCCAGGGCTACTGAAAAGCGTGCCGGTATCACGGCCCGGCGATGCACTCGGTCCCACCCCAAGGGGCGTAGCCCTTGGGCTACTCGGAAGCTCGCTTCACTCCCGGTAGCGGAGTAGCCCAGGGGCTACGTCCCCTGGAATGAGATTCGGACCTGCTCGACCCCCGAAACGGAATTCAACCAATCAATATTCCGCGTCGCTTGAGATACCCCAACAGTTCCTCGACGCACTCGTCCACCGACAGTTTCGAAGTGTCGACGACGATCTCGGGATCGCGCGGCGGTTCGTAGGGCGAATCGATGCCCGTGAAGTTGCGGATCACGCCGGCGCGCGCCTTGGCGTAGAGACCCTTCGGATCGCGCTGTTCGCAGACTTCCAGCGGGGCATCGACGTGGATCTCGATGAATTCGCCGTCCTCCATGAGCTCGCGCACCAGGGCCCGGTCGGCCCGGAACGGCGAGATGAAGGCGCTGAGCACGACGAGGCCCGCATCGGCCATGAGGCGCGCGACCTCGCCGATGCGCCGGATGTTCTCGACGCGATCCTCGTCCGAAAAGCCCAGGTCGCGGTTCAGACCGTGCCGCACGTTGTCGCCGTCGAGCAGGTAGCTGTGATGGCCGCGCTGGAACAGCGCCTGCTCGAGCGCGTTGGCGACCGTCGACTTGCCTGCGCCGGACAGACCCGTGAACCACAGGACCGCGGGCCGCTGCGCCTTCTGCGTCGCTCGCGAGCGCTTGTCGACGCTCTGGCGGTGCCAGACGACGTTTTCCGACTTGTCCGAAACCGGGTCGGTGACCGGGCGGACGATCATGCCTGCCCCGACGGTCAGGTTGGTGACGCGATCGATGAGGATGAAACTTCCCGTCGAGGGGTTCGTTTCGTAAGAATCGAACGGCAGCGCGCGGCTCGTGCGAATCCGGCAGTAGCCGATCTCGTTGAGATCCAGCTGCTCGACGGGATGGTGCTCGAGCGTGTTGACGTCGATGCGGTGGTGGATGATCTCGGGCGTGCCCGGCACCTCGCTGGCGCCCAGCTTGAGGTCGTACTGGCGGCCGGGCAGCAGCGGCCGGTCGTGCATCCAGACCACTCGGGCGTCGAACAGGTCGCCAACGCGCGGCAGGCGATCGGAGTGAACGAGCATGTCGCCGCGGCTGACGTCGATCTCCTCGGCCAGCGTCAGCGTCAGCGATTGCCCGGCCCGGCCGGCTTCGACCGACTCGCCGTGCAGCAGCACCTCGCGGATCCTCGTGCGCCGTCCCGACGGCAGCACGACGACCTCGTCGCCGGCCGAGACCGATCCACGAGCCATCTGGCCGCAGAAACCGCGAAAGTCCGAGCGAGTGCGGTTCACGTACTGCACGGGGAACCGCATCGCGCCCTCGGCGTCGCTGCGGGCACCGGTCGGCACGGTCTCCAGCCACTCCAGCACGGTCGGGCCCTCGTACCAGGGCATCTCCTCCGACGAGCGCGTGACGTTGGCGCCGGTCAGGGCGCTGACCGGGACACAGCGGAACCGCTCGATCCCGAGCTGGTGCGCGAACTCCGAGTACGTGCGCTCGATGTCCTCGAACGTTTCCCGATCGTGATCGACGGCGTCCATCTTGTTGACGGCCACGAGGACCTCCTCGATGCCGAGCAGGTGGACGAGGTAACTGTGCCGGCGCGTCTGGACCTGCACGCCGCGCGTCGCGTCGACGAGCACCACGGCGGCGCGGGCCGTCGATGCGCCCGTGACCATGTTGCGCGTGTACTGCTCGTGGCCGGGCGTGTCGGCGATGATGAACTTGCGCCGCTCGGTCGTGAAGTAGCGGTACGCGACGTCGATCGTGATGCCCTGCTCTCGCTCGGCCTGCAGGCCGTCGACGAGCAGGGCGAGGTCGGGCGCATCGCCGGTCGTGCCGTACTTGCGGGAATCCCGTTCCACGGCGGCGAGCTGGTCCTCGAAGACCTGCTGGGTATCGAACAGCAACCGCCCGATCAATGTCGACTTGCCGTCATCGACCGATCCGCAGGTGATGAAGCGCAGCAGGTCCTTGCGCCGGTGCTGGTCCAGGAATTCGTGGATGTCGAAGTCGTTCACGGTCAGAAGTATCCCTGCTGCTTCTTCTGTTCCATCGACGATGCCGCGTCGTGGTCGATGGCGCGACCCTGACGCTCCGACGAGCGGGCCAGCAGCATCTCGTGGATGATCTCCGGCAGCGTCTCGGCCTCGGACCGGATCGCGCCCGTGAGCGGATAGCAGCCCAGCGTGCGGAATCGGACCCGCTCCATCCTCGGTTCCTCGCCTTCCTCGAGCGGCAGGCGGTCGTCGTCGACGACGATGAGCATGCCGTTGCGATCCACGACCGGACGCTCGGCCGAGAAGTACAGCGCCGGAACCGGGATGTCCTCGAGGTGGATGTACTGCCAGACGTCGAGTTCGGTCCAGTTCGAGAGCGGAAAGACGCGAATGCTCTCGCCGTCCGCCACGCGGGGGTTGTAGAGGTTCCAGAGTTCGGGGCGCTGGTTCTTCGGGTCCCAGCGATGCTGCCGGTCGCGGAACGAGAACACGCGCTCCTTGGCTCGCGAGCGCTCCTCGTCGCGCCGCGCGCCGCCGAATGCCGCCTCGACGCGATGCTTGCTCAGCGCCTGCTTCAGCGCCTGGGTCTTGAGCACGTCGGTGTGCACGCCCGGGCTGTGGTCGATGGGATTGATGCCCTGCTCCAGGCCCTCGACGTTGCGGTGCGTGATCAGGTCGATGTCCGGCTCGCTGGCCACGCGGTCGCGGAACTCGTAGACCTCGCGGAACTTCCACGTGGTATCGATGTTCAGCAGCGGAAACGGCAGCCGGCCGGGCGCGAAGGCCTTGCGCGCGAGGTGCAGCATGACGGCCGAGTCCTTGCCGATCGAATAGAGCATGACGGGCCGCTGGGCCGTCGCCGCGACCTCGCGGATGATGTGGATGGACTCGGCCTCGAGCGCCTCGAGGTGGGTCATGCGGGGAGATTCACCCATCGCGCTGCTCCAGCCATGCCCGGAAATCGTCGGCCAGGTCCGGGTGCTCGAGCGCGAACTCCACGGTCGCCTTGAGATAGCCGAGCTTGCTGCCGCAGTCGTAGTGGCGGCCCTGGAACTCGAAGGCATCCATGCCCTGATCGGAAAGCAGCCCGGCCATGGCATCGGTCAGCTGGATCTCGCCGCGCGAGTCCGGCGCCGTCGTCTCCAGCAGTTCGAAGATTCTCGGCGTGAACACGTAGCGGCCGACGACGGCCAGGTTCGAGGGTGCCTCCTCGGGCTCCGGCTTCTCGACGATGCCGCGGACCGGATACAGCGGGCCCGCTTCGTCGCCGACGTCCACCACGCCGTAGTGACGCGTGTTCTCGGGCCGGACGCGACGCACGCTGACGACCGAGCGACCCGTGGCATGGAAGCGCTCGGCCAGTTGCGCCATGACCGGCCTGGCCCCGCCGTTGATGAGATCGTCGGCGAGAATCACGCCGAACGGGCGATCGCCGACCAGCGGCCGGGCACAGAGCACGGCGTGACCGAGGCCCAGCGCCTCGCGCTGCCGAACGTAGACGCAGTGGATGCCCTCGGGCAGCACGTCGCGCACGCGATCGAGCAGGACCTGCTTGCCGCGACCGGCCAGCTCGGTCTCGAGCTCGTAGGCCATGTCGAAGTGATCCTCGATCGCGCGCTTGGTCCGGCCGGTCACGAAGACCAGCGTGCGGGCGCCGGCGGCCACGGCCTCGTCGACGGCGTACTGGATCAACGGCTTGTCGACGACCGGCAGCATTTCCTTCGGGCTGGCCTTCGTGGCCGGGAGGAAGCGCGTGCCGAGTCCGGCGACCGGGAACACGACGGTGTCGATGCGGGCTCGGGACATGTGGACGGGCAGGAAACGGACGTTTGGCGCAGCCGCGCATTGTACACCCCCCGGTCCCGGCGACGCCCGCCGTCCCGGCGGTTCGCATGGATGCGGGATAATCGTCGAATGGCCCTGCTGATCGCGACTCCGGACCGCGAGGACCAACGCCTCGCCGAACTCGTGTCCCGCGCCCTGCCGGGGGCCGACGTACGCCGCTGGCCGGACCTCGGACACGCAGAGGACATCGAGTTCGCCCTGGTCTGGCGGGCGCCGCGCGGCCTCTACGCCAAACTGCCCAACCTGAAGGCCGTCAGCTCGCTCGGCGCGGGCGTGGACGCGATCCTGGCCGACCCCGACCTGCCGCCGGACCTTGCCGTGGGTCGGCTCGCCGGACCGCGCCTGGCAGCGAACATGGCCGCCTACCTCG
>JAWVZQ010000164.1:0-5598 GCA_033722095.1 Wenzhouxiangellaceae bacterium | reverse complement strand
TCTCGACCTCGGTCTCGACCACGCCGGTGCCGCTGCCGGTCCGTTCCACCTCGAGCCGGAACGCCCGGCCCTCGTCCATCACGGGCGACGGAATCGCAAGGGCCAGGGCGTCGACGGCCGTGGCGGAAACGGGTAGCGAGATCGAGGTCCGGTCGGGGCCGCCGACATCACCGGCCGTTCCCGTCGCGTCCTCGTAGCCGGTCCAGGCACCGTCGGCCCAGTCGGCGACGGTTTCCGGTCGGGCATCCAGCGCCACATCGGTGAAGTCCCTGGCCACGACCGAGATCGGCAATGTCTCGACGCCGTCGAGGACGAGGTCGGTGGGCAAGGTCAGCGGGAATTCGAAACGATCGAACCGGTATCGGCGGACATCCTGTTCGAGCCAGACGCCTTCCGAGGCCGGCAGCACGGTGGCGTTCGGCGTACCACTGGCCAGGATCACTTCCGGCGTGAACGGGACCTCGTGACCCGGAGCCTGGCGTGGACCGCCTCCGTCGCTCCAGCGCATGGGCTTGTCGAACGACAGCTGCATCGTCAGGGCCTCGCCGAGCACGACCGGACGGTAGACCGAAACGTCGAGGACGCGCAGTCCGTTGCCGGCCGGACGCCACTCTCCCTCGGCGACGGGTCCACGCGCGGCGTCGAGAACGCGCCAGGCCGCCAGCGACGGCGGGCCGGCCTGGCGGTAGGCCACGGCCAGGTGTGTGTCGGCCATGTCCTCGCGGAACCGGCCGACTTCCGAATCCGGCAGGATGAAGCCGTCGTGCTCCGCGCCGAGACCCCCGTAGTCCACACCGCCGTTTCGCGGCTCGATCTCCAGCGTCCACGAAGGCACCTGGTAGGTTTCGGCGAAGTACTCGGCCGTCACGCCGATGCCCGCGCCCGGCGGATCCGGATCGTCGAGGTAGGTGCGTTCGACGCCGTGACGCTCCAGCGACAGCGCGTTGTGGAAACGGCGATAGCTGTCCAGCATGTCGGCCTGGATCGCATTGCGGCGCTCGTTGAAGGTCCGCACGGAGAAGAACTTCTGCGTGAACGAATGCGTGTCCTGGTACCAGCGCAATCGATCGGCACGTGCGAAGGCCGCGGCATTCTCGAGTGCCCGGGTCTCGGGCTCGCTGAACGAGGCCAGCCCGCGGTAGGTCAGGTCGTCGGGGTTGCCCGACGAGCCGGATCCCGAGTTCCAGAACGGCGGGTTGTTCCGATTCAGGTCGATACCGAGCAGATGATCGCCGCGTGAGTCGAGGTCCTCGTCGACGCCGCGCATGTTCTTGCGGCGCATCCGCCCGTCACGGGGCCAGTCCTCGGGAAAGCGCGGATCGCGGCCGACGAGCACGCGATCGGGATAACGCTGGGTCTGCAGGAACCCGTCGATGTTGTTGACGGGCAGCACCACGAAGTGCACGTTGTCGATGAGGTAGTCGACGAGAAAGCCGTCACCGGCGCGCTCGGCGAAAGCCTCGATGAGCCCGGTCGTCAGCTCCGGGGTTCCCCACTCCCGGGCATGGATGCCGCCGTTGACGAGCACCGAGGATTCGGCGTCGGCATGAACGGTGTCGGTTCCGGGATCCCCGATCGCGTAGGCCCAGATGTCGCGTCCGGCGATGGTCTGCCCGACGATGGCCGCGTCGATGAATGCGTGGCGCATGGCCAGGTCCTGCAGCCTCGCATGCAGTGCCGCATAGGAACGGAAGCCGTCGATGGGCGTGGCCGATTCGACGGGCCGGGGAACCGGGTAGCCCAGCGCGAAGACGTTGCCGGCAGCGGGCTGGTCCACATAGCGATATTCGTCCTGCGCGCCGACGGTGGCAGCCAGCCCGATCAGCATCCATGCCCAGCGCCGGCTCATCGGCGCACCTCCGGGCCCGGGGCGGATCGGTCGGGCTCCCGCCCGATCGTGGCCGCCAGCTCCAGCGTCTCCGGCGTGGCGGCCAGCTGCAACGCCAGGCGCATGCGCAGGCGTGCCAGCGGCGAAGCCCCGCCCCAGGCCTCCTCGACGCCGGCGACCAGGTCTGCCGGCTCGGCGGCGAGCCGCCGCGCGGCGTCCGCGCCGAAGGCCTCGCTGCCGAGCAAGCCCCAGAGGCGGTCACGTCCCTGCTCGGGATCGGCGGCCAGGAGCGCCGAAACCGCCAGGCCGCCGATCTCCGGGCGCCCCAGAGCCGACTCGGCCATGAGCGCGAGGTCGGCATGGGCGCTGTCGATGCCGTGGAGCAGGGCCGCTCGCGCCGCATCCACGTTTCCCGCCTCGACGAGCACCTGCAGCAGGTCCGCGTCCGACGCGGTGCGGCCCAGCCGAAGCGCGGCGCGATCGATGGCGGAACCGCTGCCGATCCGGGGCAGCAGCCATGTGGCCAGAGCCGGTCGATCGGCCGCTTCGAGGCGATCGATGACCAGATCGACGACTCGGGGCTCTTCCCCGGCAAGAAGGGCCTCCCGGAGCGCGCGGCCGTCGTCCGCCAGGACGTCGGCGCGGTCCAGGCGCCGTGCATGATCGAGCAGGTTCGCCGCACGCCGTCCGACCTGCAGCGCGGGCATCCATCGTCCGGGATGCTCGTGGTGCGGCACGAGGATCGCGGGCTCCCGCGCTTCCAGCCGGCGGAGCACCTTGCGCTCCGTGTCGTCGTAGCGGTCGCGCGAGACGACGCGGTCGATCCAGACGCTGGCCAGGGCCTCGGCGAGAACCGGATCGGGCTCGCCGAGGATGCGGGCTGCCCTCGCCTCGGCGCCCGCCTGCGGTCCGGAAGCGTCGAGCCGGGAGCGCGCATCGTCGAGCAGCACGCGCAGTGCCAGGGGGTCGAGGCGGACCGGGACCGCATCGCCTGCGGCGTTCCCGCATGCGGCGAACAGCAAGAGGAGACAGGCGAAGGTGCGGATCATCGGATTCCTCGTTCCGTGTCGGCGCGCGTCGCGCCACGCTCTTCCTGGTTCGATTGCGGGGACGGCCTGCCGGTTCCGCCGGAAACCGCCGGCCCCGTCGGCGGCCAGGCCGTGGCGTCGATGGTCTCGGAATAGGCGTGCCAGGTCGCGTGCCCCAGCCAGGGAATCACGATCGCGAGCCCCACTCCCGCGGCGGCGATCCCGATCACGGTCAGCACGACGATCGCGATGGCCCAGACCGCGAGCGCCAGCCTGTTTCGCAGTACCGCATGAACGCTGGTGATGCAGGCCGTGATCATGTCGACCTCTCGGTCGACGATCATCGGCAACGAGAATGCCGAGGCCGCGAAGGTCACGGCCGCGAAGATGGCGCCCACCGCCGAGCCGACCGAAAGGAACGTGAGCCACTGGCCGAGACCGCCGCTGGTCGGGAAGAATACGTGGACCATGACGGCAGCCCGGACCCAGACCAGGAAGATGACGATGAGGACGAGTGCGAAGACCAGCGCGTTGCCCAGCGCCGAGCGCATGCGTACGAGCGTCTGCCGAAGCGTCGGACGCTCGTTCCGGTGCAACTGCCGGCTCACGGAGTAGAGCCCCGTGGCCAGCAGGGGCGCCAGGAACACGAAACCGGAGAGCATCGCCAGCACCAGCGCCGTGCTGCCGAACTTCCATGCCAGCAGGGTCGTGCCGGCACTCAGCAGCGCGATGACCGCGCCGTAGAGTCCGCTGACCCGAAGTCCCGCCCGCAGGTCCCGCCAGCCAAGCCGCAACCAGCGCAGCGCGGCACCGGCCTGCAGGCTCCGGCACGGCGCCGCGAGCGGCAACGCGGCAGCGGGAGACTTCATTGACGCTGTGCTGACGTGTGGCGCATCATCGTGGCCATTATGCCCTGCGGTGCCGCGGGCGCCCAAGAGTGGAAAGACTCCCGGAGAGCACGATGATCCACGACTCGATACTCACCACGATCGGCAACACGCCCGTCGTCCGCATCAACCGCCTCGCCCCCGACCACGTGGAGATGTTCGTCAAGGTCGAGTTCTTCAATCCCATGGCCTCGGTGAAGGATCGACTCGCCATCGCCATCATCGAGGACGCCGAGCGACGTGGAGAACTCGAACCCGGCCAGACCGTCGTCGAGGCCACGTCCGGCAACACCGGCATCGCGCTGGCCATGGTCTGCGCGGCAAAGGGCTATCCCTTCGTCGCGTTCATGGTCGAGACCTTCTCCATCGAGCGTCGCAAGCTCATGCGCGCCCTCGGCGCGCGCGTGATCCTGACGCCGAAGGAGGAAAAGGGCTCCGGGATGGTTCGTCGCGCGCGCGAGGCGGCCGAACGCCACGGCTGGTTCCTGGCTCGCCAGTTCGAGAACCCCGCCAACCCTGCCTACCACGCCAGCACCACGGGCCCGGAGATTCTGCGCGATTTCGCGGGGCGCGGGCTCGACTACTTCGTCACCGGCTGGGGCACGGGCGGCACGATGAGCGGCGCCGGTCGCGTCCTCAAGGCCGCGCGCCCCGACCTGACGATCGTGGCGACGGAACCGAAGGCCGCAGCACTGCTGTCGGGCGGGGAATGGTCCCCCCACAAGATCCAGGGCTGGACCCCGGACTTCGTGCCGGAGGTGCTGGACCGCTCCATCGCCGACGAGATCCTTCCCGTCGACGATGACGATGCCCGCGACACGGCGCGGGCGCTGGCCGCGAGGGAGGGCATCTTCACCGGCGTCTCGGGCGGCGGCACCTTCGCGGCCGCGCTGAAGGTCGCGGACCAGGCTCCGAAGGGCTCGACGATCCTGGCCATGATTCCGGACACGGCGGAGCGCTACCTGTCGACCTACCTGTTCGAGGGCATCGAAGAGGACTCGGACCAGGCCTGGCTCGACGACAAGGATCGCGCCGGCCTGCCCTGACGTGCCGGCATTCCCGGCGCTCGGAAAGGCCGCATCGTTCTGCTAGACTCGACGCGGCTTGAGATGTCGAGAGTCGTAACCGCCCGATGAACCGAACAACCCGGCTTTTCTCTCTGGCGCTGCTCGTCGCGGCGCTGGCTTCGGCGTTCCCGGCGGTGTCCGCCGAACGCGACGAACGACCATCGGCGAATCGCACTTCCGAATCCCGCTTCGCGGTCCCCGACCGGGAGCGGCCCGCGCTGCGCAACGGCATGCCGGCACGCAGCATCGACGGCAGCGGCAACAATCTGCTGAATCCCGAATGGGGCCAGGCTGGTCGGCCGCTTCGCCGTGCCGTGGCCCCGGCCTATGCCGACGGCGTGTCGGCCCCTTCGGGCTCGGGCCGGCCCGGTCCCCGAGCCGTATCGAACGCCGTTCTCAGTCAGCCGCAGCCGCTAGAGGAGTCCTCGGGACTCAGCGACATGTTCTGGCTCTGGGGCCAGTTCCTCGACCACGACATCGGCCTGACCGAGGTCGCCGAGCCGCTCGAACCCATGCCGATCGCCATCCCGGCCGGCGATCCCTGGTTCGACCCCGATGGCGCCGGCGACCGGGAGATGCCGTTCGAGCGCTCGATCTGGGACTCGTCCACGGGCACGGGCCCCGACCGCCCTCGCGAACAGGTCAACGTCGTCACGACCTGGATCGACGGTTCCCAGATCTACGGCTCGGACCCGGTCCGCGCCGAGGCGCTGCGTACGCTGGACGGCACGGGGCGATTGAAGACCTCGGCCGGCGACCTTCTTCCCTACAACATCGACGGCCTGCCC
>JAWVZQ010000163.1:0-5600 GCA_033722095.1 Wenzhouxiangellaceae bacterium | reverse complement strand
GGCGGCTGGCACTGGCCGGCCTTCAACATCGCCGACTCGGCCATCGTCGTCGGCGTGGCGCTGCTGCTCATCGAGAGCCTGTTCCCGCCGCGCACGCCGCCGAAGTGAAGCCACGCTCCGAAGCCGATGCGCTCGTCATCGGCGGCGGCGTCGCCGGCCTGACCGCGGCGCTGTGGCTGCACCGCGCCGGGCTCGAAGTCACCGTCGTCGACGCGGGCACGCCGGGAGGGGAATCCACCTGGGCCGGCGGCGGCATCGTGTGCCCCGTCCCGCCCTGGGCCTACCCCGACGCGGTCGAGTCCCTGGTGCGGCGCAGCCGCGAGCTCTTCCCTGCGCTCTGCACGGAGCTCGCCGAGGAAACCGGCATCGACAGCGAGTACCGCGTCTGCGGCCTGGTCCTGACCGCCGATCCGGGTCGGGCCGGCGAGGCCTGGCTGGCGCACGGCCACACCCCCTTTCAACGCGGCCGGCTCGGGGACTTCGAGCCCGCGCTGGCCCGGCCGGATACGCCCGCGCTGCTGTTGCCCGAGGTCGCCCAGGTCCGCAACCCCCGCCTGGCCCGTGCGCTGGTCGCGCATCTCGCCGCCCACGGCGTCGAAGTCCTCGCGCACCGACCGGTCGCCGCTCTGGATCTCGAGCGCGGCCGCTGTATCGGCGCGACGCTGTCCGACGGGACGGCATTCCGCGCCGACCGCACGGTGCTGGCAGCCGGGGCGTGGACCGATTCGCTGCTCGAAGCCTCGGGCCTGCCGACGCTCGGCATCGCACCGGTCCGCGGCCAGATGCTGCTGTTCCGCATCGAGCCCGGCACGCCGCGCCATGTCGTCAACCTCGCCGACGGATACCTGATCCCGCGCGCCGACGGCCACGTGCTGGCCGGCTCGACCGTCGAGCGCGCCGGCTTCGATGCCCGGCCGACGCGCGAGGCACTGCACCGGCTGATGGCGATGGCGCAGGCTCACTGTCCCCGGCTGACGCCGGATCGCCTCGTCGCGCAGTGGGCGGGGCTGCGACCCGGCATCCGCGACGATCGTCCGGCGATCGGCCGCCACGCGGCCGCCGACGGGCTCTGGCTCCAGGCCGGCGGCTACCGAAACGGGCTGGGCATGGCACCGGCCGCGGCCGAGCGTTTGACCGAAATGATCACGAATCGCGCCCAAACATGCGAATAACCTGTGGATTCTCTACGGGGCCGGCGTTGTAATCGAGGGCCGAAACGCACAGAATAGCGATTCGGGGGGACCGGACAGATTGGTATCTGCGACGATCGGGATCCGCGACTGAGATCCGAAGGAGAAGCTGGATGGCAACGACGCGCGAAGAACTCGAGGTCTTTCTCTGGGAAGGCAAGGACAAGCGCGGCAAGACGCTGAAGGGCGAGCGCGCCGCTCGCAACCAGACGCTGGTCCGAGCCGAACTGCGCAAGCAGGGCATCACGCCTTCGCGCGTACGCAAGAAGCCCAAGCCGCTGTTCGGCGCGACGGGCAAGCGCATCAAGGCCGGCGACATCGCCGTCTTCACGCGCCAGCTCGCGACCATGCTCAATGCCGGTATCCCGCTCGTCCAGGCATTCCAGATCATCGCGGCGGCGGCCGAGAACCCGCGGCTGCAGAAACTCATCAACAGGATCCGCACGGACGTCGAGTCCGGCGCGACGCTTGCCGAGGCCGTGGCCAAGCACCCGGCCTACTTCGACGAGCTCTACGTCAATCTTGTCGCCTCGGGCGAGAGCGCCGGCGTGCTCGACCAGGTCCTCGACAACATCGCGACCTACAAGGAACGCATCGAGTCGATCAAGGGCAAGATCAAGAAGGCGCTGTTCTACCCGGCGACGGTCGTCGGCGTGGCCATCCTCGTGACGGCCATCCTGCTCGTGTTCGTGATCCCGCAGTTCGAGAGCATCTTCCAGAGCTTCGGCGGCGACCTGCCGGCCTTCACGCGTCTCATCGTGAATCTCTCCGAGTCGCTGCAGCGCATCGGCTGGCTCTACCTGCTGATCCTCGTCGGTGCCGTCATCGCCTTCATCCAGCTCAAGAAGCGCAACCGGTCGTTCGCGCACTTCGTCGACCGCGTCAGCCTGAAGCTGCCGATCATCGGCAGCGTCCTCGAAAAGGCCGCGCTGAGCCGATTCTCCCGCACGCTCTCGACGACCTTCGCCGCCGGCGTCCCCCTCGTCGACGCGCTGAAGACCGTGGCCGGGGCCTGCGGCAACGTGGTCTACAACGACGCCACCATGCAGATCCGCGAGGACGTGGCGACCGGCCATCAGCTGCAGCTGGCCATGCAGCAGACGGGGCTGTTCCCGCCCATGGTCATCCAGATGACGGCCATCGGCGAGGAGGCCGGCTCGCTCGACGCGATGCTGCTGAAGGTCGCGAACTTCTACGAGGAAGAGGTCAACAACACCGTCGATGCCCTCTCGAGCCTGCTCGAGCCGTTCATCATCATCCTCGTCGGCGGCATCGTGGGCTCGATCGTCGTGGCCATGTACCTGCCGATCTTCAAGATGGCAGCGGTCATGTAATCGATGGAATTGCTGCAGCAGCTCCCCCCGGCCTGGCTCTACGGCCTGGTCGTCGTCCTCGGCTTGCTCGTCGGCAGTTTCCTGAACGTCGTGATCCTGCGCGTTCCGCTCGCGCTCATCGACGACTGGAAGTGCCAGTGCCGCGAACTGCTGGACCTGCCTCCGGACGCCGAGGGCGAGAAGCCGGCCGGCGTCTCCGAGGGCCGGTCGCGCTGTCCCGAGTGCCGCAAGAAGATTGCCTGGTACGACAACATTCCGATCGTCAGCTGGGCGCTGCTGCGCGCACGATGCCGGCACTGCGGCGCGAAGATTTCACCCCGCTACCCCGTCGTCGAGGCATTGACGGCCGTGCTGTCGGTGCTCGTGGTCTGGAAGCTCGGCCCCACGCCCGAGGGCCTGGCCGGGCTTGCGCTGACCTGGGCGCTGATCGCCGCGGCCGGCATCGACATCGACCACAAGCTGCTGCCCGACCAGATCACGTTGCCGCTGCTCTGGGCCGGCCTGCTGCTCAACGTCGGCGGGACCTTCACCGATCTCGGCTCGGCCGTCATCGGCGCAGCGGCCGGCTACCTCGTACTGTGGTCCGTCTACCACGCCTTCCGGCTGCTGACCGGTAAGGAAGGCATGGGCTTCGGCGACTTCAAGCTGCTCGCGGCCATCGGCGCCTGGTTCGGCTGGCAGGTGCTGCCGGCCGTGATCCTGCTGGCCGCCGGCGTCGGTGCACTCGTCGGCATCGCACTCATCGCGCTGCGGTTCACGGGCCGCGAAGTCCCCATCGCGTTCGGCCCGTTCCTGGCCGCGGCCGGATGGCTCGTCCTCATGGACCTGCACCGCTTCGTCGAATTCTGGCTGCTGCCGTGAGACCATCGGTCCCCGACCCGATCGACGAACACCGAACATGACCCGAACCGTCCACTGCGTCTACCTGGATCGCGAGGCCGAGGGCCTGGCACGCAAGCCGCTGCCCGGAGAACTGGGCGAGCGGATCTACGAGGAAATCTCGGCCGAGGCCTGGCAGAAGTGGCTGGCCCACCAGACCATGCTCATCAACGAGAAGCGTCTCTCGCCGATCAATCCCGAGCACCGCAAGTACCTCGAGCAGCAGGCCGAGGCCTTCCTGTTCGGCGGCGAGGTCGACCGCGCCGAGGGCTACGTCCCGCCCGAGGGCTGAGCCTCGGCGCTCAGCCGCTGTTCCGGGACGCCCAGGCCTCGGCGTCGAATCGGCGCATCGTCTCGATCCGGCACACCCTGCCGCCGATGCGCAGGCCATCGAGCCGCCGGAACGTGTTGGCGATGGCCTGATCCAGCGCCACGGCGCGCGCGTGCCGCGCATCGCTGATGCAGGGTTCCATGAGTTCGACGAGCACGTGTCGGTTGCGGTCGAAGCTCAGCACCACGTGATCGCGCCCCAGCGCCTGCCAGTCCGAGAGATAGGCGAAGCGGATGCGGTCGATGTCTTCCCCCGCGTAATCGAGGAACGGCGGCGGATCGGTCGCCTCTCGCGGCGTCGAGGCGCAGGCGGCGACCGCGAGGCTGGCGGCGACGAGAAGGGGACGCACGATTGGCATGGCCATGGTCATGACGCGAACTCCGTTCGGTGGGACACTGTCGGGACTACGCTAACGGCCGGACGATCCCGGTACAAGCCGATGACCGATTCCCCTGCTTCCCGAAACCGACGCCGAGCCGCCTGGCAGGCCGCGATATCCGTGGCCGCGGCTGCGCTACTGGCCCTGACGAACCCGGCTGGCGCCGGCACCGACGAGACGCATTCTCCGGCCGGCACCGGCTCGCTGGCCCCGTCGCTGGTCTCGACCGCCGACGGCGCCGTGCTGACCTGGCTGGCGCCCGACGGTGACGGCCATGCCCTGCGCTTCTCGACCTTCGACGGCGAGCGCTTCTCGCGGCCCGGCACGGTCGTCCGCGGCGAGGACTGGTTCGCCAACTGGGCCGACACGCCCGGCCTGGCCGTGCTCGGCGACGGCAGCTGGCTGGCCTGGTGGCTGGTCCGCAGCGGCGGCCCGACCTATGCCTACGACGTTCGCTACGCGGTCTCCGGCGACGACGGAGCCTCCTGGTCCCAAGCCGCGACCGTGCACCGCGACGGCACGCAGACCGAGCACGGCTTCGTCAGCGTCTTTCCCGACGGCGACGGCGCCGGGATCACCTGGCTCGACGGCCGGCACACGCTCGAGGAAAGCCGGCCCGAAGCCATGCCGGAAGCGATGACGCTGCGCACGGCGCATGTCTCGCCGTCCGGTGGCGTCACCGGCTCGGCGATGCTCGACGAGCGCGTCTGCGACTGTTGCCAGACGGCCTCGGCGATGACCGCCGCCGGCCCCGTCGTGGTCTACCGGAACCGCACGGCCGACGAAGTGCGGGACATCCACGTCGTTCGCCGTATCGACGGCGAGTGGACCGAGTCCCGTCCCGTCCACGCCGACGGCTGGGTCATCGGCGGCTGCCCCGTCAACGGTCCCTCGGTCGCGGCCCGCGGCGACGACGTGGCCGTGGCCTGGTTCACGATGGCCGACGCCGTGCCCGTCGTGAAGATGGCGCTTTCGCAGGACGCCGGCGCCACGTTCCCGGCGCCGATGCGGTTCTCCGAAGGCAGCGCGCTCGGCCGCGTCCAGGTCCGCGCTCTGGAGCACGGCTGGGTGCTGGCCTGGCTCGACGAGGGCGACAACGGCAGCGTGCTGCGCATGGCGACTTTCGACGCCAATGGACGCGAGACCTCCCGCCGCGAACTCGCCGCGCTCGCGGGCGGCCGCGCCAGCGGCTTCCCGGCGCTGGCCGTGCTTCCCGACGACAAGCTCCTGGCCGCCTGGACGGCCATGGAAAAGGACGCCGACGGGGAGCGCACGACGCGCGTCCGGACCTCCGTCGTCGCGCTTCGGCACGACGAGGGCCCGGCCTCCGAGCCGACGGATTCCGGCCCCGATCGGGGTTGACTTCCGCGCCCATCCACGGTCTAATACGCGGCTCGCGGCAGCCCTGCCGCGACGCCCGGAACGACCTCCAGGGGCCAGGTAGCTCAGTTGGTAGAGCAGGGGATTGAAAATCCCCGTGTCGGCGG
>JAWVZQ010000162.1:0-5661 GCA_033722095.1 Wenzhouxiangellaceae bacterium | reverse complement strand
GGCGCGCACGCGTGCGGCAAGGCTCCTCCGACAACCGGCCCCGGTGGCGCGACGGCAGAGGCGCGACGCTACGAACTCGATCTGCGATTGCCGCCGGATCGAGTCGGGACAGGCTCCGCGCAGCGACCTCAGTGCACATGCGAGTGCATGAGGATCGTGAGCCCGGAACATCCAGCTCGTCCCGACCCGCTGAAATCGGTGAGGGGCGTCGCGAGCGCCCGCGTGGCGGTGGCCGCCGGCGCACAGGAGTCCGCAATGCACTCAAGAGTGCATGAGGAACCCGAGCACCGCCGAGCCGCGACC
Organism: Wenzhouxiangellaceae bacterium; assembly: GCA_033722095.1. Classification (GTDB taxonomy): domain Bacteria; phylum Pseudomonadota; class Gammaproteobacteria; order Xanthomonadales; family Wenzhouxiangellaceae. The sequence continues at coordinate 5,358 of JAWVZQ010000162.1, read as the reverse complement.
CTTTTCCCCTCATACAGGAAAAATCGCCGTTGCGCGTCGCGAGGATACCGGCACCAAGCCACCGTGCTTCCAGAGCGGGTTGAAATCGGTGAGGGGCGTAGCGAGCGCCCGCGTGGCGGTGGCCGCCGGCGCACAGGAGTCCGCAATGCACCCAAGAGTGCATGAGGAACCCGAGCACCGCCGAGCCGCGACCCTTTTCCCCTGATACAGGAAAAATTGCCGTTGCGCGTCGCGAGGGCGCCGGGATCGGTGATTGCCGGAGCGCAGCGACCGCAGTGCACGCGAAGGTGCACGAGGATCGCGAGCACCGCCGAGCGCCGATCCCGGCGTCCGCAGCAGCGCAACTGCGATTTTTCAGTCGCCGCCGTGTGCGAAGTCCGGATACGCCTCCATCCCGCACTCCGCGAAATCCAGCCCCTTGCGCTCGTCTTCGGGGTCGACGCGGATGCCCAGCGTCACGGAAAGCAGGGCCCAGACGCCGAGGCTGAGGATGAACACGAAGCCGGCGATGAGGCTGATGCCGGCCATCTGCGCACCCCACGAGGCGTCGGAGTTCGACAACGGGACGACGAGCAGGCCGAGGACGCCGCAGGTCCCGTGGACCGAAATGGCACCGACGGGATCGTCGATCCCGAATCGATCGAAGCCGATGATCGAGACGACCACGAGCAGTCCGCCGGCCAGACCGATCAGCACGGCCAGCCAGGGGTCGGGCGCCGCGGGGCCGGCCGTGATCGCCACGAGACCTGCAAGAGCGCCGTTGAGCGCCATGGTCAGGTCGGCCTTGCCGAACAGCAGGCGCGCGAACAGCAGCGCCGCGACGAGCCCGGCCGCCGCGGCCAGGTTGGTATTGACGAACACCTTCGCCACGGCGTTGGCAGAGCCGACGCCGGCCACGGCGAGTTCCGAACCGCCGTTGAAACCGAACCAGCCCATCCAGAGCACGAACATCCCGAGCGTGGCCAGCGGCAGGTTCGCGCCGGGGATGGCGCGCGGCCGCCCGTCGGGCGCGTACTTGCCGGCACGCGGGCCGAGCAGCAGCACGCCGGCCAGCGCGGCTGCAGCACCGGCCATGTGCACGATGCCGCCGTCGGCGTAGTCGGAGTAGCCGAGGTCGGCGAGCAGCCCGCCACCCCAGGACCAGTAGCCCTGCCAGGGATAGATCACGCCCGTCATGACCACGGCGAAGGCCAGGAACGACCAGAGCTTCATGCGCTCGGCCACGGCGCCCGAGACGATGGACATGGCCGTGGCGACGAAGACCACCTGGAACATGAAGTCGGCCAGGTGGGCGTAGGCGATACCGCCGGCGGCCACGGCGCCCGAGGCGTGCTCGGGCCCGATGCCGAACCCGAGCCCGGGCCAGAGCGCATGCGCGCCGTCGGCCGGGTACATCAAGCGGTAGCCGACGAGGAAATACATCAGGCAGGCGATCGCGTACAGCGCAACGTTCTTGGTCAGGATCTCGACGGTGTTGCGTGACCGGACCAGCCCGGCCTCGAGCATCGTGAAGCCGGCTGCCATCCACATCACCAGGGCGGCACAGACGAGCAGGTAGAACGTGTTCAGTGCATATTCGAGTTCGATCATTGCAGTCGCCCCCTCAGAGTGCCGATTCGTCGATTTCGCCCGTACGGATCCTGACCACGCGCTCCAGCGCCGTGACGAAGATCTTTCCGTCGCCGATGCGCCCGCTGTGCGCGGTCTCGCTGACGGTCTCGATCACGCGCTCGACGTCGTCGTCGGGCACGGCGATCTCGAGCTTGATCTTGGGCAGGAAGTCGACGACGTACTCGGCGCCGCGATAGAGCTCGGTATGCCCCTTCTGACGGCCGAAGCCGCGCGTCTCGCTGACGGTCATGCCCTGCACGCCGACGTCGGCGAGCGCCTCGCGGACGTCGTCGAGCTTGAAGGGCTTGATGATGGCGGTGATCAGTTTCATGGCGGGCGATCTCTCCGATGAATGGGCGGCGCTCGCGGGAGCGCCTCTCCTCGACAGAGCAAGTCGCATGCCAGACGTCACAGGTCGTTGATTTCAGGGCATGTGAGGTCAATCCGGCCGCACGCCTCCGCACCGATGCGGTGCATCCCGGAAGCGATCTGCACCGGATCGGTGCGGAGTCAGTCGCGTCGCTTGCGCGTCAGCGTGTTGCGGCCGATGCCGAGCCGCCGGGCGGCCTCGCCGCGGCGTCCATCCGTGGCCTTCAGCGCCTCGTCGATGAGCACCTGCTCGAGTCGCTCCACGGCCTCGGACATGGACGCCCGACCGTCCTCTGCGAGCCGGGCGCGGGCCCAGGCCCGCACTGCCTCGGCCCAGTCGGGCTCGTCGGACGCCGAGTCGAGGTCGAGGTCGTCGACGTCGATGCGCGCACCGGGCACGAGCGCCGTCCAGCGCCGGCACCGATTGACGAGTTCGCGGACGTTGCCGGGCCAGTCGTGAGCCGCCAGCCGCTGCCGGGCCGCGGGCGTCAGCCGCTTCGGGTCGGCCCCGACCTCCTCGCCCGCACGCGCGAGAAAGTGCTCGAGCAGCGGGCCGACGTCCTCGGGCCGCTCGCGCAGCGGCGGGACGGTCAGCGGCACGACGTTGAGCCGGTGCCAGAGGTCCTCGCGGAATGCACCGTCGGCCACGGCCTGCTCCAGATTCCGGTGAGTCGCGGCCAGGATGCGGACGTCGACGCGGACGGGCCGGCGGCCGCCGAGGCGATAGAAGGTACCGTCGTCGAGCACGCGCAGCAGCCGCGATTGCAGGCCCGGCGGCATCTCGCCGATCTCGTCGAGGAACAGCGTTCCGCCGTCGGCCTGCTCGAAGTAGCCGGCACGGGCCGAGTCGGCACCGCTGAATGCGCCCTTCTCATGGCCGAAGAGTTCCGACTCCAGGAGGTCGGCCGGAAGCGCGGCGACATTGAGCGCCACGAACGGACCGGCCGCGCGCGGTGACGAATCGTGCAGCGCCCGCGCGATGCGTTCCTTGCCGCTGCCGGATTCGCCGGTCAACAGCACGCCGAACGAACTCGAAGCCAGCCGACCGATGGTGCGAAACAGCGCGCGCATCACGGGACTTTCACCGACGAGGCCGGGCGGTGCGGACGCGGAGGGATTGCGGCCGGACCGGGCCTCGAGCGCACGGCCGACCAGGTCCGTCGCCTCGTCGAGGTCGAACGGCTTGGGCAGGAAATCGAAGGCCCCGCGCTTCATGGCCTCGACCGTGGTATCCAGGTCGGCGTAGGCCGTCATGACGATGACCGGCGCCTCCAGCATATCGAACAGGACCTGCCCCGGCTCCCCGGGCATCCGCAGGTCGGTGATCAGCACGTCCGGGGATTCTTCCTCCAGCGCATCGCGCACCGCGGCGACCGACTCGAACTCCCGGCATGCGTAGCCGGCATCGGCGAGCGCACGGCCGAGCACGCGGCGGATCGAGGCGTCGTCGTCGACGACCCAGACGCAGGCCTTCGCCTCAGTCATGCCTCCGCTCCGGTCGCGCCACGGGCAGAAGCACGCGGAAGACGGTCCGCGCCTGGCGCCGCTCGTGGTCGATCTCGCCGGCATGGCGCTCCACGATCTCCTGGGCGATCGAAAGCCCGAGGCCCGTGCCGTCGGGACGGCTCGTCACGAGTGGAAAGAACAGCGAATCGAGCAGTTCGTCGGGCACGCCGGGGCCGTCGTCCTCGACCTCGAGCGAGACCGCGAGGCGACAGGGCGCGCCGTGCACGCTGGTTCCGGTCCAGGCGCGCGTGCGCAGGGCCACGCACCGGGCGCCGGCCTGCAGCGCATTGCGGCCGAGGTTCAGCACCACCTGCTGGAGGGCGTTCTCGTCGAGGCGCAGAGTCGGCAGGCTCGGGTCGTAGTCACGCTCGAAGCGGCACCGGCCGCCGGCCTCCGCCTCGAGCAGCGCGCGCGCCGCGTCGATCGGCGCGTGGACGTTGCCGGTCGCGAATTCCAGCGTCCGGCCATGACCCAGCAACTGGCCGACGAGTGCGTCGAGCCGGTCGACCTGGTCGCGGACGATGTCGACGAGCTCCCGGCCCTCGCTGTCGAGGTCCCTGCGATCGAGCACCTGGGCTGCACCGCGCAGGCCGGCCAGCGGGTTCCTGACCTCGTGGGCGAGCTGGCGGATGACCTGGTGCGAGAGTGCGCGCCTGGCGCGCCGACTGCGGTCGTGCATGGCCCGACGGCGCGGTTCGGCATCCTGCAGCTCGAGCAGCACCTCCCCGCCGGGCAGCCGGGCGGCCCGCGCATCCAGCCACCTCGCCGCGCCCTGCAGCGTCCACGGAAGGTCCTGCGAAGCGACGGGCCGTCCTTCCTCGTCGGCCCGGCGGCAGAGCTCGAGCAGGCCGGAAGCCGAGAGGACGTGTTCGAAGCCCGCATCATCTGAGGAGCGGGATGCCATCAGGTCCTCGGCGGCCGGATTCAGGCGTGCGATCGCGCCGGAGGGCTCGACGAGGACCAGTGCCGTCTGCATGGCGCCGAGCCAGGACGGCGCCGCGGAATCGGCGGTCTTCGATGCGGCCTGGCTCTTCTTCACCTTCGGCTCCCGGAACCCAGTCCGAGAGCATAGACGATGGCGGGATGGCCGCAGGCGACGACACGAACCGGACCCGGGCCCCGCCCGCGGAAGGGCCGCGAACGACGACCGGGAGTCCGGGCCCGGACGCGAGGCGCTACCGGGTCTGCGAAGGGTCGCCGATCAGCGACCGCCAGGCCTCGCGGCCCCATGCATCGAGCCGGCCATCGGCGAAGATCACGGGCGTGGTCTCGTCGACGGTCGTCTCGCCGTCGGCCTCGACGCGCCGCGTGCGGTAGAACAGCGTCCGGTACTCGACGCCTTCGATGACGAAGGCCTCGCTGAACTCGGGCGGATGCGGCATGCGCCCGCGGACCTCGTCGACGCTCATGCCGAGCTCGAGTCGCTCCACGGCCGCGCTGTTCTCGCGCTGGATTTCCTGCCAGCGCGAATCGCGCTCGAAGTCCTCGTTGCCGATGGCCACCACGCAGCCGGACAGCACCACGGCCAGACCGGCGATCGTCGCGCTTCGAATCCAGTGATTCATGCTTCGCACTCCCTCGTTGAATGACCCAGGGCGCCAGTATCCTCGGCGAAGCTGAACGGCGCCTGAGCCGGAAGTCATCATCGGCGATCCGCCTCCTTGACCCCATACGCAGGCCGTGGCTATCCTGAAAGTCCAGTTGGCGCTGGCGGCTTCCGATCCCGATGAGCTCTCACGAGCGGTCGCCGCGCGTCCGATCGTCCCATCGACGCCAGGGAGGCTTCGCTCGTGAAACGCATTCTCCGACTCGCCGCATGCCTGCTCGTCGCCTCGACGGCGCACGCTGATCGCTGGGACCCGGAGGCGCTCT
>JAWVZQ010000161.1:0-5721 GCA_033722095.1 Wenzhouxiangellaceae bacterium | reverse complement strand
CCCAAGGGGCGTAGCCCTTGGGCTACCCGGAAAATCGCCGATCCACGCGTGTAGCCCAACGGCTACGTCCGTTGGGGTGTGAACGAGGACATCTCCGGACGACCGATTCCGGAATCGGCCCCAAGGGGCGTAGCCCTTGGGCTACGAGGTCGGCGTCGCGCATCCCGGGTAGCCCAACGGCTACGCCCGTTGGGATGAGATTCGAGCCTCCGCCGGACGATCGGTTCGGTATCGAGGCGAACGGGCCGCGATCGGGGGTCGGCCATTCCGCGGATCGCGCGTCCGGAGAGGTGCTCCTTCCCATCCCAAGGGACGTAGCCCTTGGGCTACTCCCTGTGCGCTTCTCGAGGCTTTCGGTTCGTATCTTCCCGCTACACGCCGCCGCGGCGCATGGCGGCGAGCACCTTCATCGCGTCGACGGTCTCGGCGACGTCGTGGACGCGGACGATGTCGGCCCCGCGCTCGGCGGCCAGCACCGCGGCGGCCACCGAGGCGGCGACGCGCTCGTCGGCGACCTCGCGGCCCGTGATCGTCCCGAGCATGGACTTGCGCGAGATGCCGGCCAGCAGCGGGTGGCCGAGCGCGCCGAAGTGCTCGAACTCGGCCAGTAGCCGCAGGTTGTGCTCCAGCGTCTTGCCGAAGCCGAAGCCCGGGTCGAGCACGATCTGTCGCTCGGGGATGCCGGCCGCGGTGCATGCGGCGATGCGGTCGCGGAAGAACGCGAGCAGGTCCTCGACGACGTCGTCGTAGCGCGGGTCGGCCTGCATCGTCCGCGGCGTGCCCTGCATGTGCATGAGGCAGACGGGCAGGCCCGCCGCGGCCGCGGCCTCGAGCGCGCCCTCGGCGCGCAGGGCATTGACGTCGTTGATCATCGCCGCGCCGGCCCGGGCCGCCGCGCGCATGACCTCGGGCTTCATCGTGTCGATCGAAACGGGGACGTCGAGCCGGCTCGTGATGGCCTCGATCACGGGAACGACGCGCTCGATTTCCTCGGCCGCGTCGACGGCGCCGGCGCCGGGCCGCGTCGATTCGCCGCCCACGTCGACGAGGTCGGCGCCGGCGGCGGCCATCTCGCGCGCATGGGCCAGCGCGCGCTCGACGTCGTCGAAACGCCCGCCATCGGAAAACGAATCCGGCGTCGTGTTCAGGATGCCCATGACCAGCGGCCGGGCGCGTTCGCGGGCTTCGTCGAGCAGTCGGAGGACGGGGTTCATGGCGTGGCGGGACGCGTCTTCGGGGCGAGTCCGGATGATAGCGCTCGCCCGGCCGGGCCGTGCAGGGGCGGCGACGAATGACGGGACGCGAAGCGTTACAATATTCGGCTGACCGAATCATCGCGAATCCACCGACGGAGTGGCCATGAAGATCCTCGTTCCCATCAAGCGCGTCGTCGACTACAACGTCCGCGTGCGCGTGAAGTCCGACGGGACCGGCGTCGAGACCGAGGGCGTCAAGATGTCGATCAACCCGTTCGACGAGATCGCGCTCGAAGAAGCGCTGCGCATCAAGGAAGCCGGCAACGCCGAGGAGGTCATCGTGGCCTCGATCGGCGGCAAGGACTGCCAGCAGCAACTGCGGACCGGACTGGCCATGGGCGCCGACCGGGCGCTGCACGTGGTCACCGACGAGGCCGTGCAGCCGCTGGCCGCCGCGCGCGTCCTGCTGAAGCTCGTCGAGCGCGAGGAACCGGGCATCGTCTTTCTCGGCAAGCAGGCCATCGACGACGACAACAACCAGACCGGCCAGATGCTGGCCGCGCTCTGGGACCGTCCGCAGGCCACGTTCGCTTCGGCCGTCGCGCTCGACGGCGACACGGCCACGGTCACGCGCGAGGTCGATGCCGGCCTCGAGACGCTGGAAGTGGATCTGCCGGCCGTGCTGACCTCGGACCTGCGCCTCAACGAGCCGCGCTTCGTCAAGATGCCCGACATCATGAAGGCCAAGCGCAAGCCGCTCGACGAGATTCCGCTCGACGAGCTCGGCGTCGACAACGAAGGCGCGCTGGAACACGTCGAGTTCGCGCCGCCGCCGAAGCGCAGCGGCGGAAAGATCCTCGAGTCGGTGGACGAACTCGTCGACGAACTCAAGAACAAGGGACTGCTCTGATGGCACGCGTACTGATCATCGCCCAGCACGAGGACGGCCGACTGAACACGGCCACGGCCAAGACGCTGAAGGGCGCGCTGGACCTCGGCATCGACGACATCGACATCGCCGTGTTCGCCGAAGCCGGCAGCACCGTGGCCGACGAGGCCGCGAAGCTCGAAGGCGCCACGCGCGTCCTGCGCATCGAGCACGACGACTTCCGCGACCCGACGGCAGCCCGCCTGGCCCCCGAGATCGAGGCCCTGGCCGCTGACTACACGCACGTGCTCGGCCCGTCGACGACGTTCGGAAAGGACGTCATGCCGCGCGCCGCCGCGCTGATCGGCGTCAACCAGGTCTCCGACATCCAGGAGGTCGTCGACGCACATACGTTCAAGCGTCCGATCTACGCCGGCAATGCCATCGTCACCGTCAAGGCGCCCGCAGACCGCTGCGTCGTGGCCACGATCCGCTCGGCCTCGTACTCGGCCGCGGCCGAGGGCGACTCGGCCTGCGAGATCGAGTTGCGCGAGCCGGCCTCGGGCAGCGTGTCGCATACCCGCTTCGTCAAGGTCGAGACGGGCGGCGGCGAGGGCCCGGACCTGCAGACGGCCGACCGCGTCGTCTCCGGCGGCCGTGCCATGGGCTCGTCGGAAGGCTTCGAGATCATCTACAGCCTCGCCAAGAAGCTCGGCGCAGCAGTCGGCGCGTCGCGCGCGGCCGTCGATGCCGGCTACGTCCCCAACGAGCTGCAGGTCGGTCAGACCGGCAAGATCATCGCCCCGGAGCTCTACTTCGCGATCGGCATCTCGGGCGCCATCCAGCACCTCACGGGCATCAAGGACGCCGGCACCATCGTGGCGATCAACAAGGACCCCGAGGCCCCGATCTTCGAGGTCGCGGACTACGGCCTCGTCGGCGACCTGTTCGACATCGTCCCGGAGCTCGAGAGCAGGATCTGACGCAGGATCGAACAGTCTCCGCGGGCGTCGGCGCCTCCCGCCGCTGGAAGATGGGCGCGAAGGCGCAAAGGCGCGAAGAGAGAATCGGAAAAGTGTTGATCCCGGCACGAGGAGTAGCCCAACGGCTACGCCCGTTGGGACGAGAACGATCTGCTTTCCGGACGCCGATCCGGGGGAAGATGGCCCCGGGGGTGTGACCCCGGGCTACGCAACCAGCGCCGTCCCCGAATTCCAGCGTCGACGTCGTTGCCCAAGGGCCAAGTCCCTTGGGTGAGCGGCCGCAGGCCGCGAATGGATTTCTCCCGAAGCCTTTCCTTGCGCCCTTCGCCCCTTTGCGTCCTGGCGTCCATCCTCTAGAGGAATTCGACGCTTGCGCCGAACCACTCCCTAGCCCCTGCTCCCTTTCCCCTCCCGTTTTCGCAGGAACGGATATTCGGTCTCCATGACGTCGGTGCCCATGACCTTGTCCCAGAACCGGAAATACAGCCCGTAGTTCGTGTTCGGGTTCTTGTGGTGCAGGTCGTGGTGCGCGGCCGTGATCAGGTGGCGTCCCGGCGGGCCGCGCAGCCACCACTTCGGGAAGATCTCGTAGCCGGAGTGGTTGAACACGGCCGCCAGCGTCATCAGCGTCAGGATGAACAGGATGGCGCCGACGTGGATCGGCACGACGAGCGCCACGAGCGGCAGGAAGACCGCGCCGAGCACCGATTCCCAGGGATGGAAAGAAAAAGCCGCCCACGGCGTCGGCGGGCGCGACTCGTGGTGCACGCGGTGCATGACGCGGAAAAGCCTAGGGTGATGCATCGCGCGATGGGTCCAGTAGAACCACGTGTCGTGCAGGAAGAGGTAGACGAACACGCTGACCGGAATCCACCACAGCGGGTAGGCGTCGATGTCGGTGTAGACGGCCGTGCCGCCCAGGCGCCAGAGCTCGAAGACGATCGCCGCGGGCGCCGCGTAGATGAACGAGGACAGCAGCGACCACGTGATCTCGCGGCGTACCGCGCCCTTCTTCGGCACGCCCTTCATGAGTTTCATCGCACCCACGCGCCCCGGCGGCCTGCCCCAGAGCAGCCAGTAGAACAGCCCCGAGATCGCCATGTAGCGCATCGCGATGATGGCCGTCAGCCCCAGGAACGTGGCCAGCAGCGTCAGCGGAGGAATGTCGAGCAGCATGCGGCGATTCTACGGGATGCGACCGCGGGGCTCGTCAAGATTGCGGGTGGGGTGCCATCGGCCCTTTAGAGGATGCGCGCGAAGACGCGAAGGCGCCAAGAGAAAAATCGGGAAATCTTCATCCAGGCGCCGGGAGTAGCCCGAGGGCCATGCCTTTGGTGAGCGGCCGCAGGCCCTGAATGGAATTTCGATCGTTCCGTCAAAACCGGCGTCGGGAGAATCCCATGCCAATGGCCGTGCGCGCTGCTCTGCGGTTTTGATACAAAAGCCATTTTCTCGATTTTCCCTTCGCGCCTTTGCGCCTTCGCGCTCATCCTCTAGGGCTTTCGGCTTTCGGTTTTCGGCTTTCGGGTTTCGGGTTTCGGGTTTCGCCCCCTAATCCCGGAAGTTCTTGAACTGCAGCGGCTGGCCGAGTTCGGCGTCCTTGATCAGGGCGATCGCGGCCTGCAGGTCGTCGCGCTTCTTGCCGGTCACGCGGACCTGGTCGCCCTGGATGCTGGCCTGCACCTTGAGTTTCGAGTCCTTGATCGTGCGCACGATGCGCTTGGCCAGGTCGGCATCGATGCCCTCGCGGACGCGGATTTCCTGCGTGGCCGTCTTCGCCGATGCTTCCGGCTCCTCGGTCTCGAGGCCCTCGATGTCCACGCCGCGCTTGGAAAGCTTGTTGTAGAGGATGTCGCGCATCTGGTCGAGCTGGAATTCGGACCCGGACTTCAGCCGGATCCGGTTCTCGTCGAGTTCGAACGAGGAATCGGTGCCCTTGAAGTCGAACCGCGTCGAGACCTCTCGATTGGCCTGGTCGACGGCATTGGACAGTTCGTGATGGTCGACTTCCGAGACGACGTCGAAGCTGGGCATGGCTGAATCCTCTTGTGAATGAATTCGACGATCGGGCGAAGCGCTCGTGGTCGCAGTGCCCCCACCTCCAGCGTAGCGGTACTGGCGAGAGATGGAGCGCTCGCCCGCCGTAGCTGCACCGTTTGCCTGATCAAAAGGCCGGTTGCAGAGACCTCTTCATGAGGCTTCGGAGTCCGGAAACAACTGGCGAAACATCCTGTCGATGCTCGCACGATCGCCCTCTGCTCGAATATCCAACTCGAGGAGTTGCCGCTCCGAAGCGGAATCGGTGATCACGCTGACCAGTATGGCCCGCTTGAGGTCGGCGCAACGAACCGTTTCGCAGACACCGGGAATTCCTCTCACTACGCGGTCCAGCCGGGCCGGCGCTTGCGCGTTGATCAAAGAGCGATAAGTGTTGAACAAGGCAATCGCTTCCTGTAAAGCCTCCGATTCGTCCGTCTCTCGAGATTGTTCCGGTTCAGGCGACTCCGGAGCGGCGATCCCCGATACGGCAACGCTGGGCTCCGACTCTTCGCCCCCGGAGGCCAGCTCGATCTCCTCTTCTTCACTGACCGCCTGCTCGGGAAGCTCATCGGAAAGCCCCGAAACGTATGCGAGGCGATGCCTCTCGGCTTCCCCCGGCCAGTCCGGCTCGGTT
>JAWVZQ010000160.1:0-5744 GCA_033722095.1 Wenzhouxiangellaceae bacterium | reverse complement strand
CCTACCACTTCATGGGCATCCCGACGGGCCTGTTCACGCCGATCTTCGTGATGTCGCGCGTCACGGGCTGGTGCGCCCACGTCATGGAGCAGCGCGCCAATAACCGGATCATCCGGCCCAGCGCCGACTACACGGGTCCGGACGACCGGGAAGTCCCGCCGATCGACGAGAGATGAAAGAAATTCAGGGGTAAGGGGTCGGGGCTGGCGTGTGGACCGCGTGCACCGATGACGCGGTGTACCGGTCCGCAGCAAAGTCGACCCTTGGCGCCGTGAGCAAACGAAGGCACGAGGAGTAGCCCAACGGCGATGTCCGTGGGGATGGGAACGAGAACACCCCCGTCACGTGCTCACAGGCGATCGACGTTCGGAGGAGGCTTCGGACTTGCCCCAAGGGACGTAGCCCCTGTGCTACTCCCCGATTGCTGGCTTCAGGGTTTCAGCAAATCCGGGTCGATGCCGGCGAAGACCTCGGCCAGTTCCTCGAGGAAGGGGCTCAGCGCAGAGGACTTGCGCCAGACCAGTGCGATCGTGCGCTTCGGGCCGGGCTGCGCGAACGGCCGCGTGACCAGGTTGCGTGTCGGTGCCACGGGCGCGTTGACGGCCATGACGGGCATGAGCGTGATGCCGGTTCCGGCCGCGACCATCTGGCGCAGCGTCTCCATGCTCGTGGCATGGAAATCCAGCTTCTCGTGGGCCCCGGCCAGCTGGCAGACCTCGAGCGCCTGTTCGCGCAGGCAGTGGCCGTCCTCGAGCAGCAGCAGTTCCTCGTCCTCGAGGTCGTCGAGGACGATGCTGCGCTTCTTCGCCAGCGCATGGCCTTCCGGCAGCGCCAGCACGAAGGGCTCTTCGAACAGCACGCGCGTGGCCAGCTGCTCCGATTCCACGGGCAGCGCCAGCAGCCCGGCATCGAGCCGGCCCTGGGTCAGCATGCTGATGACGTCCTCGGTCTTTTCCTCGAACAGGCGCAGCGACAGTCGAGGGAAGCGGTTGCGCAATTCCGGGACCACGTGGGGCAGCAGGTAGGGCGCCAGCGTCGGGAACAGGCCCAGGCGCAGCGTGCCCGAATGCGGGTCCCGGGCGCGGCGCGCGATCGCGCGGATCGCGTCGGACTCGCTGAGGATGGCCCGGGCCCGCTCGACGACGTCCTCGCCGACCTCGGTCAGCATGACCTGGCGTGGCGAACGCTCGACGAGCTGCACGTCGAGTTCCTCCTCGAGTTTCCGGATCTGGGTGCTCAGTGTCGGCTGGCTGACGTGGCAGAGTTCGGCGGCCTTGCTGAAATGACGCACGTCGGCCAGCGTGACGAGATAGTGCAGGGCGCGTAGGTTCATCGGCCGGAGTCTACCATTCTTTCCGACTATGACCGTTGATATTCGGATTGGCAATCCCTATCGAGTGCGCGTAGATGCCCGGCAGCGTTGAGGAATAACAAAAGCCTATGCCAAATATAAGAACAATCAATTTGAATTATCAGCGGGCATCCCGATAATACGCGTGTCCGGCGATTCCGCCGGGAAATCTTTTTCGACCCGAATCCATCACACTCAGGAGAATCCAGAGATGTTGACCATTGGCGACAAGTTCCCGAACTTCAACCTGAAGGCTACCACCGGCACCGATATCGAGACGGCATTCACCGACATCGATTCCAACACCTATCCCGACAAGTGGCTGCTGGTGTTCTTCTACCCGAAGGACTTCACCTTCGTCTGCCCGACCGAGATCAAGGCCTACAGCGACCTGGCCGACGATTTCGCCGATCGCGACTGCCAGGTCCTGGCCGCCAGCACCGACACCGAGTTCGTGCACCTGGCATGGCGCCAGCACCACGACGACCTCAAGGATCTGAAGATCCCGATGCTGGCCGACGTCAAGCGCGAACTGTCGAGCGCCCTCGGCATCCTGCACCAGGAAGAAGGCGTGGCCACGCGTGCCACGTTCCTCGTCGATCCGCAGGGCGTCATCCGCCACGTTTCCGTGACCGACATGAATGTCGGCCGGAACCCGAAGGAGACGCTGCGCATCCTCGACGCGCTGCAGTCCGACGAACTCTGCCCCTGCAACTGGCAGCCGGGCGAAGACCACCTGAAGGCCGCCTGACCCTCCCGGTCCCGGCTTTCGACGGACCGGCCGCCCGGCGGCCGGTCCTTCTTGTTTCGAAACAGTGATCCGGTTCGCCGACTGCGGGCCGGGCAGGAGCGCACGATGAGCATCGACAGCATCAAGCAGCAGATTCCCGACTACGCCAAGGACCTCAAGATCAATTTCGGCAACGTGCTCGACATCGAACAGCACGATCACCTGTCGCCGACCCAGGTCTGGGGTACTGCCGTGGCCACGGCCATCGCCAGCCGAAACGTGGGCCTCGTCCGCGCCGTCGAGTCGGCCGCCTCCGAGCACCTCGACGAGGCCGGCCTCAAGGGCGCCCGCGCCGCGGCCGCCATCATGGGCATGAACAACATCTACTATCGCTTCGTGCACCTGGCGGGCAACGAGGAATATGCCAACCTTCCGGCACGCCTGCGCATGACCGTCATCGGCAATCCCGGCATCGACAAGGCGGACTTCGAGCTCATGAGCCTGGCGGTCTCGGCCATCAACGGCTGCGGGCTGTGCATCGACAGCCACGAGAAGATCCTCGTCAAGGCCGGCGTCACCGTCCAGGCCATCCAGGACGCGGTGCGTATCGCCTCGGTCATGCACGCCGTGGCCGGCGTGCTCGAAACCGACGGCGAGGCCTCGCTGCAGGCCGCCGCCTGAGGCATCGCTTCGACGCTTGCGTGACCCGGGCCCCGTGCCCGGGTCTTTTTTGCCCCGTTCACGGCCGGCACTGCGTCTAGAATGACCCCTGGATCTCTCGATGGAGCGCGCCGTGGTCGATACCGAACGCGCCGAACACGCTCGGACGCGGATCACCAAGCTCGTCTTTCCGCAGGACACGAATCCGATCGCCACGCTCTACGGCGGCACGGCGATGAAGTGGATGGACGAGGTCGCGTTCCTGACCGCGACGCGCTACGCGCGCTGCCAGGTGGTCACGGTTTCGATGGACCGCGTCGACTTCAAGGTCCCGATTCCGGAGGGCAGCATCGTGGAGCTCGTCGGGGAAATCCAGCGCGTGGGCAGCAGCAGCATGACCGTGGGCGTTTCGATCTACCGCGAGGATCCGCAGGATGGGTCCCAGGAGCTGGCCATACAGGGGGAGCTCGTCATGGTTGCCGTCGGCGACGACATGGAGCCCCAACCCGTCCATCGCGGGGAATGAGGCCGGTCCGCTTTCCTTACAATAGCGGCCTGTCCGCACCCAGTTCCGCCGCCCGCCGATGACTTCCAAGACCCGCGTCCTGACCGGCATCACGACGACCGGCACTCCGCACCTGGGCAACTACGTCGGCGCGATCAAGCCGGCCGTTGCCGCGAGCCGCGACGAGGCCTTCGACTCGTTCTACTTCCTGGCCGACTACCACGCACTCGTCAAGTGCTTCGAGCCCGAGCGCATCCACCGCTCGACGCTGGAGATCGCGGCCACGTGGCTGGCGCTGGGGCTGGACACCGACCGAGCCGTGTTCTACCGCCAGAGCGACGTCCCCGAGATTCCCGAACTGACCTGGCTGCTGACCTGTGCGACGGCCAAGGGCCTCATGAACCGTGCCCACGCCTACAAGGCCCAGGTCGCCGAGAACGAGGCCGCGGGCGAGGACCCGGACTTCGGCATCACCATGGGCCTGTTCAGCTACCCGGTGCTCATGGCTGCCGACATCCTCATGTTCAATGCGCGCAAGGTGCCCGTAGGCCGCGACCAGATCCAGCACCTGGAAATGGCGCGCGACATCGCCGGGCGCTTCAACCACCGCTACGGCGAGTACTTCGTGCTGCCCGAGCCCGTCGTCGACGAACACGTCGCGACGCTGCCGGGCACCGACGGACGCAAGATGTCGAAGAGCTACGACAACACCATCCCGCTGTGGCTCCCGGCGAAGAAGCTGCGCAAGGCGATCATGAAGATCAAGACCAATTCCCAGGAGCCCGGAGAACCCAAGGACCCCGACACGGCTCCCGTCTACGAGGTCTACGCCGCCTTCGCCACGCCCGAGCAGCGCAGCGAGATGCGCCGTGCCTTCGCCGACGGCATCGCCTGGGGCGAGGTCAAGCAGCGGCTCTTCGAACTCGTCGACGCGGAGCTGGCCGGCCCGCGCGAACGCTACGAGGAACTGGTCGCGAACCCCGGGCGCATCGAACGTGAACTCGAGGCCGGCGCCGAGCGCGCGCGCGAAATCGCCACGCCGTTCATCGGCTCCCTGCGCGAGGCCGTCGGCATCCGCCGGTTGGCATGAGCCTCGTCGACTGGCGGCCCCCGTCGCTGGCCGTGCGCGGGGGTGGAAGCATCGCCGCGCGCCACGCCTGGTGCGTCGGGCGCAACTATGCGGAACACGCCCGCGAGATGGGCGCAGAGCCCGGCGATCCGCTGTTCTTCTCCAAGCCGGCTGCCGCGATCGTGCAGGCCGATCTCGTGCCGTATCCGCCGCGCACCCGAGAACTCCACCACGAGGTGGAGCTCGTCGCCGTGCTGGGGCAGGGCGGCAGCCGGCTCTCCGCGGATCGCGCCGCCACGTGCATCGCCGCCTGGGGCGTAGGCTGCGACCTCACACGCCGCGACGTGCAGGCGAAGGCCAAGCAGGCCGGCGGTCCCTGGGCACTGGCCAAGGGCTTCGACGCCTCGGGGCCCGTCGGAGAACTCGTGCCGGCGACCGATTGGTATCCCGAGCCGGGGCACCGCATCCAGCTGGCCGTCGATGAAAAGCCTCGCCAGCACGCCACGCTCGGCGAGATGCTGCGCACGGTGCCGGAATTGCTTGCCGCGCTTTCGGCCGAGGTCACGTTGCATGCCGGCGACCTGCTGTTCACGGGCACGCCGGCCGGCGTCGGCCCGCTCCAGCCCGGCCAGTACGTGCGCGCCGGCATCGACGGCCTGCCGGAGCTCGCGTTCCGGATCGGCGAGCCGGACGGGTGACGGCCTTGGCTGCCGTCGCGTTCGTGTTCGCGGCCGCGCTCGGCAGCGCACTGGGCGCGGTGATCCGCCACTCGGTCTCGCGCCGCCTCGATGAGCCGATGATCGGGGGAATGCCGCGCGGCACGCTGGCGGTCAATCTCGTCGGCGTCGGCGGGGCGGGCTTGCTCCTGGGGTTCGGCTCGGGTCCCCAGTCCCTGCCGGCCGCCCTGTTCGGCGCCGGCCTGCTCGGCGGCCTGACGACGGTTTCCTCGCTGGCCCTGCAGACCGTCCTCCTGGCCGAGCGGCGTGCGGCGAGCATGGCGCTGGTCTATCTGTTCGCTACCGGGCTCGGCGGCCTGGCGCTGGCCGGAGCCGGCATCGGACTCGGCCGCGTCCTGTCCGGGAGTCCCGCATGAAGTATCTCGCGCGAAGAGAACCCTTGCCGGCCATCGCCGCGGCCGGCGCGGCCGGGGGCGGGCTGCGCGCCGCGATCTCCGTGCCCTGGGTGGCCTCGGGCGGCGTGGCGTTCCCTTGGCCGACGCTGGCCGTCAATGTCCTGGGCTCGCTGCTCATCGGGCTCTGGTGGGGCCGCTTCGGCAACCGTGCTGCCGCACTCGCTTCGCCGCAGCGGCATGCCGTGGTGATGTCGGGTTTTCTCGGCGGGTTCACCACCTTCTCGGCCTTCGGCGCGGAGACCTGGCTGCTGCTGACCGAGGGGCGCTCGGCCGAAGCGGCCGCTTACGTCGGCGTCT
>JAWVZQ010000159.1:0-5765 GCA_033722095.1 Wenzhouxiangellaceae bacterium | reverse complement strand
GGCGCTGGCCCAGCTGGTCCGGATGCGCCTGGAGTCCGAGGGCATCCCCGTGCACCTGGGTTCCGAGGGCTTCGCGTCGCTGTTCGGCGTGCAGTCGGCCTACAGCGCCATTCGAGTCCAGGTGCCCGAGAGCGAGGCCGAGCGTGCTCGCGCCGTGGTGGCCGAACTCAAGCGCGAACTCGATGCCGACGACGATTCGCAGGCCGAGGCGGACCGGGACGACAATTCGTCCTCATGAGGATTTCCGTGCCCGCGGATGCGTGCGGTCATAGACCTCGGCGAGGTGCTGGAAGTCGAGGTGCGTGTAGATCTGGGTCGTCGATAGATTGGCATGGCCCAGCAGTTCCTGCACGGCCCGGAGATCGCCCGACGACTCGAGGATGTGCGAGGCGAAGGAATGCCGCAGTTGGTGCGGGTGGACGTGCTGGTCCAGGCCCTGGCTGCGCGCGCGCTGCGCGATGCGCTTCTGGATGGCGCGAACCGTCAGCGGCCGGCCCTTCGTGGTCGTGAAGACCTCTGGGCCGGGTTCGGCGACGAGATCCGACTGGACGTCGCGCCATTGCTCGAGCGCTCGGATCGCATGCCGGCCGACGGGGACGACGCGCTCCTTGTCCCCCTTGCCGATGACCCGGAGCACGCCTTCGCGCAGGTCGAGCCGGTCCCAGCGCGTGGCGGCCAGTTCGCTGACGCGCAGCCCGGAGGAGTAGCAGAGTTCCAGCATCGCCCGGTCGCGGACGTCGAGCGGTGCATCGCCCGGGATTTCCAGCAGCTTCTGCACCTGGTCGGGATCCAGCGTCTTCGGCAGCTTGCGGCGGGCCCGCGGCGCGCGCAGGTCGCGTGCCGGGTCGGCCTCGAGTTCGCCGGCAGCGACGCGGTCGGCGAAGAACTTGCGCAGGGCCGACATGCGCCGCTGGACCGAGCGGGCATCCAGGCCGGAGCGGGATTCCGAAGCGGCGAAGCGTCGGACCTCGGCCGGGCCGATGTCGCCGAGACCGTGAAGTTCCTGGTCGTGACACCAGGCCTTGAATCGCTGCAGGTCGCTGCGGTAGGCGGCCAGCGAGGCCGGCTGGAGGCGGCCTCGCTCGCGGCAGTTCTCGAGAAAGGCTTCGACCGCCTCGTCGAGCGGCCGATCGTGCGGCATCGCTCGTCAGGCCCGTCGGCGGCGGCCGGCCTCGTCCAGCGATTTCAGCCGGAGCTGGATGGTCTCGCCGAGCAGGCGCAGGAACAGCGTTCCCATGTCGGGGTGAAAGCGCTCGTCGGACGTCGCGCCGATGGCGAGCAGTCCAGCATCGCCGATCGGCACGAGCGCCGCGGAGCCCAGTTCGCTGCCGTGGTCTCCGAAGCAGAACGTGCGCTTGTCGAGCGTCAGCCTGCCGCAGGCGGGTTCTCCTTCGGCAAGCAGCTGCGACAGCCAGTCCGGGCGCGAGTCGGGAAGCGGGCGGGCCAGCTCGCTGTCGGACGGCGCCGGGGACGGATCGTCGAGCAGCAGCCGGACCTCGTCGGCGCGGAAGTCCTCGCGCAGGCGCCGGTCGAGTTCGGACAGGAACGGCGCGGCCTCGCCGATCGCCATGAGATCCAGCGAGAGCCGGTGCAGTCGCTGCATGAGTCGCTCGTTCTCGCCGGCAATGCCGCTGAGCAGCGCGAGCTGCCGCCTGAGCCGGTCGTTCTCGTCACGCAGGACTTCGACCTGTCGCTCGATCAGCGAGGCGACGCCCGAGTCGTGCGCGACCTGCAGTGCCGCAAGGACGTCGGGGTGCTCGTCGAGGAAATCGGGGTGCTGCTTCAGCCAGTCGGCGACGCGGGACGCGGAGAGCTCGGCCATGGAATCGTTCCTTCGAAGACGACGCGGGCGGGTCCTTGCAGTCTGGCGCTGCCCGACCCTTCCGGAAAATGTACCACAAGGCTTCCGCCCGGCTGATCGATGCGCCGCCCGCCTCCGTTCGGCGCGACCAGTGCCATCCGGTAGGCGGCCGCCACGGCGCCGCTGCCGCAGGCCGGCGTCGGCCCGGCGCCGCGCTCCCAGACGCGCAGCAGACCATGACGGTCGTCGGCACGGTGGAGCAGGCCGATGTTGACGCGGTTGGCCCAGGAGGGGACGGACTGGACGCGCTCCGAGACGCGCTGCAGGTCACCGGCATCGGGCGGCACCGGCCAGTCGACGACGAGGTGCGGATTGCCTGTGGTGATGAGCTGCCAGCCCGTGGCCTCGGGAGGCAGTTCGGGGATGGAGAGCCCCAGTTCGGCGGGATCGGCCGGGCGCGCCGAGGGAATCTCGGCGGTGTAGCCGCTGGCGTCCCGGGCCAGCCTGATTTCCCCGGCCGGGCTATCCAGCCGCATCCGGTCGGCGAGCTCGCCGCGCTGGTCCAGCCAGGCCGCGATCGCACGCATACCGTTCCCGCACTGCTCCGCGCGTGTCCCGTCGGCGTTGCGAATCTCGACGCCGGTCGCGCCGTTGCCGCCGGGGGTCAGGACCAGAAGCTGATCGAATCCCACGCCGAGGCGGCGATCGCCGAGCTGCCGGACCATGCCGTCGTCGAGGTCCACGGCCTCGCGTCGCAGGTCGAGCAGCACGAAATCGTTACCGAGGGCCTCGAGCTTCCAGAAGGTCAGGCGCCCGTCGCTCATGTCGCACCGTGAACCATCCAGTGACGATCCGAGACGCGCTCGGCCGAAAGCGCCAGGCCGGCCGAGGCGATCTGCTCGCGTATCTCGTCGAGCGTCCATGCCGCGCGGAGGCTGTTGTAGAAATCCTCGCGCAGGACCCGCGGTTCGCCGGCGGCGTATTCGTCGACGAGCTGCCGGGCGCGGGCCTCGGATTCCGGCCGCTCGAGGTCCATGACCTGGACCGTCGTGGCGTCGCCGGACAGGCGCGCAACGGTATTCCAGAGTACCGATGGATCGGGCAGGTGGTGCAGCACGCTGTTGGAGACCACGGCGTCGAACGGTCCGTCGATCCCGGCGGTATCGGGGAGGCGGGCGTGGACGAATTCGACGCTCTCCCGGCCGATGCCGGTGGGACGGCGGCGCTCTGCTTCGGTGAGCATGTTCCTGCCGGCGTCGACGCCGAAGAGTGTCCATCCGGGCAACCGGGCGGCCAGGCGATAGAGGATGTCGCCGGGGCCGCAGCCGAGGTCCACGAGTCGGCCGGATTTCCGTTCCGGGTCGAGCCGCTCGAGGAGCCGATCGACGAACATCGTGTTGCCCTCGGCGAAGTCGGCTTCGGCGTACGCCCGGACCTGGTCCGGGTGATCCATGAGTTCCGGTTCGGGTGTTCGCTGCACGGGCGGTTCAGGCGCCGGTGCGCTCGTCGGCGCCGGTGTCGTCATCGTCGGGCGAGGACGCGTCGGTCGCGGCGCCGTCGCGCGAGTCTTCGGGCAGGACGAGGTCGCCCTTGAGGCCGCAGCCGCCGAGCAGGGCGGTCAGCAGCGCCGCGCACGCCAGTGCGGCCAGGGGCGCGGGTAGAATGGATCGCATGCATGCCTCCGGCGATGATCTGCTCGAATGCGTCGAGCGCGAGACCGGTCCCGATCCTGCCCACTGCGTCGTCTGGCTGCACGGGCTCGGGGCCGACGGGAACGACTTCGCTCCGATTGTACCGCAGCTGCGATCGGCCGCCTCTCGCCCGGTGCGCTTCGTCTTTCCGCATGCGCCGGTCCGGCCCGTGACCATCAACGGGGGTATGCGGATGCGGGCCTGGTACGACATCCGCGGTCCCCGGCTTTCCCGCGACCAGGACGCCGAAGGCATTGCCGATTCCCTGTCACGCGTCGATGCCCTGCTGGATTCGGAGATCCGTCGAGGCTTCGCGCCCGAGCGGATCGTGCTGGCCGGCTTCTCCCAGGGCGGTGCCATCGCGCTGCGTTGCGGCCTGGCGCGAAGCCCCGGTCTGGCCGGCGTCGTCGCACTGTCGTGCTACCTGCTGCAGGCCGACGAACTGGGTCGATGGCTGACCGACGGCGGCCGTGGCACTCCGGTCTTCGTCGGTCACGGATCGATGGACCCGATGGTGCCGGCGGAGCTGGGCCGGGACGCCGCCCGAAGGCTCGAGGCAGAAGGCCTGGACTGCGCGTGGCGGACCTGGCCTGTCGCACACGGTGTCCATCCCGACGAGATCGCGGCCATCGACGATTGGCTGGAGCGGCGCTTCGAGGCCGCCCGATGAGCACCGCGGAGGACGTGTCGGTCATGATCGTCGACGACGAGCCGCTGGCGGTCGAGCGGCTCAGCAGACAGGTCTCGGAACTGGCCGGATTCCGGGTCGGTTGCTGCGAGTCCCGCCCCGAGCGCGTCATCGAGCGCATCCGGCAGGCGCGGCCCGATGTGCTGCTGCTGGATATCGAGATGCCGGGTCGGACCGGGCTGGACCTCGCGCGGGCCTGCGCCGGGCTCGAGGAACGGCCGGCCGTGATCTTCGTGACGGCGCACGATGACTTCGCGCTCGACGCCTTCGACGTCGCGGCCGTCGACTATCTCGTCAAGCCCGTGCGCACGGCGCGTCTGGCCCAGGCGCTGGAGCGCGCGCGTCGCCGCTCCGCCGGCGCAGCGAGAACCGGTTCCGCCCGCCGCGGCGAGCGCCGGATTCGCCTGCCGCTGGACCGGGTCCGTGCCGCCCTGGCCGAGGACAAGTGCACGGTCGTCCACACGACCGACGGGCCGGCACTCTGTGACCTGTCGCTGAAGGACCTCGAGGCGCAGCACGGGGCGGTCCTGCTGCGCTGTCACCGCAGCGCTCTGGTGCATCGGCATCACCTTCGTTCGCTGTATCGCGATGCCGACGGAGTGGAGCGCGTGGAGATCGACGGCGTCGATGTGCGGCCCGAGGTCTCGCGTCGCAGCCGCGCCGCCATCGTCCAGGAGATCAGGGGGGAATGATGGATTCGACACACGAATCGGGCCTGCCGTCGAGCGTGCGCATCGCCACCCGGCGCAGCCGCCTGGCCATGTGGCAGAGCGAGCACGTCCGGGGTCTGCTCGGCGAGCGGTTCCCCGGACTCGTCGTCGAGTTGCTGCCGATGACCACGCAGGGCGACGAGCGGCTCGACCGTTCGCTGGCCGAGATCGGCGGGAAGGGGCTGTTCCTCAAGGAACTGGAACGCGCCATCCTCGACGGCGAGGCCGATTTCGCCGTCCACTCGCTCAAGGACGTTCCGGCCGAGTCGCCCGAGGGCCTGGCGCTGCACGCATTCCTGCCCGGTGCCGACCCCGGCGACCTCTGGATCGGGCGCGATGGGCTCGGGCCCATGGATCTTCCCGCGGGATCGCGAGTGGGCAGTTCCAGCCTGCGCCGCATCAGCCAGTTGCGTGCGCTCCGCGACGACCTCGAAATCGTGCCGCTGCGCGGCAACGTGGAGACGCGCCTGGACGCGGTCCGGGGCGGACGCGTCGATGCCACGATCCTGGCTGCGGCCGGCCTGCAGCGGCTCGACATCGTTCCCGAGGGCGCCGTGGCGCTGCCGCTGGAGCGCTGGCTGCCGGCACCGGGGCAGGGCGTGGTGACCGTCCAGGGCCGGGCCGATGCCGCGTCTCTGGCCCCGCTGTTCGCCGCGCTGGACAATGCGACCACGCGATGCCGGGTCGAGGCCGAGCGCGCCGTCGTGGCCGTGCTGGGTGGGGACTGCCGCATGCCGCTGGCGGCCCATGCCGTCGAGCGTGACGGGCGCCTGCACCTCACGGCACGGCTCGGCAGCCGTGCCGGCCGGCTCGTGGATGCCGGCGGCGATGCGCCGCCGAGCGAGGCGGCCGTCCTGGGTGCCGACGTGGCGAGG
>JAWVZQ010000158.1:0-5767 GCA_033722095.1 Wenzhouxiangellaceae bacterium | reverse complement strand
GAGCCGACGATCCACATGACCTTCCAGGTCAACGACTCGCCGTTCGCCGGCCAGGACGGCAAGTACCTGACGAGCCGCCAGATCCGCGCGCGGCTGCTGCAGGAGGCCAGCCACAACGTCGCGTTGCAGGTCGCCGATACTTCGGACCCGGACCAGTTCGACGTGGCCGGCCGCGGCGAGCTGCACCTCTCGGTACTCATCGAGACGATGCGCCGCGAAGGCTTCGAACTCGCCGTGTCACGGCCGCGCGTGCGCAAGCGCGAGATCGACGGCGAGATCCAGGAGCCCTGGGAGCAGGTCGTGCTCGACCTCGACGAGCAGTACCAGGGGGCGGTCATGCAGGCCATGGGCGAGCGCCGCGCGAAGATGGAGAACATGACCCCCGACGGCAAGGGCCGCGTGCGGCTCGACTACATCGCGCCGGCGCGCGGCCTGATCGGCTTCCAGAGCGCCTACCGGACGATGACGGCCGGTACCGGCCTGTTCTTCCGCGTCTTCGACCACTGGGGCCCGGCGACCGAGCGCGTCGCCGGTCGCCAGAACGGCACGCTGATCAGCATGGAGCAGGGCACGACGAACGCCTACGCGCTGTTCAACCTGCAGGAGCGTGGCAAGCTGTTCGTCGGTCCCGGCGAGGACGTCTACGAGGGCCAGGTCATCGGCCTGCACAGTCGCGACAACGACCTCGTCGTCAATCCGCTGAAGACCAAGAAGCTGACCAACATCCGCGCCGCGGGCAAGGACGACGCGCTGCTGCTGACGCCTCCGGTTCGCATGAGCCTGGAGCAGGCGCTGGAATTCCTGGCCGACGACGAGCTGCTCGAGGTCACGCCCGAACACATCCGTCTTCGCAAGCGGTTCCTCAAGGAGCACGAGCGCAAGCGCGCCGACCGGGCCGCTGCAGGTTGATCAGGGGGTCGGTGGCGGCCGCCTATAGAGGATCAGCGCAAAGACGCGAAGGCGCGAAGCGAGAAAAGGGAAAGCACCTGTGAGGACGCGAGTAGCCCCGGGGCTACGTCCCTGGGGACAGGAAGGAGCACCTCTCCGGGCCCCTGGACAACGGCTTCGGAATCGCGCGATCCGGCCTTCTTGAGACGAGTGGATGGCGAGGCACCGAGTGTGCGGGGTGACCGGCTCTGGAACCGCTGACTCCTGCTCTGGGGCGCCTCAGCGTTCTCCGCCGGCTTCCCCATCTTCCAGGAACGACTCGTAGTCGGGCGTCTCGGACTCGCCGGTGATGAGGTAGCGCCTGCGCTGCAGCCAGGCGTCGCGCACGAACAGGTATTCGTCGTAGGCTTCCTCGAGGTCCTCCTCGCGACCGAGCAGGTTTGCGCGCTGCTGGACGAGCTCGACGGCGATCAGGTATTCGCGGCCGTCGACGACCTCGCGCCACGGCACGTCGCTGTAGCGGTCGACGGGCCGACCCAGGGCGTCGCGCAGCGTCGAGGGGCCGAGGAACGGCAGGATCAGGTAGTTGCTGCGATTCCAGCCCCAGACGGCCATGGTCTGGCCGAAGTCCTCCTCGAAGTCGGGGATGCCGGCCTGGGTCGCGACGTCGAACAGCCCGCCGATGCCGAGCACGGTGTTGACGACGAAGCGCGAGACCATCCGACCCGCGTCGCCGGGCCGCCCCTGCAGGACGAGGTTCAGCACCACGGGCACCGACTGCAGGTTGTCGAAGGCGTTCGTGATGCCGCGCTCCAAGGGATCCGGGACCACGGTCTCGTAGCCGCGTGCCACGGGTCGCAGGATCGCCTTGTCGAACCCGCGATTGAAGGCGTAGACGTTGCGGTTGAACGGCTCCCAGGGATCCTGGGCGTGGCGTTCCTCGGGCGGCGGCGCCTTCGTCGTGGCGCAGGCCGACAGCGTGACGGCCAGTACCGCGGCCAGCAGGCCGCGCAGGCGGTTGATCGAAACGTCTTCGAAGTTCATGAATCGTTCTCCCAGCCCAGGATGCCGCCGGCCTGGCTCAGGCCGGCGATCGTCCGGAGCGACTCCGGCGGATCGGTGAAGCGGATTTCGTCTCCGCGTTCCTGCGCCCAGGCCAGCCACTCCAGCAGCAGGGCCAGGCCGCTGGAATCGGCGATCTCGACGTCCGAAAGGTCGATCTCCGCCGGCAGACCCTCGTCGCGCCAGGCCCTGGATTCCTTCCAGATCTGCGGCACCTCGTCGGAGGTCAGCGCGCCCGACAGGCGGTGGGTGCCGTCATTCCTCGACATCGATCTCGATCTCGCCGCGTCGGAGCTTGTCCAGCGTAGCGTCGAAGCCTTCCCGGCGGACCTGTTCGCCGATCTGGTTGCGGAAGGTGGCGACGTAGGAGATGCCTTCGACGATGACGTCGAAGATCTTCCATTCGCCGTCGGCCTTGCGGAAAACGTAGTCGACGGGTGAGGTCTGCCCGTTGTCGAGCGTGACGAGTGTACGCACCTTGGTCATGCGCTCGTCGTTCTCGCCCTGCAGCGGCAGCACCTCGACCTGGTCGCGCGTCTCGAATTCCAGCAGCCCCTCGGCGTAGCGCGAGACGAGCATCTCGCTGAGCGCCTCGGCGAACTCCCGGACCTTCTCCGGCGCGACGCCGCGCGACTCCCGGCCGAGCACGAGGCGCCCGGAATATTCGGTGTCGATCTTCGGCAGCATGAGGTCGCGGACCAGCGCGCGCAGATCGTCGGGATTCTGCTCGAAGTGGGCGCGACGCGCGTCGACGCGCTCGAAGAGTTCCTCGGTGGTTTCCTGCACGATCTCGCGCGGCCGATGGTCGTCGGCCCAGGCGGGCAGGGCGGCTCCGAGCAGGAGCAGGGCAGCGCATGAGAATCGAATCATTGTCCCGAACCTCCCTGGCCGGACTGTCCTTCGATGAGGTACTTGCTGATCAGTTGCTCGAGCACGAGTGCGGAATTGGTGATCAGGATGCGGTCGCCGTCCTCGAGCGGCTCCGGCGAGCCGCCGGGCTCGAGGCCGACGTACTGGTCGCCGAGCAGGCCGCTGGTCAGCACGGAGGCCGACGTGTCGTCGGGCAGATCGTCGTAGGTCCGGTCGATTCCCAGCGTCACACGGGCCTCCAGGGTCTCGGGGTCGAGTTCGATGTCTTCCACGGTGCCGATGCGCACTCCGCCCATGCTGACGGTGGCCCGCTCCTTGAGGCCGCCGATGTTGTTGAACGTGGCCGTGACGCGGTAGCGCTCCTCGCCGCCCAGCCCGCCGCCGTCGGTGGCCTGCACGGCCAGGAAAACCAGTGCGGCGATGCCCAGGAGCAGGAACACGCCGGCCGCGATCTCGATCTGGTTGGAGGATTTCATCATCGGGAAGTTCCTATAGCATCAGCGCCGAGAGAACGAAGTCAAGCAGCAACACGCAGATCGCCGTCGCGATGACGGTCTGCGTCGTGGCCACGGCCACGCCGGCCCCGGTGGGACGGCAGGTCCAGCCGAAGAAGACGGCCAGCCAGCTGGCCAGGAAGCCGAACGCGACGGCCTTGAGCATGCCGCCGCCGAAATCGTTCCAGAGTTCCACGCTGTTCTGCATGTTTCCCCAGAACACGTTCGGGTCGATGCCGACGATGTGGATTCCGAACGCGACGCCGCCGAGCAGGGCCATCATGTTGAAGACCAGCGTCAGGATCGGCACGGCGATGACGCCGGCCCAGAGCCGCGGCTGGACGATCCTTTCCATGGGATCGATCGCCATGAGCTCGAGCGCGTCGAGCTGCTCCGTGGCGCGCATCAGGCCGATTTCCGCGGCCACGGAGGTCCCGGCCCGGCCCGCGAACAGGATCGCCGTCAGCACCGGGCCGAGCTCGCGGAACAGCGAGAGCGCCAGCACGGTGCTGACCGAGTCGCCGGCGCCGAAGCGCGTCAGCGTGTCGTGGGTCTGCAGCGTCAGAACGAGCCCGACGAAGAACCCGCAGGTCATGATGATGACGAGCGAGCGCACGCCGATGGCGTAGGTCTGCCGCAGCGTCTCGCCGACCTGCAGGCGCGTCAGACGCATGCGCGACAGCGCGGTGAACAGGAAGACCAGGCTGGCGCCCGGCGCGGCCAGCAGGCGCGAGAGCGCGTTCAATGCTCGTCCCCGGTGGACGTCAGCGCCTCGGAAAGGTCGGGCGCCGGGATGTGGAACGGAACGGGCCCGTCGGGCAGGCCCTGCATGAACTGGCGGACGAGTTCGTCGTCGCTTTCGGCGAGTTCGTCGGGCGTTCCCGAAGCCGCCACGCGGCCGTTGGCGATGATGCAGGCGTGGTCGGCGAACTTGCCGACTTCCGAGACGTCGTGCGTGATGACCACGCTCGTGATGCCGAGTACGCGGTTGATCTGGCGGATCAGTCGGCCACCGGCTGCCAGCGAGATGGGGTCCAGGCCGGCGAAGGGCTCGTCGTAGAGCATGAGATCCGGGTCCAGCGCCAGCGCCCGGGCCGTGGCCACGCGCCGGCTCATGCCCCCGGAGAGTTGCTGCGGATAGAGGTCGGCGGCACCGCGCAGCCCCACGGCCTGCAGCTTGAGCAGGACCACGCGGCGGATCAGCGACTCCGGCAGGGAGGTGTGCTCCCGCAGCGGCAGTGCGACGTTGTCGAAGACGGTGAGGTCGGTCAGCAGCGCGCCGTTCTGCAGCAGTACGCCGATGTGGCGGCGCAGCCGGTTCAGCGCGCGGCGGTCGAGTGCGTGCACGTCGGTGTCGCCGATCCGGACCGTTCCCTGCGACGGCTGGAGCTGGCCCGTGACGAGCTTGAGCACCGTGGTCTTGCCGGAGCCGCTGGGCCCCATGACGGCCGTGACCTTGCCGGCCGGCACGTCGAGCGTGAACCCGTCGAGCACGGTGGTACCGCTGCGCACGATGCGAACGTCCTCGAGCCGGATCGCCGGGCGGTCGGATTCGATGATCGAGGTCTGCATGCCGTCCCTGCCTTGCGACCCGGCCGTGCCCGGTCGCGCGCTCACTGCCGCGGATTCGCGTTCGATTCCCCCGCTGCGGATTGTATCCGGAACGAGTGCGGAATCGGTGTGGGTGTGATGGACATCACACGAGAGCAGGGGTTCCCGAACCGGATTCCGCCGTGCCCGGACAGGCGACCGGGCACGGCGGCGAACGCTTTCAGGAACGGCGCGTCAGAGGATGTAGCGGCTCAGATCCTCGTCGCGGGCCAGGTCCCCGAGATGCTCGTCGACGTAGTCGGCGTCGATGACGAGACGGTCCTCGGCATGGTCGGGCGCCTTGAAGGAGATGTCGTCGAGCAGGCGCTCCATGACCGTGTGCAGGCGCCGCGCGCCGATGTTCTCGCTGCGCTCATTGACCTGCCAGGCCACCTCGGCGATACGCTCGATGCCCGTCCGGTCGAACTCGAGATCCACGCGCTCGGTGGCGAGCAGGCTCCGGTACTGCTCGGTCAGCGAGGCATCGGGTTCGGTCAGGATGCGCTGGAAGTCGCCCGTGGTCAGCGCGCGCAGCTCGACACGGATCGGCAGCCGCCCCTGCAACTCGGGCACGAGGTCGGAGGGCTTGGCGAGGTGGAATGCGCCGGAGGCGATGAACAGCATGTGATCGGTGCTGATCGGGCCGTACTTCGTCGAGACCGTGGACCCCTCGACGAGCGGCAGCAGGTCGCGCTGCACGCCCTCGCGCGACACCTCGGCGCCCGATCCCGACTCGGAGCGGCGGCAGACCTTGTCGATCTCGTCGATGAACACGATGCCGTTCTGGGCGGCATTCTCCAGGCCGTGCTGCTTGACCTCCTCGTCGTTGATGATCGCCGCGGCTTCCTGCTCGACGAGCAGCG
>JAWVZQ010000157.1:0-5865 GCA_033722095.1 Wenzhouxiangellaceae bacterium | reverse complement strand
CACGGGGCCGCGCCGGAGTCCCGGCAATGCAGGGGTGGCACCGAAAGAAGCGGCTTCCGCGAAGCCGGGCCGTGAAACGGAACGGCTACTCCTCGAGCGTGCCGTCCCCGGCCGACGATTTCCGGTCGCCGACGCGTTCGCCGTCGATGCGTCTCGTGATCACGTCGCTCGTGATGGGGCCGATCCAGGTCTCGGCCAGGCGGCCCTCCGGATCGACGAGGTAGGTCGTCGGCAGGGCGCGTGGTGCACCGAGGGATGCCGGCGGGTCGTAGACGTCGACGCGCAGGATGGGGTAGCTGGCCGGATAGTCCTCCAGGAAGGCCCGGAAGGTCTCCACATCGGTGTCCTCGAAGGCCAGGCCGAGCACGGTGACGTCGTCGCGCGCATCGTGCAGGTTCGAGAAGTCCGGGATCTCCTTGCGGCAGGGTGCGCACCAGGTGGCCCAGTAGTTGACGACGACCCAGTCGCCGCGCCACTCCGAGAGCGAGCGCTCGCGTCCTTCGAGGTCGGGCAGGGACAGTTCGATCGGCGCGGCAGCCGAGGTCTCGATGGATTCTTCGGCCAGCGCGGCGGAAGCGACGAGGCACAGGGCCAGCAGAGTTCGCAGGGAATTCAAGAGGCTTCTTCCTTCGATCCGGACGGATGGATTGTCTCACCGTCGCGCGCATCGCGCGTCAGCAACCGTTTGACCGGCGTATCGAACACCGGTTCTGCGGTCTCGCCGATTCGCTGCAGCGCATCGCGCAGCCTGCGGTCGCGCGGATCCTCGGCCGGCAGCCGATGCAGTTCGCCGACGGGCAGCACGAGCGGCATCGAGCGGTAGACGTCACCGAGCGTGCGCTCATCGAGGTCGCTGCAAAGGAACCACTTTCCGCCGTCGTCCTGCTGCACGAAGCCGGCGTCGTCGAGGCCGTCGAGCAGGCGCTGGATCTCGTCGTCCGTGGCGGCTTCCTCGAGTTCGCGCAACTGCCGCCCCGAGCGTCCCTGGCCGCTTCGCTGCGCCTGCCACAGGTGCCCCAGCAGGCGCACGGTCAGCACGAGGTGGTGGCGCGGGTCCCAGCGCCAGTCGGCGCGCCGGTAGTTGAAGGTGGTCAGCGAGGCCGCCAGGCTGGCCCCGAGCAGGATCACCACCCAGGTCACGAAGATCCAGATCAGGAAGATCGGGATCGTGGCCAGCGCTCCGTAGAGGCGCTCGTAGGTCGGGAAATTCTGGATGTAGAAGACGAATCCGCGCTTGGAGACCTCGAAGGCCAGCGCCGAGAACGCGGCGCCGGCCAGCGCGTGGTTCCAGCGCACGTGGCGATTCGGCACGACCAGGAAGATCAGGAAGAAGGCGGCCAGCGCGACGACGAACGGCGTGAACAGCAGCAGGCCGGACTGGATCCATCCGCGCACGAATTCCGGCGTCATCAGCGGCAGCGCGGCCAGGTACGACGTCAGGCCCAGGCTGGCGCCGAGCAGCAGCGGGCCCAGCGTCAGGACCGACCAGTAGACGAGCAGGCGGCTGGCAGGACGACGCGGCTTGTCGACGCGCCAGATCCGGTTCAGCGAGCGCTCGATCGTCGACATCAGCACGATGGCCGTCACGAGCAGGAACAGCGTCCCGGCTCCGGTCAGTTGGCCCGAGCGCGCGACGAACTGGTCGAGGTAGTCCCGGATGACATCGCTGGCCGCCGGCACGAAATTCGAGAAGATGAAATCCTGCAGCCGCTCGACGCCGTAGTCGAAGACGGGAAACGCCGACAGCACGCCGATGATGACGGCCATGAGCGGGACGAGCGCCAGCAGGCTGGTATAGGTCAGCGCCGCGGCCGATTCGAACGACCGGTCGGTGCGGAAGTGCTGCCAGAGATGCTGCCCGAAGGCCTGCCACCAGTGCGGATCGGACAAGGCCTCGATCGGCGAGGGTTCCGACGACGGCGTTGACAGCGACGCGTCAGAATCCATACTGGGCCTCGAAATTCCTCTGCTGGGTTCGCTCATGCCTGTCACTGTGTATCACAATCCGCGCTGCTCGAAGAGCCGGCAGACGCTTGCCCTGCTCGAAGAGCGCGGCGTCGCCTACGAAATCGTCGAGTACCTGAAGCATCCGCCGTCGGCCGACGAGCTGGCCGGCATCGTCGGCAAGCTGGGCCTGAGGCCCGCCGACATCGTGCGTACCGGGCAGGCCGAATGGAAGGAACTCGGCATCGAGGTCGACGAGATCGGCGACCGCAAGCTGCTCGAGCTCCTTGCCGACGAACCGATCCTGATCCAGCGCCCGATCGTCGTCGCCGGCGAGCGGGCCCGTATCGGCCGCCCGCCGGAAGCCGTGCTGGAGATCGTCGAATGACCGAGATCCTGGTCCTCGTCCATTCCGTGCACGGCAATACGCTGCGGCTGGCCCGCGAGGCCGCGCGCGGCGTCGATTCCGTCGAGCGCGCCACGGCGCGCCTGCGGATGGTCCCCCCCATCACCTCGGCGCTGGACCCCGAGCGGTGCGAGCCGCCCGAAGACGGTCCGGCGATCGTCGACAGGGCCGACCTCCACGAATGCGACGGCCTCATTCTCGGCAGCCCGACGCGATTCGGCAACATGGCCGCACCCGTCAAGCATTTCCTCGATTCGACGGCGGCCGAGTGGTTTTCCGGCACGCTCGTCGGCAAGCCCGCCGGCGTGCTGACCTCGACGGCTTCGCTGCACGGCGGACAGGAAACCACGCTGCTGTCGATGATGATCCCGCTGCTGCATCACGGCATGCTGATCGTCGGCATTCCCTACACCGAAAAGGCGCTCAACGAGACCGACGCCGGCGGCACGCCGTATGGCGCCAGCCACTGGGCGGGTACCGACAGCGACCGTCCGCACACCAAGGAAGAGATCTCGCTGGCGCGTGCGCTGGGACGGCGTGTCGCGATGGTCGCGGGCCGCTGCTGATGCTGCCCGCTGCCACCTGTCGCTGGACGTGGCTCGCGCTGATCGCGCTGCAGGCGGCCTGGCACGCCTGGTGGCATCCACCCGAGGTGGTCTCGATTGCGGCCGCGGTCGGGCTTGCGGTCGGGCCCCTGCTGCTGCCCGCGTGGTGGATCTGGAAGCTGCGCCACGGTGCGCTGCTCATCGGCGGCATGATCCTGCTCGTGTATTTCTCGCTGGGCGTGGCCGAGGCCTGGACCGATCCGGCCGTGCGCGTCCCCGCGCTGGTCCAGGTCGGGCTCGTGGTCCTGTATTTCCTCGCGCTGCCGGGCGTGGGACGCCGGCGATCCGGGCCGCGCTGAGGCCTCGCTATACTGGCCGGGTACCGATCCGGAACGCCCGTCCATGACCGATCGCGAACCGCTGTCCACGCCGCTCCCGGTGCCCGAGCCGGGCAACGGCTTCGAGCAGGACTGGGTGCTTCGGGCGTGGCTCGAGTCCACGCTGCCGGCCGACCTGCTCGCGTCCGAGCAACCGGTGCTGCACG
Organism: Wenzhouxiangellaceae bacterium; assembly: GCA_033722095.1. Lineage (GTDB taxonomy): Bacteria > Pseudomonadota > Gammaproteobacteria > Xanthomonadales > Wenzhouxiangellaceae. The sequence continues at coordinate 2,426 of JAWVZQ010000157.1, read as the reverse complement.
AGCTCGGCGCGCGGTCGGGCGGCGAGTGGTACCGCCTGCACCGCGCCGACCGCGTCCACGAGCCGCGGCTCGTGCAGTGGGATCCCTGGGGCCTTCGCGTCGACCACATCGAATTGACCGAGGTCTGGAAGCGCGCCCACGGCTGGGCGGCCGAGTACGGGCTCGTGGCCTGCGGTTACGACGCGGCGCTGGCCGAACACGCACGCACCGTGCAGTTCGCGCGGGCCTGGCTCTACATCCCCTCGACCGACTTCTACGGCTGCCCGCTGGCCATGACCGACGGGGCGGCGCGCATCCTCACCGACGCCGGAAACGCCGCGCTGGCCGAGCGCGCGCTGCCGCACCTGCTCGCGCGCGACCCGGACAGGTTCTGGACCTCGGGGCAGTGGATGACCGAGACCGCCGGCGGCTCGGACGTCGGCAATACCGAGACCGTCGCGCGCCGCGACGCCGACGGCCGGTGGCGGTTGACGGGCCGCAAGTGGTTCACGTCGGCGGCGACCTCGGAGATCGCGCTGACGCTGGCCCGGCCCGAGGGCGCGCCCGAGGGTTCGCGCGGGCTGGCGCTCTTCTACATCGAGCCGCGCGACGACCAGGGCCGATTGCGCGACATCGAGGTCCTGAGACTCAAGGACAAGCTCGGAACGCGAAAGCTGCCGACCGCCGAGCTCTGGCTGGACGGCGCGCAGGCCGAGCCGGTCCGCGGCCTCGAGCGCGGGGTGGCGAACATCGCCCCGATGCTGAACCTGACGCGCACCTGGAATGCCGTGACGGCCTGCGCGCTGGCGCGCCGCGGCATCGACCTGGCCCGGGCCTACGCCGAGCAGCGCCGCGCGTTCGGCCGCGTGCTCGCGCGCCAGCCGCTGCACCGGCGCACGCTCGCCGCGATGGAGGCCGACCCGGCCGCCGCGGCGCTCGGCACGCTGGCCATGATCGCCGAGCTCGGCCGCGTCGAGGCCGCGACCGACGACGCGCGTCCCGACCTGCTGCGGCTCCTCACGCCCCTGCTCAAGCTCGGCACCGCGAAGGACGCCATCGCGCTGGCCTCGGAGACGCTGGAGTGCTTCGGCGGGGCCGGCTACGTCGAGGACACGGGCTTGCCCGAACTGCTGCGCGACGTGCAGGTGCTCTCGATCTGGGAGGGCACGACGAACGTGCTGTCGCTGGACCTGCTGCGCGCCATCGGGCAGGTCGGCGTCGCGCCGTTGACGGAGGCCGTCGCCGATCGCGCGCGGGCGCTCGACGGCGAGCCGCTGGCGCCCGTGCGCCGGGCGCTGGAGCAGGCGCTGGAGCGCGTCCCGGCCTGGCTCGACGCCGGAGACGAGCGCCTCGAAGCCGCGGGCCGCGAACTGGCCCTGAATCTCTACCGCATGTTCTGCCTGGCCGAACTCGCGACCGTGGCCCGGCGACGCCTGGCCGACGACGACGGGCGCCCGCTGGCCGCGGCGCGCCTGTTCGCCGCGCGCCATTTCCCGCTGCGCGAGCCCGTCGGCGAGGATTGCGGCGCGGTACTCGGCGATTTCTGAAGGCCGCCGATCGGCACCGAGCCCCCGGCGCTTTCGGTGTACCCTGTGCGCCCCCGCAAACCAGCCGCATGGCGCCCGCGCGCCGGCGAGGACGCTCGACGTTGAAGACCCTGCAGATCATCACCACCGGCGGCACGATCGACAAGATCTACTACGACGAGAAGTCGGACTACAAGATCGGCGAGCCCGAGATCGCGCGCATCCTGACCGACATGAACGTCGCGTTCCGCTGGCACGTGCAGCCGTTGCTGCGCAAGGACTCGCTGGAACTGACCGACGAGGACCGTGCGCTGATCCGCAGCGCCGTGAAGGCGTCCGACGCGAAGCACTTCCTGATCACGCACGGCACCGACACCATGGTCGAGACGGCGCGCGCGCTGCAGGAACTCGAGGGCCGCACCATCGTGCTGACCGGCGCGCTGAACCCGGCGCGCTTCCTCGGTTCCGACGCGGTCTTCAACATCGGCTGCGCCGTCTCTGCCGTTCAGACCGTGGGCGAGGGCGTCTGGATCGCCATGAACGGCCGCATCTGGGACCCGCGCAAGGTCCGCAAGAACCGCGACGCCAATCGCTTCGAAGCCATCTGACCTCGGCGCCATCGGCCCCTGGAGAATGCGCGCGAAGGCGCAAGGGCGCGAAGAGAAGGTCGGGAAATCCCCGGAATAGGCACGCGGAGTAGCCCAGGGGCTACGTCCCCTGGGATGGGAATCAGGACATCTCCGGACCTTCGGCCCGGGGCGGATCGACGTACGGCGGAGACTCGCGTGTCAACCCAACGGACGTAGCCGTTGGGCGACTCGGCTACGGTCGCTGCGGGACCAGCTCGTCCCGCCGCCGGCCAAGGCGGGAAGAGAACCGCGGGAAATCCCCGGGATAGGCACGCGGAGTAGCCCAGGGGCT
>JAWVZQ010000156.1:0-5882 GCA_033722095.1 Wenzhouxiangellaceae bacterium | reverse complement strand
TCCGAGCGCTTCCGCGACAACCCGGATCAGTTCGCCGATGCCTTCGCGCGAGCCTGGTTCAAGCTGACCCACCGTGACATGGGCCCCAAGGCACGCTATCTCGGGCCGGAAGTTCCCGAGGAGGACCTGATCTGGCAGGACCCGATTCCCGAGAACGAGCACGGCGAACTGGGTGACGACGCCATCGCCGCGCTCAAGAAGGACATCCTCGACACCGGCCTGACGGTCAGCGAGCTCGTCAAGGCCGCCTGGGCCTCTGCATCGACGTATCGCAAGTCCGATCATCGTGGCGGCGCCAACGGTGCCCGCGTGCGGCTGGCCCCGCAGAAGGGCTGGGCCGTCAACGACCCCGACGAGCTCGACAAGGTGCTCTCGAAGCTCGAGGAACTTCGCGAGGGCCGAGACATCTCCATGGCCGACATGATCGTGCTGGCCGGCACGGCAGCCGTAGAGAAGGCCGCGCGCGATGCCGGCTTCGACGTCTCGGTGCCGTTCACGGGCGGCCGCGGCGACGCGACCGACGAGCACACCGACGCGGAGAGCTTCGAGCCGCTGGAGCCGAAGGCCGACGGTTTCCGCAACTACCTGTCGACGAAGATGCGCGTGAAGACCGAGGACATGCTGCTCGATCGCGCGCATCTGCTGAACCTCTCGGCACCGGAGATGACGGTGCTCGTCGGCGGCCTGCGCGTGCTGGGCGCCAACACCGACAACAGCACCCATGGCGTGTTCACCGACCGCGTCGGTCAGCTGACCAACGACTTCTTCGTGAACCTGCTCGACATGGGCACGGCCTGGAAGGTCGTCGACGAGAGCGGCGACGAGGAGTTCGTCGGCTCCGACCGCGAGAGCGGCGAGGAGAAGTGGCGCGCGACCCGGACGGACCTGATCTTCGGCTCCAACTCGCAGCTGCGCGCGATCGCCGAGGTCTACGCCGAGAAGGGCCACGAGCGGAAGTTCGTGGACGATTTCATCAAGGCCTGGACCAAGGTCATGAACGCCGACCGTTTCGACGTCGAGCGGCGCTGAGCAACCGCTGCGGCGGTCCCGGCGATCTCCTCGCCGGGGCCGCCGCCCCTCCCTGACGGTTTCCCCCATGCCCGTGGAGCGGCGGGCACCCCACCCGTCCCGGCCGCACCCCGAGTGCCGCCGGAGTCCCCGATTGCGATTATGATCAGTGAGACCGCCTCTCACTGGGCAACAAGCGGCTCATGAGTGGCGTCCGAGCGACGATACGGTGACCGCCATGACGGAATCCACTGCTGGCCGGGAGCTCTTCAACGCCCTTCGCACCGAGGGCGCTGATCCGGTTCTCGAGCAGGCCTTGTTCCGAAAGCTCTTCGAGAGTTCTCCCGAGGGCATCGTCCTGCTCGACAACGAGGACTGCATCGTCCGCGTCAACGACCGCTTCCTCGAGATGTTCGGCTACACCAAGGACGAAGCCATCGGGCGCCCGATCAACGACCTGATCGCCGACGAGTCCGTCCGGCAGGAAGCGAGCAAACTGACGAGCGCCGTCCTCGACCGGCAGTCGATCCAGCGCGATACCGTGCGGTTCCGAAAGGACGGCAGCATGCTCTACGTCTCCATCCTCGGGTGTCCCGTGACGGTCGGCGAGGGCCAGGTGGCCGTCTACGGCATCTACCGGGACGTCACCGAGCAGAAGCTCGCCGAAGAAATGCTCCGCCAGAGCGAGGACAAGTACCGGACGATCATCGAGAGCATCGAGGACGGATACTTCGAAGTCGACCTGGCGGGAAACTTCCTGTTCTTCAACAGCGCACTGAGTCGAATCCTCGGCCGTGACGCCGAGGAACTGAAGGCTTCCAGGCTCGAGGAGTTCGCGACGCCCGAGACGACCCATCTGGTCGAGGGCGCTTTCAGGAAAGTGCTGGAAACCGGCAGGCCCGACCCCGGCTTTTCCTGGCACGCCCGTCGCAAGGACGGCACCAGGCGGCATCTCGAGGCATCGGTGGGCCTGCTGCGATCCCGGAGCGGAGAGCCGGCCGGCTTCAGGGGGCTGGTACACGACGTCTCCCACCGGGTCCGTGCCGAAGCGGCCTTGCGGGAGAGCGAAGAGCGATATCGGATCATGGCCGAGAACACGGGCCAACTGATCTACGACTACGATCTGCAATCCGGGAGAATCCACTGGTCCGGGGCCATCCAGCGCGTGACCGGGCATTCGCCAGAGGAACTCAGGAACTTCGATGTCGATCAGTGGGCGGCACGCATCCATCCCGACGACCGAGAGGAAGCGCTGAAGCAACTCGACGAGGCCGAGAAATCGACCGGCGAGTATCACGTCGAGTACCGGTTCCAGAACCGACTCGGAGAGTACTTCCACGCCGAGGACAGCGGAACGTTCATGTACGATTCTCACGGGAAGGCGTATCGCATGATCGGCACCATGACCGACGTCAGCGAACGCCACCGGATCAGTCGCGAAATGGCCTACCAGGCCGTGCACGATGAACTGACCGGCCTCTACAACCGCCGCAAGTTCGAGCAGGTCCTCGAACAGCTCATCGACCAATCCGAGGAATCGGATCGCTCCTACGCCGTGCTGTACATGGACCTGGACCAGTTCAAGGTCGTCAATGACACCTGTGGTCACCACGCCGGGGACGAACTGCTGCGACAGCTCGGCGTCGCCCTGATGGGCCGGATACGAGATTCCGACACCCTGGCACGGCTCGGCGGGGACGAGTTCGGTCTGATCCTGCACGGGTGCTCTCTCGCACAGGCCGAGCAGGTCGGACGCGAGATCCTCGCCCTGGTCAACGAATTCACCTTTTCATGGGAAGGGCGATCGTTCAGGATCGGAATCTCGATCGGTGTCGTCGACGTATCGGCCCACCAGGACGCGACCGCTGTCCTGGTGGCCGCGGACCAGGCCTGCTATTCCGCCAAGGGCCAGGGCCGCAACAGGCTCCAGACCTTTCATTCGGACGACTCGCATCTCAGCCGCCACCAGACCGAGATCGACGCCGCGGGGGACATCACCGACGCACTGCGGGAGAATCGGTTCGAGCTCTATTTCCAGAAGATTCACTGCTTGCGCGACCAGGGGGACGAAGGTCACTGCGAAATCCTCCTGCGGATGCGTAATCGAAAGGGTGAAATGGTCTCCCCCGATCGATTCATACCGGGCGCAGAACGTTACAACATGATGTCGTCGATCGACCGATGGGTGCTTTCGCACGTTCTCGACGGCATTCGCCAGCGCATCGACGCAGGGCGCCACGGCGAGGGCCAGCGCCACTCCATCAACCTCTCGGGAAGCACCTTCGGAGACGCGACGTTTGCCGAATTCGTCGTCGACGAATTGCGCCGGACCGGGGTTCCGCCGCAGTCGATCGCATTCGAGATCACCGAGAGCACCGCCATCCTTAACCTCGACCGCGCCCTGGAGTTCATCGAGACGGTCCGCGAATTGGGCATCAGGATCATGCTCGACGACTTCGGCAGCGGGCTCTCGTCGTTCGGCTACCTGAAGACGCTTCCGGTGGATTACCTGAAGATCGACGGCAATCTGGTTCGCGGCATCGCACAGGGGCGGATCGACCTGGCCATGGTGGAGGCCATTCACCGGGTCGGGGAAGTCATCGGCATTCCGACCGTGGCCGAGCACGTATCCAGCCGGGAAATCCTGCTTCGGCTCGAGGAAGTCGGCGTCCAGTACGGTCAGGGCTTCTACTTCCACGAGCCGGAGCCCTGGCGGATGGAGTGACTGCGTCCAGGCGTCCTTCTCCCAGCAAGGGCCGTCGCTCGCGATACTGCAGATCACCTTTCCGGCCCGGCAGGGAAAAGGGGTATATTGAAACAGGCCGGTAGACCAGGCGCGTCTCGCGCAGGAGAGAACTGCCATGCCCAGGCATCACGTACTGCCACTGGCCGTGCTGGGTGGGGTCGCGTTCGGCTGGATTCTCGCTCATCCTGTCCTGGCCGTCGGCGAGCATGCCCTCGGCACGCCAGCCTATCCGCCGGAAGTCGGCGAGCCGCATCCCGATTTTTCCGCATTCGATCAGGACGGCCTGCCTTTCGTTCTTTCCGAACAATCGGGTCGCGCCGTCCTGTTGCACATCTGTGCGATATGGTGCGTGCCCTGCCGGGATTCGGCGATGGTGGAAGCGGATCTCGTTGCCGAGCTCGACGCCTTGATCGGCCCCGAGGCCTGGACACTCGTCGATGGATTGATGGAGAACAACGTCGGGCTCCCTGCCGCGCAGTCCGACGCGCAACTCTGGCGCCAGGAACTGGGCACCCCGGCGCGAACCGTTCATCCCGACGGCAACTCCGGCAACGATTTCTACATGCTCGCGAGCCAGGTGCCCGCGATCCCGCTCTACGTGGTGATCGATCCGCAGGGCATCGTGACCGGCCTGGCAGAAGGGTTCGATTCGAGCAGCACCCCGGATCTCCTCGTCACCCTGGTCCGGGACAGCGTCGGACCTCCCGTATTCATCGACGGATTCGAAGGCTGAGCAGATCCCGGCAACATCTTGAATCGATGCAGGAACGGCTCAGGATGAATCGGACTCGCCATTCTTCGCTTGTCGAACGTCCACCGGCGTGCGCATGAGCACTTCGCGGTGTGGGAACGGGATCTTGATGCCGTGCTCCTTGAAGGCGTCCCAGAGCGCCAGCAGGACGGTTCCGCGGATGTTCGTCAGGCCGCGCTGCGGATCGTCGATCCAGAACCGCAGCAGGAAATTGATCGAGCTGTCGCCGAACTCCGTCATCCAGCAGACCGGCGGCTGGTAGGTCGAATCGACGCGCTCGATGGCTCCCGCCGCTTCCTTGGCGAGCCGGATCACCTCGTGCGGGTCGGAGTCGTAGGACACCCCGAACGGGACATCGAGACGCACGTACTTGTTCGAGAACGACCAGTTGACGACCTGGGTCGTGATGAAGTCCTCGTTCGGGATCAGGTACTCGCGCCCGTCGCGCGTGATGACCGAGACGAAGCGCGCCCGGAGCTCCCGGATCCATCCGAAGGTCTCGCCGAGCGTGATCGTGTCGCCCGGCTTGATGGACTGGTCCATGAGGATGATGATGCCGGAGATGAAGTTCGACACGACCTTCTGCAGACCGAAGCCGATACCCACGCCGATCGCACCGGACAGCACCGTCAGTGCGGTCAGGTTGATGTTGAGGAGCTGCATTCCGAGCAGCACGGCGAAGACCATGAGCGAAATCCGCGTGATCTTGCCGAGCAGCACGCGCAGCGACGGCGTCAGGTCCTCGTTGGTCTGGATTCGGGTATCCAGGAACGTGCCGACCTTCAGCGCGAGCCACAGCAGGATGCCGACGCCGATCAGGGCCGTGGCCACCTGCCAGAGCGAGATCTCCAGGACCGGGATCGTGGCGCCTTCGAGAATGGCGCGGATGTCGTCGGTGACGCCGAGAAGCATCGCAGCGACATAGATCCAGGCCACGAACGCGAAGAATTTCGCGAAGGTCTTCCGGCGCATGATGCGCGAAACCGCCGAGATCACGAGCCAGGCTGCCGAGAGCGCCATCGCACCGTATATGAGGTAGTTGCTCTCGGGCCAGGCGGCGATGCGCGTGGCGATGTAGGCGATGCCCAGGAACAGCGCGATGAAGAACCACTGCAGCCGGCGCAGGAACGCGACGATCACGCGCAACAGCCCGCGCATGCCGTGGATGCGCCGCACGAGGCCCTCGATCTTCTTCTCGACGTAGCCGGACAGGAACCAGGCCGGCACCACGGCGACGGCGATGATGCCGAGCTGGAGCAGGATTTCCGGTGAACTCAGGTACTCGAGCAGGACTTCGTAGAAGGCCTTGCCCTGCTCAACGATCTGGTCGATGGTCTCGTCATCCATCGCGTGAACGATTCCGCTGGCCCGCCAGCC
>JAWVZQ010000155.1:0-5939 GCA_033722095.1 Wenzhouxiangellaceae bacterium | reverse complement strand
CCGGCGAGCAGGCCCGAAACCGCTGGGAGAATCTCGAGCACCTGCAAGCGCACGACCAGATCAAGTTCGTCGTCGCCGACCGCGCCGACTTCGACTGGGCCGTCGAGGCCGTCCGCGAACACGACCTGACGCGCTGGCAGGTCCTGTTCTCGCCCGTCTGGGAAACGCTGGAGCCGGCGCATCTCGCCGAATGGCTGCTGGAATCGGGGCTGGAGGCGAGGATGCAGTTGCAGATGCACAAACTGTTATGGGGCGACCGCCCCGGCACCTGACCTCCAGCGGGCTCCATGCACGGCGCTGAGCGCGTTTTGCTCGGTCGCTGCTCCTCGATGTAGCGCTGCTACGCCTGCGTCGCGCTCGGTCGCGAAAACGCGCTCATCGCCGCACCTGGAGCCCGCTGACGCTGGGCCGAGTCGTTTGCACGGCGCTGAGCGCGTTTCGCTCGGTCGCTGCTCCTCGACATAGCGCTGCTACGCCTGCGTCGCGCTCGGTCGCGAAAACGCACCCCATCACCCCACCGGGGACCCGATGAAGTGCTCCTCCGGGGATGAGACCGGGACGCGAGCAGGTCGCGAGTAGCCCAACGGCTACGTCCGTTGGGACAGGATTGAGAACATCTTCATTGCTCCGCATCCGCGCCCGGAGCCGGTGGGTACGTTCACCTCGTTCCTTCCCAAGGGGCGTAGCCCTTGGGCTACTCGGCCGGTAGCAGGGCCGAGGAGGGGTGTGGTTCGAAGGCGCTTCAACCAACGGGTTTTTCTTCGCGCACCTGGCTCATCCACGCCTTTGCGGGCATCCTCCAGGGGCTTTCCCGTTCAGCAGCGGGATCCGGATCACTCCTCCGGCTTGCCCGCCTGCACCAGCCGATAGAGGATCTCGAGCGCCTCGCGCGGGCTCAGGGCGTCGGGGTCGACTTCGGCGAGCAATTCGCGGAGCGGGTCGGGAGCGGTGTCCTCGGGTTCGGGGTCGCGGCGCGGTGCGAACAGGCTCAACTGCGGCGACTCGGCGTTGCGCGAGTCGCGCTCGAGGCGTTCGAGGTGGCTGCGCGCACGCGCGACGACACTGGCCGGGACGCCGGCCAGGCGTGCGACCTGCAGGCCGTAGGACTGGCTGGCCGGACCCTCGCGCACGCTGTGCAGGAACACGACGCGGTCGCGATGCTCGCGTGCGTCGAGGTGCACGTTGTCGATCCCGTCGTGGTCGTCGGCCAGGCGCGTGAGCTCGAAGTAGTGCGTGGCGAACAGCGTGTAGGCCTGCACCTGCATGGCCAGTTCCGTGGCCACCGCGAAGGCCAGCGCCAGTCCGTCGAACGTCGACGTTCCGCGCCCGATCTCGTCCATGAGCACGAGCGAGCGGTCCGTCGCGTTGTGCAGGATGTTGGCGGTCTCGACCATCTCGACCATGAACGTCGAACGGCCGCGGGTCAGGTCGTCGCCGGCGCCGATGCGCGAGAAGATCCGGTCGACGGGTCCGCATTCCATGCGCTTCGCCGGCACGAAGCTCCCGGCGTGGGCCATGAGCACGATGAGCGCGACCTGGCGCATGTAGGTGGATTTGCCGCCCATGTTCGGACCGGTGATGACGAGCATGCGGCGCTCGGCGTCGAGCCGGCAGTCGTTGGGAATGAACGGCTCGTCCTGGACGGCCTCCACCACGGGATGGCGGCCCGCCTCGATCTCCAGGCCCGGTGCCTCGCGGAACGAGGGGCGCACGAGATCCAGCCGCTCGGCGCGCTCGGCGAAGGCCGCCAGGACGTCGAGCTCTGCCATCGCGGCGGCACGCTCGGCCAGCGGCGCATGGCGTTCGGCCAGCCACTGCAGCAGTTCCTCGTAGAGCGCCTTCTCGCGCGCCAGGGCCCGCTCTCGCGCCGAAAGCACCTTGTCTTCGTGGGTCTTGAGTTCCTCGGTGATGAACCGCTCGGCATTCTTCAGCGTCTGACGGCGCGTGTATTCGGCCGGCACGTCGTCGGCGCGCGATTTGCCGATCTCGATGTAGTAACCGTGGACCCGGTTGTAGCCGACCTTCAGCGTGCCGATGCCGGTCCGCTCGCGCTCGCGCTGCTCGTAGCGCTGCAGGAAGTCGTCGGCGTTGGTGCTGAGGCTGCGCAGTTCGTCGAGTTCCTCGTCGTGCCCTTCGCGGATGACGCCGCCGTCCCGGATCACGGCAGGCGGCTGATCGACGATGGCGCCCTCGAGTCGCTCGAGCACCTCGGGCAGCGGCTGCAGCCGTTCGGCCGTTTCCGCGAGATGCCGATCGGGGATCTCGTCGAGCCGTTCGACCAGCCCCGGCAACCGGGCCAGGCCGGCGGCCAGCGTCGACAGGTCGCGAGGACGCGCCGAGCCCAGCGCGACGCGCGTCAGGATGCGCTCGAGGTCGCCCGTGCCGGACAGCAGGTCGCGGATCGCCTCGAACCGTGCACCCTCGAGCAGGGCCTCCACGGCGCCGTGTCGTCGTTCGAGTTCCTGCGTGCCGCGCAGCGGATGGGTCAGCCAGCGCCTGAGCAGGCGGCTGCCCATGGGTGTGCCGGCGCGGTCCATGAGCCCGACCAGGGTGTGCTCGCTACGCCCGTCGGGATGACGGTCGATCTCGAGATGCGCCCGTGTGGCCGCATCGAGCAGCAGGTGGGCGTCGGGCCGCACGGAGCGGATCCCGGTGATGTGGGGCAGTCCGCCGGCCAGCATTTCGCCGGCGTATCGCAGCAGCGCCCCGGCCGTGCCGACGGCGGGGTCGTCGTCGGCCATGCCGAAGCCCTCGAGGTCGCGCACCGAGAACTGCTCGCAGAGCCGGCGCAGGCCGGCCTCGGGATCGAAGTCCCAGGCCGGCAGCGTGCGAAGGCTGGCGGACGTGCCGGGCAGGTCCGGTGCGGCCTGCTCGGGCACGAGCAACTCGGCGGGCCGCAGCCGCTGCAACTCGGCGGCAAGTGCTTCAGCGTCCTCGAGGAAGGTGCAGAGCAGGTGGCCGCCGGCCACGTCCATCCAGGCCAGCGCGATCCCGTCGCCGGCACTGCAGGCCGCAGCCAGGAGCCGGTCGGCGCGGTCCTCGAGCAGCGATTCCTCGGTCAGCGTGCCGGGCGTGACGATGCGCACGACCTTGCGTTCGACGGGGCCCTTGGCGGCGTCCGGGTCGCCGACCTGTTCGCAGATCGCCACCGATTCGCCGCGCTTGAGCAGGCGTGCCAGGTAGGAATCGACGGCGTGGACCGGGACGCCGGCCATCGGGATCGGCTGGCCCGCGGACTGACCGCGGGCGGTCAGCGTGATGTCGAGCAATTCCGCCGAGCGCTTCGCGTCGTCGTAGAAAAACTCGTAGAAGTCGCCCATCCGGAAGAACAGCAGGATGTCGGGATAGTCGGCCTTGATGCGCAGGTACTGCTGCATCAGCGGCGTGTGCTGGGCGCCGGAGGACTTGCTCATGGCTGGTTTCGCGGGCACTCGAGGGGCGGGCTGCAACCCCGAATCATACCGGTGCCGAAGGGTGTGCGGAGGGCCGGCGAGCACCGTGCAATCCTCGACGCGACTCCGGCATCATGGGACGCATGACGACGCGCATCGACGACGAGGCGCTGGCGGCCCGCGCCGCCGCCCTGGCGGCCGAACTCAGGGCGCACGGCCGCCGGCTCGCGCTGGCCGAGTCCTGCACGGGCGGCTGGATCGCCAAGGTCTGCACGGACCTGGCCGGCAGCTCCGACTGGTTCGGCCTGGGTCTCGTGACCTATTCCAACGAGGCCAAGGCCGAGTTGCTCGGCGTCGGTGCGTCGACGCTGGCGCGCTTCGGTGCGGTCAGCGAGATGGTCGTCGCCGAGATGGCGCGCGGCGCGCGGCGGCGTGGTCATTCCGACTGGGCCGTCGCGGTCTCGGGCATTGCCGGACCCGGCGGCGGTTCGCCCGACAAGCCGGTCGGCACGGTCTGCTTCGGTTGGGTCGGTCCCGACGACGAACCCGAGACCGAGACCTGCGTGTTGCCCGGCGACCGCGAGGCGGTTCGCCGGGCGACGGTGGCCCACGCCCTCGACGGGTTGCTGGCGCGGTTGTGAACGCTCGCTGGCTTGCCGGTACGCGCCGGCTGTTCTTCGCGCTGTGGCCCGACGCCGGCCTGCGCGATGCGATCGCCGTTCGCGCCGCGCGCCTCGAGGGTCTCCCGGGCCGTCCCGTTCCGGCGACGAACTTCCACGTCACGCTGGTCTTCCTCGGCGATGTGCCCGAATCGAAGGTCGATGACTACGCGGCGGCCGTGCCGGACCGGCCGGCGCAAGCGTTCACGCTGGTCCTGGATCGCCTGGGCTGGTTCCCGCGAGCGCGCGTGTGCTGGCTCGGCGGCGAGGCGCCGGCAGCGGGTCGCTCGCTCGTGGAGTCGCTGGCCGCCGCGCTGGAGCCTCTGGGCCACGAGCCGGAGCGTCGGCCCTGGCGTCCCCACGTGACCCTCCTGCGAGGCGCGCGCAGGCCACCGAGCGTTCGCGACGTCGAACCGGTCGCCTGGCCCGCCGGCGATTTCGCGCTCGTCGAGTCCGTGCCGGGGCGCCCTTATCAGGTTTTGAGAAGCTGGCCGCTACAATCCTGACCACGAGGGTCGGAAATCGGCTCGGATCGGCGTAGGAAAACGCCGCGTCGCGCCCCGGCGGGACGGAACCGGCCCGGCCCTGTGAGATAATCGGAATCCTTCCGAAAAAGCCCATCGAACCGGAGAAAGAAACCGTGGACGACAATCGCAAGAGAGCGCTGAGTGCGGCGCTGAGCCAGATCGAGAAGCAGTACGGCAAGGGCGCGATCATGCGCATGGGCGACGACACCGGCTCGCGCGATGTGCCCGTCGTTTCCACGGGTTCGCTGGCGCTCGACGTCGCGCTCGGCGTGGGCGGCCTGCCGCGCGGACGCGTCATCGAGATCTACGGCCCGGAATCGTCGGGCAAGACCACGCTGACGCTGCACGCCGTGGCCGAGGCGCAGAAGGCCGGGGGCACGGCCGCGTTCGTCGACGCCGAGCACGCGCTGGATCCGAGTTATGCCGAGAAGCTCGGCGTCAACGTCGACGACCTTCTGGTCTCGCAGCCCGACACGGGCGAGCAGGCCCTGGAGATCACCGACATGCTGGTGCGCTCGGGCGCCGTCGACATCGTCGTCGTCGACTCGGTCGCGGCGCTGACGCCCAAGGCCGAGATCGAGGGCGAGATGGGCGACTCGCACGTCGGCCTGCAGGCCCGGCTCATGAGCCAGGCGCTGCGCAAGCTGACCGGCAACATCAAGCGCACGAACTGCACGGTGATCTTCATCAACCAGATCCGCATGAAGATCGGCGTCATGTTCGGATCCCCGGAAACGACGACGGGCGGCAACGCGCTGAAGTTCTATTCATCGGTGCGCCTCGACATCCGCCGCATCGGCGCGCTGAAGCGCGGCGACGAGGTCATCGGCAACGAAACGCGCGTCAAGGTCGTCAAGAACAAGATGGCGCCCCCGTTCCGCCAGGCCGTCTTCGAGATCCTCTACGGCGAGGGCATCTCGCGCGAGGGCGAACTCATCGAACTCGGCGTCGAGCACAAGATCATCAGCAAGTCGGGCGCCTGGTACAGCTACGGCGACGACCGGATCGGCCAGGGCCGCGACAACGTGCGCCAGTTCCTCAAGGACAACCCCGAGATGGCCGAGGAGATCGAGAAGAAGCTCCGCGAGGAACTGATGCCGAAGCCGAAGAAGGGTGCGGAAGCTCCCGAGGAAGCCGACGACGCCCAGGCACAGAGCGAAGCCGCGGGCTGACGTGGAGGGCGGCAAGGGGGCCGACCGACGCGTCGAGATCCGCGAGTCGGCCATCCGGCTGCTGGCTCGCCGCGAGCATTCGCGCCGGGAACTCGATCGCAAGCTGCGCCAGCGCGGCTGGGACGGCGAGGACGTGGAGATCGTGCTCGACGAACTCGACGAGGCCGGTCTGCAGTCGGACCGGCGCTT
>JAWVZQ010000154.1:0-5965 GCA_033722095.1 Wenzhouxiangellaceae bacterium | reverse complement strand
GAACTTGCCGATCACGTCGCCGACCGTGCGCGCCGACTTCTTGTGCTTGGAGGCCGCCGACAGGCCGAGCTCGCTCATCGCGTAGACGATGCGGCGCTGGACCGGCTTCAGGCCGTCGCCGACGTGCGGCAGCGCGCGATCGAGGATCACGTACATCGAGTAGTCGAGGTAGGCCCGCTCCGCGTAGTCGCGCAGCGGCATCCGCTCGTAGGGCAGGTTCGCGGTGTCGTTCGTCATGCCGGCTATTGTCGCCGAATCGTGCCGCGCCGTCGCGACGGCGGTGGCGGGAGTCACCGCGCTGCGCGTCGATGCCGCTGCGCTAGACTGGTCACCCTCTTCCAATCGAGGGTCTCCCATGTCGATCACGCGAATCTTGTTCCCGGCGGCTCTGCTGGCCCTGGCCTCGGCGCCCGCCGCGGCCGGCGATCACGCCGCGCTGGCCCGCCTGCACGACACGGACGGCCGCTCGGTCGGCACGGTCCAGTTCACGGCCACGCCCTTCGGCACGCTGCTGCACGCGCGACTGGCCTACCTGCCCGCCGGCGTCCACGCCTTCCACATCCACGAGACGGGCGAGTGCACGCCGCCGTTCACGTCGGCCGGCGGGCACTTCAACCCTGCCGGCACCGGCCACGGCCTGGCCGACGACGACGGGCACCACGCCGGCGACATGCCGAACCTGCACGTGGCCGCCGACGGCCTCGTCCACCTCGAGGTCTTCAACGCCTCGCTGAAGCTCGACGACAAGCTCTTCGACGACGACGGCGCGGCCGTCGTGATGCACGAGGGGCCCGACGACTACCGCACCGACCCGGCCGGCGCGGCCGGACCCCGCATCGCCTGCGGCGTCATCGAGCGGGCCGAATCCGGCTGAAGGTGGCCACGATGCGCGCCTGGCGGCTGGAGTCCACGGGCCGCGTCGGCGACGGAGACGGACCGCTGCGCTACCGCGAGGTCGAGCGGCCCTCGCCGGACCGCGACGAGGTGCTGATCCGCGTCGAGGCCTGCGCCGTCTGCCACACCGAGCTCGACCAGATCGAGGGGCGCGTCGAGACGCCGCTGCCGCGCATCCCCGGTCACGAGGTCGTCGGCGAAGTCGTCGAAATCGGCGACGACGTCGACGACGCCCTGTCGGGAACGCGCGTTGGCGTCGGCTGGATCGGCGGCGCCTGCGGCGAGTGCCGCTTCTGCGAACGCGGCGCCGAGAACCTCTGCCCCGATTTCCGCGGTACGGGCCGCGATCTCGACGGCGGCTACGCCGAATACATGGTCGCTCCGGCGGCCTTCGTCGTGCCCGTTCCCGACGCGCTGGAACCGGCCGAGGCCGCGCCGATGCTCTGCGCCGGCGCGATCGGGCTGCGCAGCCTGAGGCTGGCGAACCTCGCGGACGACCAGGTGCTCGGCCTGACGGGCTTCGGCGCTGCCAACCATCTCGTGCTGGCCATGGCACTGGCGCGCGACCCGGACCGGCGCGTCGTCGTCTTCGCGCGCGACGCCGGCCAGCGCGAGCAGGCGATCGAGATGGGCGCGGCCTGGGCCGGCGACACGCACGACGACCCGCCGCAGACGCCCGACGCGATCATCGATACCACGCCGGTCTGGACGACCGTGCTGGCCGCGCTCGAGCGGCTGGCGCCCGGCGGACGGCTCGTCATCAACGCGATCTCGAAGGAGGACGACGACCGCGACCGGCTCGCCGGACTCGACTACGAGAGCCAGCTCTGGAAGGAGAAGGAGATCAAGTCCGTGGCCAACGTCACGCGCCGCGACCTCCGCGGCGTGCTCGAACTGGTCGCCGAACACGGCCTGCGCGCCGAGATCAGGCGTGTCGGGTTCGACGAGGCCAACGAGGCGCTGAAGGCGCTCAAGCGCGGAGGAAACCGCGGTGCGCTGGTCCTCGAGATGAACGGCGCCGACTGAGGCGGGAGTTCAGTCGGCCGAATCGAAGTCCACGATGATGTAGCCGCCCGACTTCTCGTCGTGCTTGAGTTCGAGCAACCCGGCCTGCTGCATCTGCTCGAGCAGCTGTCCGAAACTCTTGAATCCGTGGTAGCTCTCGGAGAACCCGGGCCGGCGCCGCTTCAGGGCCTGCTTGACCATCGAGCCCCAGACCTTCTCGGACTCGTCGCGATCCTGGAACAGCGCATCGGTGGTCTCGAGGACGAGATCGAAGGCCTCCTGGCGGCGATCGCTCTCGGCGCCGCCCCCGTTTCCGCCGTTGCCCGACTTGCCGGCCGCGGCCTTCTTCTTCTTTTTCTTCTTCTTCGCCCCGCCCTGCTTCTTCGCGGCCTTGCGCTGCGAGTCGCGGACCAGGTCGTCGTAGAAGATGAACTCGTCGCAGTTGGCCATCAGCAGTTCCGACGTCGAGCTCTTGACGCCGACGCCGATGACGACCTTGTTGTTCTCGCGCAGCTTGCTGACCAGCGGGGAGAAGTCCGAGTCGCCTGAAATGACGACGAAGGTATCGACGTGCGACTTCGTGTAGCAGAGGTCCAGCGCATCGACGACCATTCGGATGTCGGCGGAATTCTTGCCCGACATGCGCACGTGTGGAATCTCGATCATCTCGAAGGCGGCCTCGTGCATGGCCGGCTTGAATTCCTTGTACCGGTCCCAGTCGCAATAGGCCTTCTTGACGACGATGTTGCCCTTGAGCAGCAACCTCTCCAGGACCTTCTTGATGTCGAACGACGGATAGCGCGCATCGCGAACGCCCAGCGCGATGTTCTCGAAGTCGCAGAACAGCGCCAGGTTGCGGGTCGGGGCTGGAGCACTCATGGAATCGTCGTTTCCTGATCCGGGGAAGGGTCAAGAATAACAGTCCGCAGCAGCGAACGCCGTGGCCCGGCAGCGCGCGACCTGCAAGAATGCGCAGCATGCAACCCGACTTGGACCCCATCGTCCCGGCGCGGCCCGAATGGCGGGAGGACGCGCCCTTCTCCCCTGAATTCGGCGACGGCTACTACTCGGCCGACGGCGGGCCGGCCGAGAGCCTGGCGGTGTTCATCGAGGGCAATCGCCTCGCGCAGCGCTTCGCGGCGCTGTCTTCCGGCGACCTGTTCGTCATCGGCGAGACGGGAACCGGCACGGCGCTGAACCTGCTGCTGGCCGCACGCCTGTTCCTGGATCACGCGCCGGAAGGCGCGCGTCTGGCACTGGTCTCCAGCGAGAAGCATCCGCTGGGCCACGCGGACCTCGCGCGATGTCACGAGGCGTGGTCCGGGTTCGAGTCACTTTCCACGGACCTCCGTGCACAGTGGCCCGAGCCGACGCCGGGCTTCCACCGCGTGGAACTGCACGAACGCATCGACGTCACGCTGATGTTCGGCGACAGCCTCGAGATGTGGCGCAGGCAGCGATGCGACGTCGACGCCTGGTTCCTCGACGGCTTCGCCCCGGCACGCAACCCCTCGATGTGGTCCGAGGCGCTGTTCGGGCAGATCGCGCTGCGGTCGGCGCCGGGGGCGACGCTGGCGTCGTTCACGGTCGCGGGGGCCGTGCGGCGAGGCCTCGAAGGGGCAGGCTTCACGTGTCGCCGCCTGCCGGGCTTCGGGCGCAAACGCCACCGGCTCGAGGCCGTCTTCGGCGGCCACTGGTCCGCGCAGCGCCAGCGCAGGGGTCACGCCCTCGTTGCCGGCGCCGGCCTGGCCGGCGCCTGTACGGCCCGTGCGCTGGCGCGGCGCGGCTGGACGGTGACGGTCGCCGACCCGGCCGGCGTCGCCCGTGCGGCCTCCGGCAACCGGCTCGGCGTGGTCTACACGACGCCGAGCGGTATCGCCACGCCGCAGAATCGCTTCTACCAGGCCAGCTACCTGCTTGCGCTGCGCCGCCTCGAGGCGCTCGGCGCCGGGGAACGGGGAATCGGCCGCTTCGAGGGCGTGGTCCAGCACGCCACCTCGGCCCGGCACGCGGAGCGGCTGTGGCGCGCCGCCGAAAGCCGGCTCTGGCCGCCCGGCACGCTGGTCCGCGAATCCGGGGATGCGTTCCTGCTGCCCGGCGGCGGCTTCGTCGAGCCTCCGACGTGGTGCCGACTCCTGCTCGGCGACGCGCGCATCGAGTTCCGCCCCGAGGCATTGGCGGCCTTCGATGTCGACCGTGGAAGGCTCGACCTGGCCGGGGGCGCGGAACTGGATGTCGATGCCCTCGTGCTGTGCTGCGGCGCGGCGACGACGCGCTTCCGGCAGGCCGCGGACCTGCCGCTGCGCACGATCCGGGGGCAGGTCACCGAAGTCCGCGCGACGCCGCGGAGCCGCGCCTGGCGCCGCGCGCGCTGCCATCGCGGCTACGTCACGCCGGCCTGGAACGGCCTGCACTCGGTCGGCGCGACGTTCGACCTGCACGGCGAGCGCGACGGAGAGAGCGACATCGACGACCGCGAGAACCTGGCCGCGCTGGCCGACGGGCTGCCCGGCCACTGGCAGGACCTCGGCGGCGAATGCGTGGAGATCGCCGGGCGCCGCGCCGCGCATCGCTGCCAGGCGGCGGACTACCTGCCGCTGGCGGGCGCCCTGGAACCTCAATCGGCAGGCGGAATCGGCCCCTGGCTCAACGTGGCGCACGGCAGCCGTGGCCTGTCGAGCACGCCCCTGTGCGCCGATCTCGTGGCCGATTCGATCGGCGGGCTCCCGCTCGCCGTCGACGAGCCCATGGAACGCGCGTTGGCGCCGGCGCGATTCGCGGCCCGGGTGCACCGCGGGCCGCGCTGAGCCGAGGCCGGGCTCAGCTCGATTCGGACGTCAGCAGGGACTTCAGGTCGACCTCGATGGCGCCGTCGGGCAGCACGTCGCGTACGCGCAGCGGCATGTCGGGGTGGGCCTCGTTGTGCTCGGCGAGGTCCAGCCGCGGGCCGGAAACGTATTTTCCGTCCTCGAGTTCGAACACGCGCACGACGGGCCAGAGACGGTGCTTCTGGCTGGCGATCAGCACCACGGCGTAGCGGTCGTCGGTGAGGCGCACGATCGTGCCGGGCGTCACCCAGCCGAGGAAGTGGATCAGCGTCTCGACCATGTCGGCGTCGAACTGCTGGTCACGCTGCTTCCAGAGAATGCCCAGCGCCTCGTGGTGCGAACGCGGCTCGCTGTACGGCCGGCGCGAAGTGATGGCGTCGTAGGCATCGACGACGCTGATCAGCGCCGACATGGGCTCCAGTTCCGGGCGCTTGCGCCCGAGCGGATATCCGGTTCCGTCGGGACGCTCGTGGTGCTCGAGGACGGCCTGCGCCACACGGGGGTCGACGTCGGGGTCCCGGCGCACCATCTCGAAGCCATGGCGAGTGTGCTTCTTGACGTGCTCGTACTCCTCCTCGGTCAGGCGGCCGGGCTTGCTCAGGATCCCCTTGTCCAGCTTCATCTTGCCGAGGTCGTGCAGCATGCCGGCCAGCCCGGCCAGCTCGATCTGGTCGCGGTCCCATTCGAGTGCGAAGGCCAGGCCCATGGCAAGCACGCCGACGTTGACGCAATGCTGGGCCGTGTACTCGTCGACGTTCTTGATCCGCGTCAGCCAGACCATCGCGGCGAGATTGGTCTCCAGTCGATCCGCCATGCCGCGAACCTGCTCCCGGGCGTCCTTGCTGTCGAGGGCGCCCGTGCTCTGGATCTTGTCGATGAGATCGCGGGCCTGGCGGTGCATGAACTCGTGGTTCTCGAGCGACTCGCGGATCGCTTCCTCGTCGAGGCTCGCGCGGCGCAGCACGTTGACGGCCGACTTGTCGTCGCCGAGGTAGCCCTCCCACTCGTCGCGGCTGTGGTCGCGGCCCGTCCAGCCGGCCGGCTTCTCGCGGTTCTCGCTGCGCAGGAAGTCGATGATGACGTAGTCGCAGTGCTGACGCATCCAGTCGATCTGGCGCTGCTGGCGGACCATCACGCCTTCGAGCGCGAACGGTGTACCGAGCCAGGGTCGATCCAGGCGCGCGACGAAATGGCCGGGCTGCAGGTGCGCAGGATCGACCATCATCTCGTTTTCCCAG
>JAWVZQ010000153.1:0-6007 GCA_033722095.1 Wenzhouxiangellaceae bacterium | reverse complement strand
GTGAGGCCGTTCCGATCTCGACCCTCGGCGAGTCCCCGCCCCTGCCGACACGCGTCGCCGGCGAAGGGAGATTCGACGCTTCGCGCCAGCTTCTGCTCGACAACCAGGTCCGCGACCAGCAACTCGGCGTTCTCGTGTACACCCCGTGGCGCGACGCGGAAGGACGCTGGATCCTCGTCGCACGAGGCTGGGCGCCCTGGCCCGAGCGCAGCGCCCGGCTGCCCGATCCCGGACTGCCCGGGCCCGAAGCGCCGATCCACGGCTTCGCGACCGCGGCACCCGGCGTGGGCGTACGCCTCGGCGAGCCCGAGCCGCCGTCCCCGGTCCAGTGGCCGCAACTCGTGACCTACCTCGACCCGCAGGCCTTCGCGAACGTCCTTGGCGGACCCGTGGCGCCGTGGATCGTCAAGCTCGATCCCGGCCACCCGGCCCACCTGACCGGCCGACCCTGGCAGCCCGTCACGTTCGGCCCCGAGCGCCATGTCGGCTACGCGATCCAGTGGACGCTGATCGGCCTCGTCGTGACCGGGCTCTGGATCGGGCTGACCCTTCGCACGAGACGAACCGGAACATCGAAACAGGAACCGGACTCATGAGCAACCGCCTGACGCTTCTGGCCATCGCGGCCGCCTTCTTCCTGCCCGTGCTGATCGCCGTCGTGCTGCACTCGCAGTGGATCGACTGGACGGCCGAGCCCGGCCGCGCCCACGGCGTACTCATCGAGCCCGTGGTCCCGATCGGCGAATTCGACGTCGTCGACGCGGCCGGCGACCGGCTGACCGGAACCGACCTTCGGGGACGCTGGCAGTTGATCCTGGCGACGCGCGCGCCCTGCGCCGAGGACTGTCGCGAGCGGCTCGCCCTGATGCGCCAGCTCTGGACTTCGCTGAACCGGCACCAGCCCGACGTCGGCATGCTGTTCGTCACCGACGGCGCGCTGTCGCAGGAGGTACTGGAATTCGTCGAGGCCCTGGACGCCCCGTTCCGCGTCGTCGACGGCGCCGCCGGGGCCACGCTGGCCCGGCGCCTTCCGGAACTGGACCGGGGCGGCTTCTACATCGTTGACCCCATGGGAAATATAATGGAGCGTTTCGCCGCCGACGCCGACCTCAACGGGGTCCGCAAGGACCTCCGGCGCCTGCTGACCTGGACCCGGGAGTGACCGACATGACGCTGTTTCGCCGCCTGGCCTGGACCGCGACCGCGCTGACGCTGATCGTCGTCGTCGTCGGCGCCTGGGTACGCCTGACCGATGCCGGCCTGGGCTGTCCGGACTGGCCGGGCTGCTACGGCATGGCGACCTGGCCCCAGGCCGCCGAACACGTCGACCGCGCCAACGCCGAGTGGGGTCATTTGCGACCGGTGGAGTCGGGCAAGGCGTTCCGCGAGATGTTCCATCGCTACATCGCCGGCCTGCTCGGCCTGGTGATCCTGGCGCTGGCGATCCTGGCCTGGCGGAACCGGCACGATCCCGAGCAGCCCGTGGCGCTACCGACGATCCTCCTCGGCCTCGTCGTCTTCCAGGCCGCGCTCGGCATGTGGACGGTCACGATGCTGCTCAAGCCGGCCATCGTGACGGCGCACCTCGTGGGCGGGCTCGCGACCTTCTCGCTGCTGCTGTGGCTTTCGCTGCGTTGCAGTCGCAGGCCGCATCCGCCTTCCCTGCCCGCCCGACTGCAGCGCTGGCCCATCGTCGTCGCCGGCCTCGTGCTCATCGTCCAGATCCTGCTCGGCGGCTGGGTCAGCACGAACTACGCAGCACTGGCCTGCACGGATTTCCCGACCTGCCAGGGACAGTGGTGGCCGGAGACGGACTTCGCGGAAGGCTTCCGGGTCTGGCGCGGCGTAGGCGTCGACTACGAGGGCGGCATCCTCGACCAGTCCGCTCGCGCAGCCATCCACATGGCGCACCGGATCTGGGCGCTCGTGGTCATCGCCGTGTTCGCCTGGCTGTTCATGCGCCTGGCGCGCGCCGAGGATCTCGTCCGGCCGGCCATCGCCACGGGCGCGCTGCTCGCGAGCCAGATCGTCATCGGCATCGTCAACGTGGTCGGCGGACTGCCGCTGGCCAACGCCGTGGCCCACAACGGCGTGGCGGCGCTGCTGCTCGGCGCGATGATCGTCCTGCTGGACCGTTCCACGCTGCGCCCCGCCGAGCGGCTTTGACGGCGCTGCCCGCCAAGCTGTCGTCGTTCCTCGCGCTGTGCAAGCTGCGCGTCGTGGCCCTGATCGTGTTCACGGCCATCGTCGGCATGGCCCTGGCCTCGCCCGGCTGGGTGCCGCTCGACACGCTGGTGTGGGGCAGCCTGGGGATCGGCCTGGCCGCCGCCGGTGCGGCCGCCGTCAATCACCTGCTGGACCAGCGCATCGATGCGCGGATGAGCCGTACGCGTCACCGTCCGCTGCCGACGGGGGCGCTCTCGACGCGCGAGGCCATGGCCTTCGCACTGCTGCTGGCCGCGGCCTCGATGCTGATCCTCGGCACGCTCGTCAATCCGCTGACGGCCGTCCTGACCTTCCTGAGCCTGATCGGTTACGCCGTCGTCTACACGGTCTGGCTCAAGCGCGCGACGCCGCAGAACATCGTCATCGGGGGGGCCGCCGGCGCTGCGCCGCCGGTGCTGGGCTGGGCCGCCGTCACGGGCGAAGTCCATGCCTACGCGCTGATCCTGTTCCTGATCATCTTCGTCTGGACGCCGCCGCACTTCTGGGCGCTGGCCATCGCCCGGCGCGACGAGTATGCCGGGGTCGGCCTGCCGATGCTCCCGGTCACGCACGGCGTGACGTTCACGCGCTGGCAGATCCTGTTCTACACCATCATCCTCGCGCTCGTCACGCTGCTGCCCTGGCTGACCGGCATGAGCGGCCCGGTCTACCTGGCCGGCACCATCGTGCTCAACGCGGGATTCCTGGGCTGGGCCGTCGCGCTGCTCGTCCGCGATGACGAACGTCTGCCGATGATGGTCTTTCACTACTCGGTCCTGTACCTGATGGCGCTGTTCGCCATCCTGCTCATCGATCACTACGTCCACTGAATCTTCTTCGAGGTCCGTCCCGATGTCCGCACCCTCCAACACGCCTTCGCTCCGCGAACTCCAGAATCGCGCCGAATTCGTCGAGCGCCATATCGGGCCTCGCGATCGCGACATCGCGGAAATGCTCGGCGCCATCGGCCTCGAGTCGCTGGATGCGCTGATCGCCGAGGCCACGCCTTCGAGCATCCGCTCGCTGGAGCCGCTGGAACTCAAGGCCGCCCGCAACGAGGCCCAGGTCCTGGGGCGGCTGCGCCAGATGGCCGACGCCAACACCGTCAATCACAGTCTCATCGGCCTCGGCTACCACCCCACGCACGTGCCGCCGGTCATCCTGCGAAACGTGCTCGAGAACCCGGGCTGGTACACGGCCTACACGCCGTACCAGGCCGAGATCGCCCAGGGCCGGCTCGAGGGCCTGCTGAACTTCCAGCAGATGGTCATGGACCTCACGGCCATGGAACTGGCCAATGCCTCGCTGCTCGACGAAGCCACGGCCGCGGCCGAGGCGATGGCCATGATCCGGCGGATCACGCGTCGCAACAAGTCCGAGCGCTTCCTCGTCGACGCAGGCTGCCTTCCGCAGACGATCGACGTGGTCCGGAATCGTGCGCGCTGGCTAGGAATCGAGATCGAGGTCGTCGACGACCCGCAGGCCGCCGCCGATGCCGGCGACTACTTCGGCCTGCTGCTGCAGTATCCGGCCGCCGACGGACGCATCACGGACTGGACGGCAACGATCGAGGCCGCGCACGGCAACGGCGCGATGGTGGCCGTCGCATCCGACCTGCTTTCGCTAGCGCTGCTCAAGCCGCCCGGCGAGATGGGCGCCGACGTCGTCGTCGGATCGGCCCAGCGCTTCGGCGTGCCGATGGGCTTCGGCGGCCCGCACGCGGCCTTCCTGGCCACGCGCGAGGATCACCGACGCAGCGTCCCGGGCCGCATCATCGGCGTGTCCAGGGACCGGCACGGGCAGCCGGCGCTGAGGATGGCGCTGCAGACGCGCGAGCAGCACATCCGCCGCGAGAAGGCGATGAGCAACATCTGCACGGCACAGGCCCTGCTGGCCGTCATGTCGGGCTTCTACGCCGTCTGGCACGGTGCGGAGGGCATCAGGACGATTGCCGGACGCGTGCACCGGCTGGCACGACTCGCCGCCGCCGGACTCCGCGGCGCCGACCTCGAGCCCGTGCACGACGCGTTCTTCGACACGGTGACCTTCCGCATCGACGAAAAGCGCAAGCGCGCGCTGCTGCAGGACACCGCCCGCGCGGGCTACAACCTGCGCGCGGATCTCGACGGCCATCTCGGCCTGAGCTTCAACGAAGTGACGACGGTGGAGGACGTGCTGCGACTCGTCGAACTGATCACGGGATCGGCGCCCGATCTCGATGAACTCGAGGCCGCGCTCGACGAGGCCGGGCCGGCCATTCCGCAGGAACTGTCGAGAGCCAGCGAATTCCTGACCCACGAGGTCTTCCAGCGCTACCGGTCCGAGACCGAGATGCTGCGCTATCTCAAGCGCCTCGAGAACCGCGACCTGAGCCTGGCCCACGCGATGATTCCGCTGGGCTCGTGCACGATGAAGCTCAATGCCACGACCGAGATGATCCCCGTCACCTGGCCGGAGTTCTCGGACCTGCACCCGCTGTGTCCGCACGACCAGGCCCGCGGCTACCACGAACTGATCGGCGGCCTGGAAGCCATGCTGCGCGAGATCACGGGCTTCGACGCCGTCTCGCTGCAGCCCAACGCCGGCTCGCAAGGCGAGTACGCCGGCCTGCTCGCGATCCGGCACTGGCACGAGTCGCGCGGCGACGGCACCCGCGATGTCTGCCTCATCCCGTCGTCGGCGCACGGAACGAACCCGGCCAGCGCGCAGATGGTGGGCTACCGGATCGTCGTCGTGGGCTGCGACAGCAGCGGGAACATCGATCGCGAGGACCTCGCGGCCAAGATCGACAAGCACCGCGACGAACTGGCCGCGCTGATGATCACCTATCCCTCGACGCACGGCGTGTTCGAGGAAGACGTCATCGAGATCTGCGACCGCGTACGTGAAGCCGGCGGCCAGGTCTACCTCGACGGCGCCAACATGAACGCCCTGGTCGGAATCTCCAAGGTCGCCGACTATGCCGACGTCTGCCACCTGAACCTGCACAAGACGTTCTGCATTCCGCACGGTGGCGGCGGGCCGGGCGTGGGCCCGATCGGCGTGCGCGAGCACCTGGCACCGCACCTGCCCGGCCACGCCAGCGGCATCCTCGGCGCCGGCCACGGCACGAACGCGGCCGTGGCGGCCGCCCCGTGGGGATCGGCGGCCATCCTGCCGATTTCCTGGGCCTACATCGCGCTCATGGGGCGCGACGGCCTGCGCCGGGCCACCGAGGTCGCCATCCTGAACGCCAACTACGTGGCGACCGGGCTCAAGGACCACTACGACATCCTCTACACGGGACGCAACGGCCGCATCGCGCACGAGTGCATCGTCGACCTGCGCCCGTTCAAGGAATCGGCCGGCATCACCGAGGAAGACGTCGCGAAGCGGCTCATCGACTATGGCTTCCACGCGCCGACGATGTCGTGGCCGGTGCCGGGCACGCTGATGATCGAACCCACCGAGAGCGAATCACGAGAAGAACTCGACCGTTTCATCGAGGCGATGATCACGATCCGCAGGGAGATCGACCGCGTCGCCTCGGGCGACCTGGACGCCGACGACAACCCGCTGAAGAACGCGCCGCACACGATCGGCGAACTGACGGCCGACGAATGGCCGCACGCCTACTCGCGCTCCGAGGCCGGATGGCCCGTGGATTCGTTGAAACTCGGGAAGTTCTTCGCCTCGGTCGCGCGCGTCGACAACGTCTACGGGGACCGCAACCTGGTCTGTTCCTGCCCGCCGATGGAGGAGTGGCTGGAGACCGGCTGAATGCCGGCCCCGGATGAAGAAACGGCCCGGATCGCTCCGGGCC
>JAWVZQ010000152.1:0-6077 GCA_033722095.1 Wenzhouxiangellaceae bacterium | reverse complement strand
TCGGTGGTCATCACGGCCGACGCCGGCGTGCGCGGCGGAAGGACCGTGCCGCTGAAGGGCAACGTCGATCGCGCGCTGGCCGACCAGGAGGCCGCCGAGCGCGTCGAGCGCGTGCTCGTGGTCCGCAACGTCGGCAGCGAAATCGAGATGCGCGATGGGCGCGACGTCTGGCTGGACGAGGAACTCGAGCAGGTCGACGCCGACTGCGCGCCCGAGGAGATGGGTGCCGAGGATCCGCTGTTCATCCTCTACACCTCGGGGTCCACGGGCAAGCCGAAGGGTGTGCTGCACACTTCCGGCGGCTATCTCGTCTACGCCAGCTACACGCACGAAATGGTCTTCGACCTGCACGATGACGAGGTCTACTGGTGCACGGCCGACGTCGGGTGGATCACCGGGCACAGCTACATCGTCTACGGGCCCCTGGCCAACGGCGCGACGACGCTGATGTTCGAGGGCGTGCCGAGCCACCCCGATGCCAGCCGGTTCTGGCAGGTCGTCGACAAGCACCGCGTCAACATCTTCTACACCGCGCCCACTGCGATCCGGGCGCTGATGCGCGAGGGCGACGAGCCCGTCAAGCGCACCTCGAGGTCGTCGCTGCGCATCCTCGGAACGGTCGGGGAGCCGATCAATCCCGAGGCCTGGGAGTGGTACTACCGCGTCGTCGGCGAATCGCGCTGCCCGATCGTCGATACCTGGTGGCAGACCGAGACCGGGGGCATCATGATCAGCCCGCTGCCGGGCGCCACGGACCTGAAGCCCGGCTCGGCCACGAAGCCGCTGCCGGGCGTGCAGCCGGCACTCGTCGACGCCGACGGCAAGGTCCTGGAGGGCGAGGCCGAGGGTCACCTCGTCCTGACCGAGAGCTGGCCCGGGCAGATGCGCACCGTCTACGGCGACCACGAGCGCTTCGGCCAGACGTACTTCTCGACCTACCCGGGCCGCTATTTCACGGGCGACGGTGCGCGGCGCGACGCCGACGGCGACTACTGGATCACCGGCCGCGTCGACGACGTCATCAACGTCTCGGGCCACCGGCTGGGCACGGCCGAGGTCGAATCGGCGCTCGTCGCGCATCCGGCCGTCGCGGAGGCGGCCGTCGTCGGCTTCCCGCACGAGGTCAAGGGACAGGGCATCTACGCCTACGTGACGCTCATGGAAGGCCGCGAGGGGTCCGATGCGCTGCGCGACGAGCTCGTGCGCCACGTCCGCGAGGAGATCGGGCCGATCGCGAAGATCGACCACCTGCAGTGGGCCCCGGCGCTGCCGAAGACGCGCTCGGGCAAGATCATGCGACGGATTCTCAGGAAGATCGCGGCCGACGAGGCCGATCAGCTCGGCGACACGAGCACCCTGGCCGACCCGGAAGTCGTCGAGCACCTCGTGGAGAATCGGCGACGCGACTGACGCCGACCGGCCGATCCGGCCCCTGCCTCAGCCTCCGTAGACGGGATAGCGCGTGCACAGGGCCACGGCCCGGTCGCGCACCCGGGCCTCGACCTCCTCGTTGCCGAGGTCGTCGAGCACGTCGCAGATCATGCCGGCCAGCTCGCGGCTGTCGTCGGCGTCGAAGCCGCGCGTCGTGATCGCCGGCGTGCCGATGCGCAGCCCGGAGGTCACGAACGGCGAGCGCGGCTCGCCAGGCACGGTGTTCTTGTTGCAGGTGATGTGGGCGCGACCCAGCGCTTCCTCGGCATCCTTGCCCGTGATGTCCTTGTCGATGAGGTCGACGAGGAACAGGTGGTTGTCGGTGCCGCCCGAGACGACCTTGTAGCCGCGCTCCATGATCACCTCGGCCATGGCCTGCGCATTGCGCACGACCTGCTCCTGGTAGCCCTTGAACTCCGGTTCGAGCGCTTCCTTGAACGCCACGGCCTTGGCCGCGATCACGTGCATCAGCGGACCGCCCTGGCAGCCCGGAAAGACCAGCGAGTTGAGCTTCTTGTTGATCTTCTCGTCGTCGCCCCTCGCGAGGATGATGCCGCCGCGCGGGCCCCTGAGCGTCTTGTGCGTCGTCGAGGTGACGACGTGGGCGTGCGGCACGGGGTTCGGGTAGACGCCGGCCGCGATGAGACCGGAGACGTGGGCCATGTCGACAAGGAACCAGGCGCCGACGGAGTCCGCGATTTCGCGCATGCGCGCCCAGTCGACGACGCGCGAGTAGGCCGAGAACCCGCCGATGAGCATCTTCGGCCGGTGTTCCGCGGCCAGTTCGGCCATGCGCTCGTAGTCGATCTCGCCGGTCTCGCGATCCAGGCCGTAGTGCACGGCGTGGAAGACCTTGCCCGAGAAGTTCACCTTGGCGCCGTGGGTCAGGTGCCCGCCCTCGGACAGGTCCATGCCGAGGATCGTGTCTCCGGGCTCGAGCAGGGCGAGGTAGGCGGCCTGGTTGGCCTGCGAACCCGAGTGCGGCTGGACGTTCGCGTAGCCGGCCCCGAAGAGCTCCTTGAGGCGATCGATGGCCAGCTGCTCGGCGACGTCGACGAACTCGCAGCCGCCGTAGTAGCGCTTGCCCGGGTAACCCTCGGCGTACTTGTTCGTCAGCTGCGAGCCCTGCGCCTCGAGCACTCGCGGCGAGGCGTAGTTTTCCGATGCGATGAGCTCGATGTGTTCTTCCTGGCGGCGGTTCTCGCGCTCGATGGCCGCGGCGAGTTCGTCGTCGTATCCGGCGATGCGATAGCTGCTGTCGAACATGGCGAATGGGCGTCCGGGGAAAGGGCTCAACTCTAACAGGTCGGGCTCGTTCCAGCGTCGGCGGACGCGGTCCGCGATCGGTCCCGGGAACCCGCTTCTCGCGTGTGCTCGTCGGCGCGGAGGTTGAGCCGGCCCGGTTCGCCGAGCCCGCGCTCGGAAAGCCAGCGCCGCGCCGGGGCCGAGTCGCCCTCGAACCACGCGCGCGCGGAGCCCAGCGCGAAGTTGTAGCCCCAGGCGTCCATGTCGGCCAGGCAGCGCGCCCGGCCGAAACCCGGGACGCGGTCGGCGAGCAGGACCTCGAGCACGCAGACCGCTTCCTCCTCGAGGCGGGTGCCGCCGGCATCGGTGTGCAGCCGGGCACGACGCTGGGGCGACATGCAGACATAGTGGCAGGCCTCGTGCAGCACCGAGTGCACGGGCGTGTCGGGACGCGCGTGCAGGCGGTCGCCGATGAGTCCGGCTTCCTCGTCGCCCCAGAAGCTGCCCGGAACGGGCCGTCCGGCGGGCACGTCGACGATCTCGAGCCCGAACGAGGCCAGCAGGCGCTCGATGGCCGAGCGATCGGCGTCGCGCAGGCGCAGTACGTCCTTCTCGGTCGGGGAGTTCATGCCGCGCGATTGTACCGGCCGCGGCGCCTGTGTGACTTTCCGCCCATGGCCGGGCCGGGTCCGAACCCTCTACAATGCCGAGGAGACCGGACGTCGGTGCCGAAGCGTGAAAGAGATTCATCCGAGCAACTGGCTGCGCTATGCCGGACTGGCCACGTGGGCGCTCGTGGCCGTCGTGCTGCTGTTGCTGCCGTTCATCGCCCGCGATGCCGTGGAGCCGGCCAGCATGGTCGGCTGGTGGTCGGCCGCGCTGCTGTTCCTGCTGACCTTTCTCCACCGGTGGGCCAACCCGTTGCGCAGGACCACGTTCCCGCGCCGCGTGGCCGTGCTCATCGCGATGACCTTCGCCGTCTTCGCCGTCAGCTTCTTCACGCGCTCGGCGCTCGGCGTCATCCTCTCGACCGTCGTCGCGGGCGTGCTTCCGTGGCTCCTGCCGCGGCTGATCGCGTTCGCGTGGGTGGTGGGGATCGCCGTCGTGTTCTCGGTCTGGGTCGCGCTGCTGCCGCAGTTCGGCTGGGCCTACGCCGTGCCGCAACTCATGATGACGCTGGGCCTGATGCTGTTCGCCTACGCGGCCTCGACGCTGGCCCTGCATCAACTCAAGGCGCGCGAGGAACTGCGGCGCGTCAATTCCGAGTTGCGCGCCACGCAGTCCCTGCTGGCCGAGAACACGCGCATCGCCGAGCGCGTTCGGATCGCGCGCGAACTCCACGACCTCGTCGGCCACCACCTCACGGCGCTGAGCCTGAACCTCGAGGTGGCCAGC
Organism: Wenzhouxiangellaceae bacterium; assembly: GCA_033722095.1. Lineage (GTDB taxonomy): Bacteria > Pseudomonadota > Gammaproteobacteria > Xanthomonadales > Wenzhouxiangellaceae. The sequence goes on along the minus strand of JAWVZQ010000152.1, from coordinate 2,006 downwards.
CACACGAGCGAAGGCAAGAGCAAGGAGCACGTCGACCGCGCCGGTTCGATCGCGAGGTTGCTGCTGTCGGACGTGCGCGAGGTCGTCAGCGACATGCGCCAGGACGACCGCGTCGACCTGCGCGAGGCCATCCGCGAGCTCGCCTCGGGCGTCCCGGAGCCGGCCATCCACCTCGACATTCCCGACGAGCTGTCGCTGACCGATCCGAAGCGCGCCCAGATCCTGCTGCGCTGCGCACAGGAAGTCATCACGAACGCCGTGCGCCACGCGAGCGCCAGCAATCTCTGGATCTCGCTGACCGCCGATGACGACGGCCTGCGCCTGGAAGCCCGTGACGACGGGCGCGGCGCCGTGGAACTGCTGCCCGGAAACGGCCTGACCGGCATGCGCGAGCGCATCAAGGAACTCGGCGGCCGTCTCGAGATCATGACGCGCCCGAATTCCGGCTTCCGCATCAACGCCTGGATGCCGCCGGAGAGCACGGCGTGAACGACGCGGCCGACAACGAACCGGAGACGACCGGCGCGGCCCGCGGCGGCGAGCGCATCCGCGTGATGCTCGTCGACGACCAGACGCTGGTCCGCCAGGGCGTGCGCTCGCTGCTGGAACTGGCCGACGACGTCGACGTCGTCGCCGAAGCCGCCGACGGCGAGGAGGCCGTGAAGATGGCTCCCGAAGTCGCGCCCGACGTCATGCTGCTCGACATCCGCATGCCGAAGCTCAACGGCCTCGAGGTGCTCAAGCGCCTCAACGAATCCGACGAGTTGCCGCCGACGATCATCCTGACGACCTTCGACGAGGACGACCTCGTCCTCGATGGCATCCGCACCGGGGCCCGCGGTTACCTGCTCAAGGACGTTTCCCTCGAGGAACTCGTCGGCGCCGTGCGACGCGTCGCCGAAGGGCAGACCATGGTCAAGCCCGCAGTCACCGAGAGGTTGCTGGCCGGGCTCGGCAAGTCCCGGCTCGAGTTCTCGAGCCTGGACCGGCCCGACCCGCTGACCGAGCGCGAGACCGAGATCGTCCGTCTCATGGCCGGCGGTTACTCGAACAAGGAAATCGCCAACGCGCTCAACGTGGCCGAGGGCACGGTCAAGAACCACGTCTCGAGCATCCTCTCCAAGCTCGGCGTGCGCGACCGCACGCGAGCCGTGCTCAGGGCGTTCGAACTCGGGGTGATCTGAGATACGGCGGCCCAGCCGCCTTTTCGAGTAGCCCAACGGCGACGCCCGTTGGGGTGTGGCGGAGGTCATCTGCGGAGTTCGATCGCGCTTCGGTCCTCGGGTCCGGAGATGTTCTCGATCTCATCCCGGGAGACGTAGCCCCTGGGCTACTCCCCTCCCTTGATCAGCGCATTCCCGGCCATCTTCTTGCAACCTGTGGCCGTTCGCGCCGTTCCTCTCTCCGCCGATCGGTCCGCACCTCCGGCACCCTCAACGGGGGGAAATCCATGCCGGGACCACCGTTTCCGAGTAGCCCAGGGGCGACGCCCCTTGGGGGCAAGGGTGTTCCGATCTGCGAAAAACCGTAGAGGATGGACGCAAAGGCGCGAAGGAGCGAAGGAGTTGTTCGAAAAGGCCATTCGCTCGCCATTCGGCTCGCTCAACAGGGGGATGTGACCCCGGGCGGCGAAACCTTTGCCAACATCGACCTCGCCGGCAACGCCGTAGCCCAGGGGCCGCGAACGGGTTTTCAGTGGTGCCGGGGATCGGGCGTCCGGCGATGTTCTTGTTCCCATTCCAGGGGACGTAACCCCTGGGCGACTCCCCGTGCTTCATTCGGCGATTTCCCGATTTTCTCTTCGCGTCTTCGCGCTCATCCTCTGACGATTTTCTGGGAATCGCGAAGACGTTCAGGTCCGCAAGCCCGTGCCGCGCTTGAGCAGCGTCAGGCAGATCGAGCCGAGCACGACGACGAACACGGCGATGATCCCGAAGGCGACGGTCAGCGGAACGTCGGTGACGCCGAGCATGCCGTAGCGGAAGGCGTTGACCATGTAGAGGATG
>JAWVZQ010000151.1:0-6098 GCA_033722095.1 Wenzhouxiangellaceae bacterium | reverse complement strand
CACGACCACGCCGCGCGATGCGGGCTCGCGCCGCGTCGCATCGATCTTCAGCCGGTCGACCAGGTCGTCATGATCCGCCATTCGCCTTCCACGCTGCCGGAATTCCCGAGCACTATAGTCATCCGCGCCCGCCGCGTTCCAGTGACACTCGTCATGCGTGCGCCGCTCGCGTCGAGATCCACCGATGGATGTAAAGTGTACTTGACATATTGTAAAGCCGGCTTTACATTGCGAGCCACATTCGATCGCGGAGATTCCTCGCATGTCCGACCTGTCCTTCCAGGAAAAGAGCGCCTGGGGCACACTCGTCGCGCTGTTCGTGCTCGGTGCGCTGTACTTCAGTTCGGTATGGAACCTCTGGCGCGCAGACGAGCTGCACCTGCCGGCCGTCTTCGGCCTCGGCGTCGGCTTCACGGTCCTGCTCGTCGTCGTGCTGATCGCCTACCACGCCGTGGTCGCCGTACTGTCCCGACCCGAGGACGAGGACGAGCGGGATCGGCTCATCGGCTGGCGGGCCGGCAACGCCGGAGGGCTGGTCCTCGGATTCCTCGTCGTGACCATCGTGTTGCACATCGTCGTGGGCGGGCTCGTCGGCCGCGGCTTCGCGCACGAACTCGCCGAGTCGCCGGCGCTGATCTCGGTTTCGCTGATCGCGGCGCTGTGGCTGTCGACGGTCGTCGAACTGGCGCTGGCGGTCCGCTACTACCGGCGCGGCACCTGACGTGGGAGCCATCGTCAATCGGGTCCGCGAACTGCGCATGAGCGCGGACATGACGCAGCAGGCGCTGGCCGACGCGGTCGGCGTGTCGCGCCAGACCGTCAACGCCATCGAGACGGGCCGCTACTCGCCCTCGCTGGAAGTCGCGCTCAGGATCGCGCGTGCATTCGATCAACCCGTCGAGGGTGTGTTTTGGTTGGCCAGGGAGTCCGGGCGATGAGCCGCGGCGAGCGCGTCCCTGCAGCCACCGGCCTGGCACGCAAGCTCGGTTTGCGCTCCGGCATGACCGTCCGGCTCGTGAATCCACCCGAAGATTATTGGCGCAAGGTGCTGGGCGAGGACAACCGGCCTCCGGAGTTCGAGGAGGCCCCGAGAGGCGCCACCGGCAACTTCGTCCATGCCTTCGTCGAAGACGACGGGGATCTGGAGTCGATGCTCGACGGACTGCGCGATGCCCTGCACGACGAATCGATGCTCTGGATTTCCTGGCGCAAGGGCGGCCGGGCCGATGCCGGCGACACCACGCGGGACACCGTGCGCGGCATCGTGCTGGGTGCCGGCATCGACCTCGTCGACGTCAAGGTCTGTGCCTTCGACGACGCCCGGAGCGCGCTGAAGTTCGTTGTCCGCGCCTCGGCCCGCGGTCGTCGTCCACCGCCGTGACGGAAGCGGGCGCCCTTGGCGTCGCCCGCCCCGCGGCCGATCCCCGCGCCGACTGGCGGAAGAAGATCGACGCCGCGGACCGTACCGATCACAGGTCGCGCATGGCTTCCTTGATCTGCGCGTCCTTCGTGATCGCCTTGGCCGTGGTCACGACGACGAGGCCCAGACCGACCTTATTCACGAGATCGGCGATGTTGTAGACGAATTCTCGCGCGAGCTTCGCGCCGTCGGCGTCGGAAACCAGACCCAGCACGAACCCGAGCGGGTAGATCGCCCAGCCCACGGCGATGAACAGCGCCATGATCCGGAACGAGCGCTTGACGGGCCCGACCTTCTCGTCGGCGGCCTCGCCGAAGAACTGCAGGATCATGTAGAGCAGGACCAGGTAGGCCAGGCAGCCCAGGCCGAACATCGTCCAGGCCTCGAAGTCCTTGCCGGGTGCGTCGGCGTAGAGTTCGCCGAAGTACCCGAAGATGATCATCGCGACGTCGGCCACGACGACGAGCCAGAGCACCGATACCTTGCGTTCCTGGATCTGCAGCATCAGGCCGATCGTGATCAGGATCAGCGGCGTGGTCACGATCCAGTCGATGTATCGAACGTGCGTCGGCAGGTCCAGCACGCTCGAGACCTGGCCGTCGAGACCGACCTGCTGGTAGATCAGCCAGTACATGAAGGCCGCGATGCCGGTGTAGATGCCGGAGATCGTGGCCGCCGGGCGGAACTCCGGCGCGATGGAGTCGCGCTCGAGCCAGAAGTAGACCGTTCCGCCGGCCATGCCGAGCATGGTGATCAGGAACGAGTACTGCGTGATGATGGTGAAGGTGTTCATGATGGTCCCCTTGGGAATTCGTCGAGCCGGAGCCGCGATCGCGCGCTCAGCGCATCCAGTCGGCGTACTTGGTGCCGAAGCGCTCTCCGGCCTTGGTCCCGCCGTAGATCTTCACGAGCTCGTGGAGCTTCGCGATCAGCGGCTTCAGCGATTCGCGATCCGACACCGATTCGACCTTGCGGATCGCGTCGCGGCCGTCGCCGCCGAGCATTTCCGAAAGGTCGGCAGTCAGTTCACTCTTGGTCTCGGTCAGCGATCGTTCTTCCGAAGTCGCCGACGAGACGGACGCCTGCCCGGTGTCGGCTTTCCGTTCCGCCGGCTCGGGCCGCTTCGACGACACCTCGCCGAGTTCGGGGTCGACCATCTCCAGCAGGCCCGCCGACTCCATGCCGAGCAGGATGTCCGGGTTTTCCTCGAGGGTCGGCACGAGGGCGGTCAGCGCCTCGATGGAACGCTGTCCGTTGGCGTAGAGCAGGATCTGGCGCTGATCTTCATCCAGGCTCATGCGACGCACGACGAGCTCTTCGCTGCCCTGGCGCGTCCGCCTGAAGGTCGGGCCGGACGGATCATCGGACCGGCCGCGATTGGTCTCGAACTTCGAGATGTTCGACATGGAACCCCCTTTCTGATCTGTACGGATGCCGGGCCGCAGGTGCCGGCAGGGACGGCACGATGCCGTGCATCGCCCAGTCGTTTAGGGCGTGAATGGTACGCAGGCGAGTGAAATTCCCATGAACGGCCGCTCCACGGTTCAATCGCGGGGCGGAATGACCCGGGCCGGGATATGCTGTGCGCAGCACGCTCCGAGGAATCCCCCCATGTCTCGATCCTTCGACCAGGTCACCGTCATCGTCACCGGCGCATCGATGGGCGTCGGTGCGGCCACGGCGCGGAAGTTCGGTGATCTCGGCGCCAATCTCGTGCTCATCGCGCGCGGCGAGGAGAAACTCCGGGCACTGCAGTCGGATCTCGATCTCGGCGAGCGCGTCATGGTCACGCCCATGGACGTGACCGACCTCGAGGCCTTTTCCGGAATGCTGGCCGAGGCCGAGCGGCGCTTCGGCTCGGTCGACGTGCTCGTCAACAATGCCGGCTATCACGCCCGGGGTCCGGTCGAGTCCGTCGGGGCCGAGGACATGGGCCGCATGATCGACGTCAATCTCAAGGCCCCGGTCATGGCCACGCGCCTCGCCCTGCCCTACCTGCGCAAATCGAAGCGGCCGGCCGTGATCAACGTCGCCTCGCTGGCCGGGCGCACGCCCGTACCCGGCTCGGCCACCTACTCCGCGACCAAGTTCGGCCTGCGCGCGTTCGGCCTCGCGCTGTACGAGGAACTGCGCGGGGAGGGCATCAAGATCGCGTCGGTGTCACCCGGGCCGATCGACACCGGCTTCATCATGGACGACATCGACCACGTCACCGACCTGACGTTCTCGCAGCCCATCGTCACCGCCGAGCAGGTCGCCGAGGCGATCGTCGAGCTCGTCGACGACGCCACGCTCGACAGGCCGATGCCGCGCATCAGCGGCTACCTGACCACGATCTCCTACCTGTTCCCGCGCATCGGCCGCGCGCTGCGCCCGATGCTCGAGAAGAAGGGCAGGAAGACCAAGGAGCGGCTGAAACGGGAGCGCGGCTGAACTCGGGTAGGCGATCGTGGCAGCTCGTTCCTTACCGAATCGTGGTTCGTGACCGGGCGTCGCGGTTCGTGACCCGGAGTCGCGACCTGTAATTCCGAGTGCGCCGGCGCGTAAGTTCTACATACCCCGGCGAAAAGAGGCGCCATGAATCCGAAGAACGCTCCCCTCCTCCTGGCGGCGTCGCTGATGCTGCTCGCGGTCTCGCTTCCCGTCGACGCCCAGTTCGGCGCGATCGACCAGGACGCGGAGGACAAGCCCACCCTCGTCATCCTCGGCACCTATCACATGGCGCCGACGACCAGCAACGTCATCAATATCGACGTCGACGACGTGACGACCGCCGATCGGCAGGCCCAGATGCAGGAACTCGTCGAGCGCCTCGAGCGGTTCGACGCGACGAAGGTCGCGCTGGAATGCGACTTCGAGGACACGGAAGCGGTATCCGAGCGCTACCGGGCCTATCTGGCCGGAGAGCAGGGGCTCGGCCGGAGCGAGGCCCACCAGATCGGTTTTCGCCTTGCCCGGTCATCGGGCCTCGATCGAGTGCATTGCATCGACTGGAGCATCTTTCCCGACGACCCCCTCGTCAACTACGAGACCTACGCTCGCAGGCATCCGGAACTGCAGCGATATCTGGAGGACATGTATGCAGGCAACCGGGGCGAGGCGGAACGCAAGGCGGAGAACATCGCATCCCGGACGATCATCGAGAACCTCATCGCGATGAATCGGCCGGAAAGCATGGAAGCAGACCACCGGCGCTACTTCAGGATCCTTCGGATCGGCCGCGACGACGAGTACGAGGGTGCCAACTACCTTGCCTGGTGGTACGAGCGGAACCTGAAGATCCTCGCCAATCTGCTCCGCATCACGGAATCGCCGGACGATCGCATCCTCGTGGTCTATGGCGCAGGTCACGCCATGCTGCTGAACCAGCTGGCTCGGGAATCGGGTTTCTATGCGGTCGAAAGCCCGCTGGCATACCTGCGCGACTGAACCCTCCCGCGCGAGCGCCGCTTTCACCCACCCTCGAACCGCACCATCTGCTTGATCTCGTCGGTCTTGAAGCCGAGCAGCATCGGGCGGATCGCGCCGGGCAGCACGGCGACGTCGAACAGTTCCTGGACGACGCCCTCGATGCGCATGTGGTGCAGCAGATCGCCGGTCTCGAGGTCGACGACGACCAGCCCACAGCGCGGTTCGGCGTTGCGCTGGGCCAGCGCGTCGTCCAGCGCCAGCCCTTTGAACGAATCGCTGCGCGGCTTGGACAGACCGATCAGCGCGTAGCGGCCGTGGAAGGCCAGCCCGCGTGCGAAGCCGGGCACGAAGCACAGCGGCTCGAAGCTTCCGTTCGTGAAATCGACACGACCGAACTCGCCGGTGCCCGAGTTCAGCAGCCACAGCTTTCTCCGGTACCAGCGCGGCGAGTGCGGCATCGACAGGCCTTCGCAGACCACCTCGTTGCTGCGCGCGTCCATGACCAGCCCACCGTTGCTGCGGTGGTCGCGCCAGCCCTCGGCCACGTCGCTCCGGCTGATCATCGTTACCCATCCCGGCTCGCCCTCGAACATCGCCAGGCCGTTCAGGTGGCAGCGGTCTTCGGGCGCCAGCCGGGAGATGAACGGCGGCTTCCAGACCACCTCGAAGTTGCTGGCGATACTCGGCCGGGCCAGGCAGCTGAACAGCGTGTTGACGAAGATCGGTTCGCCGTTCGCATCGATGCCGATGTCGTGGGCGTCGACGTCGCCGGTGGTGTGACCGACGTGCGGGATGTACAGCCGGTCGTAGCCCTGGTAGTCCTGGCCCGGGTCGAGCACGTTGTTGAAGCGCCACAGCTGGTAAAGGCTTGCCAGATACATGCGCTGGTCGCGTGCGGCCAGCCCCATGCAGCGGGCGAAGGTGCGCTCGGCGATGCTGATGCCCTGTTCGCCGATGCCGATGAAGAACACCTTGCCGGCCTCGTAGGTCGAGAACGCGATGCTGGCGTTGAAACCACCCAGCCATGACTCGAACTTGCGCGAGAAGCTCAGCTTGAACGGCGGCGGGTTCTGCGCGGAAGCGGGTTCGGTCATCGGGCTCGAGCCTGGCGTCTTTGACGACGTCACCATAGTCGAACCGGCCAGTGACTACTCGCTCTCGAACCCGTCGACAAACACCCCGTCGACGAAGGCGGACAGCGGAACCTCCACCGGACCCTGCACGGAGTTGTAGGGTGCGATCAGCCGGCCCTCGAACAGCCCGGCCT
>JAWVZQ010000150.1:0-6110 GCA_033722095.1 Wenzhouxiangellaceae bacterium | reverse complement strand
GTCGTTCTGGCTGAGTTCGACTTCGTAATGACCTTGCCCGCCCGAGTGCGAGACGCCGATCACGTAGGTGCCGGGACTCAGCAGCAGGCCTTCGGCCAGCGCGGGGCGCGTGCCCTGCTGCGTAGCCAGCTGGAACACATTTGCGGGCCGCTGCGTCAGGGTCTGAGGAATCCGGCCCCGGCCGTCGACGAGTTCGGTGAACTCGAAGACATCGAGTTTGGTCAGCGCCCCGGCGCGGCCCGTCAACGCCAGGTCGAAACGCCGACCGGCGTGTTCGTCCGGAATGACCAGGAGGTAGGCGTCCTGGTCCTGGCCGTCGAGCGACCCGAGAATCCGGACGATGTCCTTCTCGACAGGTGGCGTGAGCGCAACGGCCTGGTGCGGGGCATTGTTGGGTTCGGCGTCGTAGACGAGCTCGGTCAACGACCAGGCCGGAGAGGCGGCGAGCGCCAGCAGGACGATCGACACGATCCGGCCGGCCGCCGCCGCGACCTCCCCGGCGTGCCGCCCCTTCGCGGGAAGGGCATTCGATCGGCGTGCGTGGTTCATGACGGGTCTCCGTCGGACATTCCATCTGGACTACGCAGGATGATGACGGATCGCGCCAGCGAAGAAAACCCGGCGGCATGCACTTACAATGGCGGCATCCCGCCGCCTGTGCACGCGCGAATGACTCTGCTGCTCTTCTATCTGTTCCTGGCCGTCGGCGTCTCGTTCCTGTGTTCGATCCTCGAGGCCGTGCTGCTGTCGGTGACGCCGGCGCACATCGCGGTCATGAACGAACAGGGCGCCCGCTCCGGGCAGATCCTGAAGCGGCTCAAGCGCGACATCGACCGCCCGCTATCGGCGATCCTGAGCCTCAATACCATCGCGCACACCTTCGGCGCGGCGGGCGTGGGCGCACAGGCGCTGATCGTGTTCGGCAACGCCTGGGTCACGCTGACCTCCGCGCTCGTGACGCTGGCCATCCTCGTGTTCTCCGAGATCATTCCCAAGACGCTGGGTGCGACCTACTGGAAGCGCATGTCCGGCTTCACGGCCTACGGCTGCTCGGTGCTGATCGTGCTGATGTGGCCGCTGGTGATCATGTCGAAGGGCATCACGCGCCTGCTTTCGCGCGGCGGTCACGCACCGAGCGTGAGCCGCGAGGAATTCCGGGCTCTCGCCCAGGTCGGCACCCACGAGGGCGTGTTCGAGGAAGAGGAATCGAACATCTTCCTCAACCTGATCCGCTTCGGTGCGATCCGCGTCCAGGACATCATGACGCCGCGCGTGGTCGTCAAGCGCTTCCAGCAGGACACGACGATCGGCGAGCTCATGGGCGAGTCTCGCAACCTGCAGTTCTCTCGCTACCCGGTCTTCGCCGACAGCGACGAGGAGATCACCGGCTACGTGTTGAAGACCGACATCATGCTGGCCCTCGTCGAGGGCCGGCGCGACGAGACGCTTGGTGAACTGAAGCGAGAGGTGCTTTTCGTCCCCGAGTTCATCTCGCTGCGCGTGCTGTTCAGTCAGCTGCTGGCCGAGCAGGAACACTTCGCCGTCGTCGTCGACGAATACGGCGGGCTGTCGGGCGTGGTGACCATGGAGGACGTGCTCGAGACCCTGCTCGGTATCGAGATCGTCGACGAGAGCGATGCCACAGAGGACCTGCGCGCCGCCGCCCGCGACAAGTGGGTGCAGCGCGCGACCCGGCTCGGTCTGGAGCTGCCCGAGCCCGCCGAGGATGCCGAGGAAGTGAAACCGGACCCGGAGCGCGAAACGGATTGACCCCCCTCCGGGCCGCATGCGCCCGGCCCGCCCCGCCGGTTGCGTAGACTGTCGCTGGATTCGACCGACCTCCAGCGATGCCCGACTTCCGCCGCCTCGCCCGGATCACGCTGCTGCCCGTCCTCGTCGGACTGGCCGGCGCACTGCTGGCCCAGGCCTTCGTCGGCGCCGTCGATGCGCTCGGCGACTGGCTGCGCCTCACGCCCGACTCCCGTTCGTCCGTCGACGCCGGAACGCTCGTTGCGCTGACGCTCTCGGTGCCGGCGCTGGCCGGGCTGGTCGTCGGCCTGTTGCGGCGATTCGCGGCGCCGGGCACGCACGAGGGCCCGGCCGAGGTCATCGAGGCCGTGCAGACCCGCCGCGGCGGCATGCGGGGCTGGAGCGGGCTGAAGTCGGGCCTGGCCAGCCTCGTCTCGCTCGGCGGCGGCGCATCGGCCGGCGAATACGGGCCGATGGTCCATCTCGGCGGTTCGGCCGGTGCCGGGATGGCGCGCTGGTTCGGCGAGGATGTCACCACGGCCAACAACGCCATGGCCTGCGGCGTGGCGGCCGCGATCTCGACGGTCTTCAACGCCCCGCTGGCCGGCATCCTGTTCGCCCACGAGATCGTGCTGCGGCACTTCTCGCCGCGCGCCTTCGCGCCCGTGGCCGTGGCGTCGATCATGGGCTACGTCGTCTCGAACCACCGCACGCTGCGCGAGCCGCTGCTGCAGGTCGACGGCGTGCCGCCCCCGGCACTCTGGGAGTTCCTGCCGTTCCTCGTCCTCGGCGCGCTGGCCGCGGTCGTCTCCATCGCCTACATGACCGCCATCCTGCGCGCCGGCAGGCTCGCGCGGCGCATGCCGATGCCGGCCGTGCTCGTGCCGGCCGCGGCCGGTCTCGCGCTCGGCGCGCTGGCGCTGCTCGTGCCCGACGTGCTCGGCATCGGCGTCGAGGCGTTGAAGCGCACGCTCAACGAACCCGCGCTGTCGTGGGGAACCGGCGCGCTGCTCGTCGCCAAGATCGCGGGCACGGCGCTGTGCCTGGGCTTCGGGTTCGCCGGCGGGGCTTTCAGCCCGGCACTGCTGATCGGCAGCCTGTTCGGGCTCGTGTTCGGCGGGCTGCTGGAGTTGCTCGGCCTGCCCGTCTCGTCGCTGACCACCTACGCGATCTGCGGGATGATGGCCGTGGCCGCACCCGTGATCGGCGCACCCGTGACCGCCGTGGTCCTCACGATGGAGATGACGGCCAGCTACCCGATGACGCTCGCGGCGCTGGCCGCCGTGGCGCTGTCGAATCTCGTAGCGGCCCGCCGCTTCGGTCGCAGCCTGTTCGACCGGCAGCTGCGCGAGCGGCACCTGGACCTCTCGGCCGGCCGCACCAAGGCCGTGCTCGACACGCGCACCGTGCGGCCGCTGGTCTCAGAGCACTACATCGCCGCGGGCGAGAACGCCTCCGTCGACGAGATCCTGCCGCGCATGCTGGCGCAGGGCCTCGTCCAGGCATTCCTCGTGGACGGCGAAGGCCGTTACCGCGGCAGCGTGCGGCTGCGCGACGCGGTGTCCGGGCGCGGGAACCAGAAGGCCATCGAGCTGCGCGACCGCGACGCCGTCGTCGTGCGCGCGGACTTCAGCGTCTGGCGGACCATGCAGAGGATGAAGCGCTTCGTCGGCGAAAGCGTCGCGGTCGTCGACGAGGAAGGCCGGCTGGCGGGCGCACTCTACGAAACGGATCTGATCCAGAGCTACCTGGCCATCGAGGAAGAACTGCGCGCCGAGGAGCAGATCGCCAGCCGCTGAAGTCGGCTCAGCCCTCGCGTTCGGCCAGCAGGTTCGCGACGCCTTCCGCGTCCAGGGGACGGCCGAACAGGTAGCCCTGTGCGAACTGGCAGCCTTCCTCGCGCAGCAGCGCCAACTGCTCCTCGGTCTCCACGCCCTCGGCCACGGCCGTCATGTCCAGCGCCTGCGCCAGGCGGATCGAGGAACGCACGAGCTCGAGGTCGTTGCCGCGCTCGGTGATGCCCGACACGAAGCGGCGATCGATCTTCAGCGTGTCGAAGCGGTATTCGCGCAAATAGCTCAGCGACGAAAAGCCGGTCCCGAAGTCGTCCATCACGATGCCGATGCCCGAAGCCTCGAGCGCCATCAGCGCCTTGCGCACACCGCGCGTGGCCGTCAACAGCGTGCCCTCGGTGATCTCGAGCTCGAGTGCCTCGCCGGGCAGCCCGTGGCGCGCGAGTTCGCGCAGCACGAAGTCGACGAAGCCGGCGTCGCGGAACTGCTTCGGCGAAACATTCACGGTCACGCGCAGGTCTTCGCAGCCATTGCCGCGCCAGTCCGCGACTCGTGCCAGCGACTCGCGCATCACGAACTCGCCGAGTTCCCTGATCGCGCCGGTCTGCTCGGCGATGGGCACGAACTCGTCGGGACTCGGGTCGCCCAGTTCAGGATGATTCCATCGCAGCAGTGCCTCGAGGGCCCGGACGCCGCGGTCGTCGATCGCGACGATGGGGTGGTAGACGATCGACAGTTCCCCGCGCTCGACCACGCCGTGCAGCGCCTGCTCGATCGCGACCTGGCGGACGATCATCTCGTTCATCGCGGCGTCGAAGAACTGGAATCCGTCGCGCCCTTCCTGCTTGGCGTGGTACATGGCCGTGTCGGCATTGCGGATCAGCTCGCCCGGCGTGTCGCCGTCGGCGGGCCCGACGGCGATGCCGATGCTCGCGGTCAGCATCACGTCGCGCCCCATCACGGTGATGGGCCGGCGGAACTGCTCGAGCACCTTTTCGGCGATGCGGGTCAGCGCCGAGGGACCGTCGAATCCCTCGACGAGGATGACGAACTCGTCGCCGCCGAGGCGCGCGACGCTGTCTCGTTCGCGCAGGACCGAGGCCACGCGGCGGCCGGCCTCGCAGAGCGTCTGGTCGCCGGCTTCGTGGCCCATGGTGTCGTTGACCTTCTTGAAATGGTCGAGATCCAGGAACAGCACACCGACCTCCCGCTCCGACCGGCGGGCGCGCTTGAGCGCCTCGGACAGGCGATCGGCGGCCAGCACGCGATTCGGCAGGCCCGTGAGGCTGTCGTAGTGCGCCAGCTGGAAGAGTTCGCGCTCGATGTCGCGCCGCTCGGTGATGTCCTGCGCGAAGCCGACGAGCCGTGCCTGCGGCGTGCCGGCGTGGCGCAGTTCCGCGTGCGCCTTGACCCAGCGCACTTCGCCGTCGTCGGCCCGCACGATGCGATGCTCGATTTCGTACGGCGCGCCCTCCTCGACGGTCCGCTTCAACGCTTCGCGGACGCGCGGCCGTTCCTCCTCCAGCGTCAGTTCCAGGACCCGGTCGCGCTCGAGATCTTCCTCGTGGCAGCCGAACACCCGGCGCCACTCCTCGGAGGCATGGAAGCGGTTGGTCTCGATCACCCATTCCCAGCTTCCCATGCGGGCCAGCGCCTCGGCGGTGCGACGCAGCGATTCGGAGTGACGCAGCCGCATCTCTGCCTCGGAGCGCCCGATCGAAGCGCCGACCATGTCGCCGAGCACCTGCAGCAGGGAGATTTCCTCGGAACGCCACTCCCTGCGACGGCGCACGGAATCGAAACCCACGAGCCCGAGCAGCTCGTCGCCCGAGTAGACGGGCACGACGATCAGCGAAAGGATGTCCTGCTCGAGCAGCATGTCGCGCTCGGACGCCCACTCGTCGCCCAGACCGGCGACATCGGAGAGATGGACGATCTCCCGCCGCTTCAGCGACTCCAGCATCCGCGCAAGCGGGTCGGTGGACTCGCGCTGCATGTTCTCGATCTCGGGATTGATGCCTGGCGCCGTCCATTCGTGCGTGTTCGTGAACAGCGAGAGGCCGTCCTCGAACCGGATCAGGTAGGCCCGGTCGGCGTCGCAGTACCGGCCGACCCTGGCCAGCAACTCGTCGAGCGTCGCGTCCAGCGAGACCTCGACGGGATGGATCAGCGCGTGCGAGGCTTCGACGAGCAGCCGCTGCAGTCCCGAGACATATTCCACGGTCCGGCTCGCACGACGCTGCTCGGTCACGTCGACCATCACGCCGAACAGGCGCACCACCTCTCCCTCTACGAGGTACGGGTTGACGTCGTTGTGGAACCAGACGTCTCGGCCGTCGACGGTCCGCACGCGAACGTCGAAGCTGCAGCGGCGTCCGTTCACGGAGCCTTGCTCGAGCCTGTCCAGGGCATCGCCGCGATCGTCGGGGTGAATGCGCTCGGCGTGGAAACGCTGCCTCCCGACCCAGTCGGAGGGCGAATCGCCGAGAATGCGCTCGATCTCGGCGCTGACGTAGAGGAATTCCAGGCGCTCCGGCTCGCACTCCCAGATGATGGCCGAGGTCGAGT
>JAWVZQ010000149.1:0-6241 GCA_033722095.1 Wenzhouxiangellaceae bacterium | reverse complement strand
GCATACTGATGCCGCTGGCGGATTTCGACGCGGGCGATGCCGAAGCCCTGTATGCCGGTGCCGGCAGCGTGGACTGGTCGGAGCATCTCGATCCGGGGCGCACGCTGGCCGTCGACTTCAGCGGCATCCGTCCGGCCGTCGCGCACGGCCGCTACGCCGAGCAGCGCGTCAAGGACGCCGTCGTCGACCAGTTCCGCGAGCGTACCGGCGAGCGGCCGTCCGTCGACACGCGCGATCCCGACGTGCGCATCAACGTGCACATGAACGGCGAGCACGTTCAGGTGGCGCTGGACCTGTCCGGTGACAGCCTCCACAAGCGTGGCGTCCGCGAAGCCGGCACCCCGGCGCCGCTGAAGGAGAATCTCGCCGCGGCCATGCTGCTGCGTGCCGACTGGCCCGAGGTCGCGGCCGCCGGCGGCGGATTCGTGGATCCGATGTGCGGCTCGGGCACGCTGCTCATCGAGGCCGCCTGGATGGCCTCGGATACCGCACCGGGCCTGCTCCGGACGTCGTTCGGTTTTCTCGGCTGGGCCGGCCATGACGAGGAGGCCTGGAAGGAACTCGTCGACCACGCGCTCGAGCGGCAGGAATCCGGGCTCGAGCGCCTGCCGCCGATCGTCGGCTACGACCGCGACGCCTCGGCCGTGCGCCTGGCCATCGAGAACGTCCGGCGCGCCGGACTGACCGGTCATGTGCACGTCGAACGCCGCGAGCTGGGACGTGCCGAGCCGCCGTCGGGCGCAGAGCGCGGCCTCGTGGCCGTCAACCCGCCCTACGGCGAGCGCATCGGCGACCGGCATGAACTCGTTCCGCTGTATCTCCGGCTCGGCGATGCGCTGACGCGGCGCTTCGGCGGCTGGCGCGCGATGATCCTCAACGGCAGCGACTGCCAGGTCGGCCTGAAGCCCGAGAAGACCTGGCGCATGGACAACGGCCCCATCGTCTGCCGGCTCGAGCGCTTCGAGATCGTGGCGTCCGAGGAGCGGGATGCGGACGCCGGCGGACCGGGACCGGCCGAGGACTTCGTCAACCGCCTCGCGAAGAACCGCCGTCACCTCGCCAAGTGGCTGCGGCGCGAGGACATCACCTGCTATCGCGTCTACGACGCCGACATTCCCGAGTACGCGCTGGCCGTCGACGTCTACGGCACGGCGGGCGGCGACTGGCTGCACGTCCAGGAATACGCACCGCCGTCCAGTGTCGATACCGGCAAGGCCCAGGCCCGTCTTCGCGCGGCGCTTTCGGCGCTGCCTGCCGCGCTCGACGTCGACCCGTCCCGCATGGTCTACAAGGTGCGCAGGCGGCAGAAGGGCGCCGAACAGTACGGCAGGCAGGGTGAGCGCTCGCAGATGCTCGAGGTGCGCGAAGGTCGCTGTCGGCTGCTCGTGAACCTGACCGACTATCTCGATACCGGGCTGTTCCTCGACCACCGTCCCGTGCGCGCATGGATCGGCGAGCAGGCCGCCGGCAAGCGTTTCCTGAACCTGTTCTGCTACACGGGTGCGGCCACCGTCCATGCCGCCGTCGGCGGTGCGACGTCGACGACGAGCGTGGACCTGTCGAACACCTATCTGAACTGGCTGGGGAGGAACCTCGAGCGCAACGACGTGAACCGGCGCGAGCACCATCGCGTCCAGGCCGATTGCAGCGCCTGGCTCGAAGAGTGCGAGGAGCGCTTCGACCTCGTGTTCCTCGACCCGCCGAGTTTCTCGAATTCCAAGCGCATGGAGGGCAGCCTGGACGTGCAGCGCGACCATGCCGCGATGATCCGCTCGGCGATGCGCGTGCTGGCCCCCGGCGGCACGCTCGTGTTCTCGACGAACCTGCGCCGGTTCGAACTCGACGCGGACCTGGCCGACGAATTCGACATCACCGACCGCACGGCCTGGTCGATTCCGAAGGACTTCGAGCGCAGCGCCGGCATTCACCGGTGCTGGTTCGTCCGCCATGGCGGGGAAGGGTCAGCGTAGCCAGAACGATCCCGCGAGCCCGAGCCAGATGACGAGCCCGACCCAGTGGTTGGACAGGAAGGCGCGGAAGCAGGCCTGCGGATCCCGGCCGCGAATGCGCCAGAGCTGGCCCTGGAACAGCAGGAAGGCCAGCGCCGTGCCCGTGAACCAGGCCGGTTCGGGCAGGAAACGCAAGCCGAACAGCACGAGACCGGCCGTGACCAGGCCCATGAGGCCGGCCAGGATCGGCACGTCCATGCGTCCGAACAGGATCGCCGTGGACTTCACGCCGACCTCGAGGTCGTCGGCGCGGTCGGCCATCGCGTATTCGGTGTCGTAGACGAGGACCCAGCAGACGTTGATCGCGAACAGCCACCAGGCCGGCTCGGAAACCGCGCCGGTCTCGGCCGCGTAAGCCATCGGGATGGACCACGCGAAGGCGATGCCCAGCACCACCTGGGGCAGGTGCGTGAAGCGCTTGAAGAACGGGTAGCTGGCAGCCAGCAGCGCGCCGAAGAAAGACAGCAGGATGGTCAGCGGGTTGGTCAGCAGCACGAGCCCGAAGGCCGCGGCCAGCAGCCCCGCGAACAGGGCCAGCGCATGCCTCGGCCGGATCTCGCCGGACGCGATGGGGCGCGTCGCGGTGCGGCCCACGTGCGGATCCAGTTCGCGGTCGGCGTAGTCGTTGATCACGCAGCCGGCCGCGCGCATGAGAATGACGCCGGCGGTGAAGATGGCGAGATTCTTCAGCGACGGCGTTCCGCCGCCGGCATGGAACAGGCCCCACCAGGTCGGCCAGAGCAGCAGCGCGATCCCGATCGGGCGATCGAAGCGCATCAGCCGCAGCCATGGGCCCATCGGCCCGGAGAAGATGCAGGAGTTCAGGCGGAATTCCATCGCGGCGTGGATCGGGAAGGAGAACGGGCGGCGCGGCCCGCAGGCGCGCGGTGATAGCATACCCGCCTTCCCGCCCGGAAGCCGTTGCAATGCAGGCCATCGCCGCCGTCTTCACGCTGCTGCTCGGCGTCGCCGTGATTCTCGCTGGAAACGGGCTACTCGGCACGTTGCTGGGCGTTCGCGGCGAGATCGAGGGTTTTTCGGCGACGATGCTGGGCATGATCATGTCGGTCTACTTCGCCGGATTCCTCGTCGGGACGTTCCGGGTTCCGAGACTGATCCGCCGCATCGGCCACGTCCGGGTCTTCGCGGCGCTGGCCTCGCTGGCCTCGGTGGCCATCCTCGTGCACGGCCTCTACGTCCATCCGCTGCTGTGGCTGGGTCTGCGCTTCCTGACCGGACTCTGCATCGTCGGGCTCTACATCGTCATCGAGAGCTGGCTGAACCAGCGCACGCCCAACGAGCAGCGCGGCAGCGTCTTTTCGGCGTACATGACCACGACCCTGATCGGCCTCGGCGCCGGCCAGCTGATCCTCGTGACCGGCGACGTGCTTCGCCTGGAACTGTTCGCCGTCGCCTCGGTGCTGCTCTCGCTGGGTCTCGTTCCGGTCGCGATGACGCCGGTGCGCGAGCCCGAAATCCCCGAGGCGCATCGATTGGGACTTCGCAAGCTGATCGAGATTTCGCCGCTCGGCGTCTTCGGATGCGTGTTCTCCGGGCTGGCCTCCGGTTCGTTCTGGGGCCTGGGTCCGGTGTTCGCGAGCGCCATCGGCCTCGACAAGGTCGGCGTGGCGGGCTTCATGGCCGCGACCATCGCGGGCGGCATCGTCATGCTGTGGCCGGTGGGCCGGATGTCGGACCGCTTCGAGCGGCGCAAGGTGCTGAGCTGGGCCTGCATCCTGGCCTCGATGGGGGCGCTGGTCTCGGCGCTCGTCGTCGAGAGCGGGGCGATCTGGATCATGGCCGGCGGCTTCGTCTACGGGACCTTCGCGTTCAGCATCTATTCGCTCTCGGCCGCTCACACCAACGACCACGTCGACGCCTCGCACGTGCTCGAGGTCACCTCGTCGTTGCAGCTGCTCTGGGCAGCCGGGGCCATCGCCGGTCCGCTCGTCGCCGGCGTGCTCATGCAGCGCATCGGGCCCGAGGCGCTGATGCTGTTCATCGCCGTGGCGTCGCTGGCGCCGGCCGGCTTCGCCGCCTGGCGCATGCGCGTCAGCCGGCCGATCCCGGTTTCCGACCAGGCCGATTTCGTCGGCCAATTCGCGACCTCCCCCGTCGCGCTGGAACTCCAGGCCGAATCCGACGGCGAGCCGGACTCCGGCGAGCCGCGCTAGTCCGGTCGCCCGCCTTCCTCGGGAATCACGAGCCGGACCCGGAAGCGCTCGACGCCGCGCTCGACGACGCATCGGGCGCGATCGCCGTAGGCCAGCGCCAGGCGCTTCCTGACGTTGTCGAGCGCAATGCGGTTGCCGGCGGCCTGGCGCTTGTGCTGCGGCGCCACGGCATTGTCGACGGTGATCGACCAGGCCCCGCGGCGGTGCCGCTCGCCATGGATCGAGACGCTTCCACCGTCCGGCGAGGAGGCCGCCCCGTGCAGCACCGCATTCTCGACGAGCGGCTGCAGCAGCAGTGCCGGGATGGGCTGTTCCGTCGGCAGATCGTCGGCGAGTTCCCAGGCCACGTGCAGCCGGTCCCCGAGACGCAGCTGCTCGATGCGTAGATAGCCGCGAACGAGTTCGATCTCCTCGGCCAGCGTGTGCCGGGGATCCTCGCGCAGGCCGGTGCGGAGCAGTTCCGAGAGATCGACGATGGCGTCCTCTGCCTCCTCGGGCCGCGTACGCACGAGCCCGGCGATGGCGTTCAGCGCATTGAACAGGAAATGCGGCCGGATGCGCGCCTGCAGCGCGGCCAGGCGGGCCGAGGACTCCGCGGTGACCTGGCGCTGCCACTGGCGGTGCAGGATCAGGTAGCGCAGGAAGACGAGCGAAGCGATGCTGCTGATGAGGACATTGCGGATGATTAGGTCGACGGCGCCCAGCCCGAGTTCCGGCGCGACGAGCGCCGGGGCCTGGGCCATTCCGATCCAGGTGTAGAGCGCGACGATCGCCTGGATGACAGCGAAGATCGTGGCGTAGGCGGCCCAGGCCGGCAGGCGCAGCAAGGCGCGACGGCCGGAGCACAGCAGCAGGCAGGCCGTCAGGATCACGGCCTCGATGAGCAGTGCGGAGAGGCCCAGCGAGATCCAGAACCCGGCAAAGCCGGGATGGTCGGCGAGCGTCAGCAGCGTGGCCAGCAGCAACCCCAGCAGCGTCAGCAGCAGGACTGCCTGGGGCTGGCAGAAGTCGGGGAGTTCCGAGACGCGGATGCGGGTGTCTGCGGGTTTCAGGATTCTGGACCGGCTCGCCCGCTGCGCGGGCAACGCGGCCAGCTTACGCCGCCCGCGTGCGACGGTTCAAGCGTGGAGCCGGCCCGGAAATCGCGCGGTTCGCGCGCTACCAGCACTCGTCGACGCCGCCGGGCGACGCGGTACGCGCTCCCGTGTGCGTCAACGTGAACTCCGCGCATTCGCTGTCGTTGGCCTGAGTGCCCAGCGGCGTGGTCGTCAGCGTGAACGTATTGGCTGCCGAGTCGACCGTGACGCGGTACTTGCCGTTCTCGGAATCGACGGTATCGCCGTCGCCGAGCGCACAGTCATTGTCGTTGTAGGCGCTGTACCGCGTGTAGCAGCGCTCGAGCTGCTGGGCCACCTGCAGCGACACGGCCTGTGCTTCGGCACGACCCGATTCCAGCACGTACTGGCGGTAATTAGGAATCGCGATGGCTGCGACGATGGCGAGGATCCCGATCGCGATCATCAGCTCGATGATGGTGAAGCCGGCGGCCGGCCGGGGAAGACCCCGGCCCGCTGCAGACGTGTCGATGCTTCTGCGGAATTGCATGGTCGATCCTCCTTGCATGCTCATCGGGCCTGGCGCCAGGCCTGGCGGCCGTCGCAGACTCGGCCGGCCGAAACGAAGCCCTCACCGGGAACCAGGATCACGAGTTCGGAGCACCAGCCTTCGCGCGAACCGACCGAGCCGGAGTCCGGACCGGTTCCGCCGTCTCCGCCCGGATCGAACGGATCGGTCGGATCGGTGACGTCGCCGTCGGGCGGCGTCGGGGGACGGATCACGATGGCCGGGT
This sequence comes from Wenzhouxiangellaceae bacterium, assembly GCA_033722095.1. GTDB lineage: Bacteria > Pseudomonadota > Gammaproteobacteria > Xanthomonadales > Wenzhouxiangellaceae. Next base: position 209 of record JAWVZQ010000149.1, on the reverse strand, counting down.
CGATCGGTGCACCGACGCCGACCTCGATGACGCCGCAGTTCTCGCAGAGCTGGTTCAGCAGGCCGGCGCCGGTCAGCGCGTCGACGACATAGATGCGGCGCTGGCCGCCGGCGGTGCAGGCCTCGTTGTTCGGCTCGAAGGTCGTGAACACGAGGTTGCCGAACACCACCTCCGGTCTCGCGAGCACGCGCTCGCCGGTCGGAGAAGAG
>JAWVZQ010000148.1:0-6245 GCA_033722095.1 Wenzhouxiangellaceae bacterium | reverse complement strand
TGGAACGTTTCGTTCATGGGCGGCCCCGGCGTCTACGAGATCATTCCGGGCTTCATCCTGGCCTGGATCGCGATCATGGTGGTGAGCTCGGTCACCGAAGATGCGGGGGAGTACCAGGCCGTCGCGCGTTGACCGCGGAGCCGAATCCAGCGTTCGATGATGACAAGGGCTCCTTCGGGTGCCCGCGTTCCGGGCCTCGACCCGCCATTCGCCGTCGCGGCGTGCCGCCCGCCTTCAGTCCGACCGATCGGTTTCGGCCAGGATGCGATCGACCTCGGCCCGGAAGGTCTCGTCGAAGAGCGGCCAGCTCTCCACGTACAGTCGATTGTCGCGGTTGGCCAGGAGGTGCTCTGCAACCGTCAGGGCCGACTCCGAATCGCCGTGGAAGTAGTCCGCCTGTACGATTCCCCACAGCTGCATCAGGTGCCTCGACCAGGCGAGCGCCTGGTCCGGGGTCATGTCGTAGTTCTCGACGAAGACCTGGGCGACGCCACTGCTTCCGTCGACGGCCCGGACTTTCTCGTCCGCCGCGCGAAGGACCTCGGAATACAGGAACGGCTCCGTCAACGAAGAAACCCGCTCGACGGACGCCTGCCGATTGACCGCCATGGTGTTGACCCGAAGCTCCATGACCACCAGCACCAACCCGACCAGCACCGCGAGGCCCGTCACGACCTCCATCCATTCCACCAGGTTTCGCTTTGCCACGGAACTCTCCTGCGGGATTTCTACTAATACGTGTTCGCTGCTTATTCGAAGTTGGATTCCTCCACTCGAGGTTATGAACACTTCTTTATGGTCCGCGCTCCACCATTAAAAATGTGCACCGAATCGGACCATTACCGTCGGAAGCGGTCAGTCGGAAAATCCAACGAAGGCATTCCGATTACGCCAACGCTTGCAATGCCGGCAACTCCTTCCCCTCGACATACTCCAGGAACGCCCCTCCCGCCGTCGAGATGTAGTCGATGTCGTCGGCAACGTGGAATTTCTCGATCGCGGCGATGGTGTCGCCGCCGCCGGCGAGCGTGAAGCCGTTGCAGGCGGCCACGGCGTGGGCGACGGCCTGGGTGCCGGAGTGGAAGCTCTCGAATTCGAATACGCCGACGGGGCCGTTCCAGAGCACGGTGCCGGCGCCCTTGATGATCTCGGCGAGCTGGCCGGCCGTCTCGGGGCCGATGTCGAGGATCATTTCCTCGGGATGGATGCGCCGGACGTCGCGCAGCGATGCGTGGGCGTCCTCGTGGAAGCGCTCGGCGACGAGCACGTCGACGGGCAGCGGGATGGAGGCGCCCTTCTTCTCGGCCTGGATCATGAGTTCCTTGGCGCGGTCGACGAGTTCGGGCTCGTGCAGCGACTTGCCGATGCGGTGCTGCGCGGCGGCCAGGAAGGTGTTGGCGATGCCGCCGCCGACGATGAGCTGGTCGACCTTGTCGATCAGCGCCTCGAGCACCTCGAGCTTGCCCGAGACCTTCGCGCCCCCGACGATCGCCACCATCGGCCGGGACGGGTCCGAAAGCGCCTTGTCGAGCGCGGCGACCTCGCGGGCCAGCAGGGGGCCGGCCACGGCGGACTTCGACTTGCGGATCACGCCCTCGGTCGAGGCCTGCGCGCGGTGGGCCGTGGCGAAGGCGTCCATGACGAACACGTCGCAGAGCGCGGCCATCTTCTCGGCCAGCTCGTCGTCGTTGTCCTTCTCGCCGGCCAGGAAGCGGACGTTCTCGAGCAGCTTCAGTTCGCCTGCCTCGACGTCGACGCCGTCGATCCAGTCGCGGACCAGCTCGACGTCGCGGTCGAGCATCTCGGAAAGCCGCTCGGCGACGGGCGCGAGCGAGAACTTCTCGTCGAACTCGCCCTCGTCCGGGCGGCCCAGGTGCGACATGACCATCACGGCCGCGCCGGCCTCGAGCGCGCGCTTCATCGTCGGCAGCGAGGCCTCGATGCGGGCGTCGGAGGTGACCTTGCCGTTGCCGATCGGGACGTTGAGGTCCGCGCGGATCAGGACGCGCTTGCCCTGGATGTCGACGTCGTCGAGGGTTTTCATGGTCGGCTTTTCGAGATTCGGGGATAGGACCGGTTGTAGCCGGTTGGGGAATCGGGTGCAAGGGGTATCCCGAAAATCGGGATCGAAAACCTGGAGGATGGGCGCGAAGACGCAAAGGCGCGAAGAATAAATCGGGGATTTTTGAATACCCATTCGCGGCCTGCGGCCGCTCACCCAAGGGGCGTGGCCCTTGGGCTACTCCCATTCCGGTGTGATTTTCAATCGAGTATTCCGGTTTTCTCTTCGCGCCTTGGCGTCTTCGCGCGAATCCTCCAGGGTTTTCCGACGGGCCGCGCACGGCTCGATGTGGCGACGGCGAGCGCGCAAGGCCCTGATTTTGCTGCGCTGGCGGGCGGGTTTCGGGTAGATTGCGGGTTCGTGTCGTGTTCGTTCGGTCGCTGCCGGCCGAGGATGGCGCCACACCTCGCAACCACGGGAAGCGCCGATGATCGTTCGCAAGCTCCGTCTCCGTAAGGGCTGGTCCCAGGACCACCTGGCCGAACTGGCCGACGTCTCGGTCCGCACGATCCAGCGGGTCGAGCGCGGTCATCCGCCGAGCCTGGAAACGGCGAAAGCGCTGGCCGCGGTGTTCGAGGTGGATGTCACCACATTCATCAAGGAGCACGACGACATGACACGCACTCGAAATCGGAACACTGAACCGAGCGACGCGCACGACCTCGCCGAAGAGCTCGGCCTCGACAAGGAAGAACTCGAACCGGAGGAAAAGGAGGCGCTGGAATACGCCAAGGGCATCAAGGACTTCTACAGCGGCGTCCTCTGCCTGGTGATCCTCGCGATCGTGTTCTTCACGATCTTCGGCTTCGACGAGCCGGTCCTGTACGTGATCTTCGGCGGCATCACCGCCGGGCTCGCCATCCAGGGCCTGGTGGCTTTCGAAGTCATCCGCATGCCGTTCCAGAACCTGGAAAAGCGCCTCGCCGAGAAGAAGCTGGGGCGGAAGCTCTGAGCGAAACGGCGTAGAGGATTAGCGCGAAGACGCAAAGGCGCGAAGGAAAAGCGGAAACGGATGAGAACTTCGGAGTAGCCCAACGGCTACGTCCGTTGGGATGGGAACTCGCTAACGGGCGCCGCTGCGCCAAACGAAAAACGGCCCGGGAGGCCGGGCCGCTTCGCATGCTGGATGGGGTTCCGGAAACCGGAAACCGTCAACCGTCGTCGCGTGGCGTCAGCCGACGCGGCTGAGAGCGATCGAGGTGTCGAGCATCCGGTTCGAGAACCCCCACTCGTTGTCGTACCAGCTCAGCACCTTGACGAGGCGGCCGGCCGAGACCTTGGTCAGGCTGGCGTCGAAGACCGAGGAGCGCGGGTCGTGGTTGAAGTCGATGGAGACCAGCGGCTCGGTGTTGTAGCCGAGGATGCCCTCGAGCTCGCCCTCGCTGGCGGCCTTGACCGTCTCGTTGACTTCCTCGACGCTCGTGTCGCGGCTGGCGATGAAGCTCAGGTCGACGACGGAGACGTTGATGGTCGGCACGCGCATCGCGAAGCCGTCGAGGCGGCCGTCGAGCTCGGGCAGCACCAGGCCCACGGCCGCGGCCGCGCCGGTCTTGGTCGGGATCTGGCTCTGCGTGGCCGAGCGGGCGCGGCGCAGGTCCTTGTGGAAGACGTCGGTCAGCACCTGGTCGTTGGTGTAGGCGTGGATCGTCGTCATCAGGCCCGACTCCAGGCCGATCTTCTCGTGCAGCGGCTTGACGAGCGGGGCCAGGCAGTTCGTGGTGCAGCTGGCGTTCGAGATGACGTCGTCGCCGGCCTTCAGCGTGTCGTGGTTGACGCCGTAGACGATGGTGGGCAGGTCCTTGCCCGCCGGGGCCGAGATCACGACCTTGCGGGCGCCGGCCTGCAGGTGGGCCGAGGCCTTGTCCTTGCTCGCGAAGAAGCCCGTGCACTCCATGACCACGTCGACGCCCATCTCGCCCCAGGGCAGCTTCGACGGATCGCGCTCGGCCAGCACGCGGATGCGGTCGCCGTTGACGACCATGGAATCGCCTTCGACGGACACCTCGCCCGGGAACTTGCCGTGCGCCGTGTCGTAGCGGGTCAGGTGGGCGTTGGTCTCGGGATCGCCGAGATCGTTGACGGCGACGATGGAAATCTCGTCGGTGCGGTCGGACTCGTACAGTGCGCGCAGCACGTTTCGGCCAATGCGGCCGTAGCCGTTGATGGCAACCTTGATCGGCATGGACGTTCTCCCCGGGCGTTGGATGGACAGGAAATCGAAGCGAATCCGTCGATTGTAATGCCCGGGCCGGCCGGCTGCATCGCGTGAGGTCGGCGCTTCGTGGCAGGATGGGGGGCGAACCCGCATCCGGGAGTCCGCCATGCGCACCATCGCGAATCTCTCCGACCACGCCGCGCCGCTGCTGCTCGACGGCGGCATGGGCCAGGAACTCGCGGCCCGAGGCGTGAAATGCACCGAGGGGCTGTGGTCGGCCCGGGCCCTGCTCGACGACCCGGAACTCGTGTACGAAGTCCACCGCGATTTCGTCGCCGCCGGCGCCGACATCCTGACCACCAACACCTACGCGGCCACGCGCCGCCGGCTCGATGCCATCGACGACGACGCCTTCGAGCGCGTCAACCGCACGGCCTGCGAACTGGCCCGGCGCGCGGCCGACGAAGCCGACCGCCCGGTGCTCGTCGCCGGCAGCCTGCCGCCGATCCACGGCAGCTACCGCCCGGACGAGGTCCGGCCCTACGACGAGCTCGAGCCGCTGTACCGCGAGCACGCCGCGCTGCTGGCCGAGCACGTCGACGTGCTGCTCTGCGAGACCATGTCGACGGCCGACGAGGCCCGCGCCGCGGCCGCCGGCGCCGCGCGGACCGGGCTGCCGGTCTGGGTCGCGTGGACGGTGGCCGACGACGGCAGCGGCCGACTGCGCAGCGGCGAGTCGCTCGCCGAGGCCGTGGCCGCGCTCGATGGCCTGCACGTGGAGGCGCTGCTCGTCAACTGCTCGATGCCCGAGAGCATCGACGCGGCCATGGCGCCGCTGGCGGCCGCGGCGCGCCGGCCCTTCGGCGCCTACGCCAACGGCTTCGAGGCCATCGATGAAGACACGAAAGTGGCCGACGGCGACGACGTGCCGGAGCGGCGCGCCGACCTGGGTCCGCAGCGATACGCCGAGCACGCCGTCGCCTGGGCGCGGGCCGGGGCGGCCATCGTCGGCGGCTGCTGCGAGGTCGGCCCGGAGCACATCGCCGCGGTGGCCGCGGCGCTCGGGACCGAAGCCCCCGGGATCACTCGAAGATGACGAGGTAGCCGCGCCCGCGGCGGCGGATCTCGAGGACGAGTTCGCGCTCGGCCGAGACCGGGAATTCGCCGCGCAGCTCGGCCAGGTCGCGCACCGGCTCGCGGTTGACGGCCACGACGAGGTCGCCGGGCCGAAGGCCGGCTTCCCAGGCCGGTGTGGCGCGCCGGACGTCCTGGACCAGCGCGCCGCGGTACGGCGCCCGGTCGGGGACGCGCACGAGCACGACGCCGTCGAGGCGCTCGTCGAGCCGGCGGCCGGAGATGCGCTCGTCGAGGTCCTCGCTGATGCGCAGCACGGCCGTGCGTTCGCGGCCGTTCCGCCAGTACTCCACCTCCACGTCGCGGCCGATGGCGAGCAGGCCCTCGATGTTGCGCAGCGACTGCTCGCCGTCGACGGGACGCCGGTCCAGGCCGATGATGACGTCGCCGGGCTTCAGTCCGGCCTCGTGGGCCGCCGAGCCTTCCTCGACGCCGGTCACGACCGCGCCCTGGATGTCGACGGCGTTCAGCGCCTCGCGCAGCTCGCGGTCGAGGTCCTGGGCCTCGACGCCGAGACTGCCGCGCCGGACCTCGCCGTACTCGACGAGCTGGTCCATGACGTACATGGCCGTCGAGGCCGGGATCGCGAAGCCGATGCCGACGTTGCCGCCCGAGGGCGTGAAGATCGCGGTGTTGATGCCGACGAGCTCGCCGCGCAGGTTGACGAGCGCACCGCCGGAGTTGCCGGGATTGATCGACGCGTCGGTCTGGATGAAGTTCTGGTATTCCAGGCCCCGGAGTCCCTGCCGCCCCAGCGCCGAGACGATGCCCGAGGTCACGGTCTGGCCCAGTCCGAACGGGTTGCCGACGGCGACGACGAAGTCGCCGACGCGCAGTGCGTCCGTCTCGAGCAGCGGCAGTTCCTCGAGGCCGTCGGCGTCGATGCGCACGAGG
>JAWVZQ010000147.1:0-6246 GCA_033722095.1 Wenzhouxiangellaceae bacterium | reverse complement strand
GGGTCGGCGCGAAATCGGCCGGGATCACGTTGCCGCCGGCGAACCCGTCCTCGACGACTTCGACGAACCGGACATTCGGCGTGAAGATCGAGCGCACGCTGGCGCGGTCGACGCCGGGCAGCAGGAAGACCTGGTTGCTGACCTGCTCGAAGGCGCGGAAGAACTCCGGATCGAACATCTGGCCGTCGCGTGCGACGAGCGCGACCATCACGCGGTTCGCGCCGCCGAACTCGCGCTCGTAGTCGAGGAAGGTCTGCATGTACTCGTGGTCGAGCGGCAGCTGCTTCTTGAAGCCCGCATCGACGCGCAGCTGGGCCATGTAGTAGCCCATCAGGGCCGTGCCGACGACGAAGATGAGCAGGATCAGCGGGCGGATGCCGAAGATCGCGTTGGCGATGACGGCCTTGAAGCCGGTGGGTTTACTCATGTCGCACTCCGTCCTCGCCGACGAGGATCAGGTCGTTGCCGGCCAGGGCCACGGCCGCGAAGTCGGATCCCAGCCGGTCCGATGCCCGGCTCGATGCGCCGTCCGGGGTGATGGTGATGCGCGTGGCGCCGCTGCCGACGAGCACGACCCGATCATCGGGGTAGCGCGTGCCTCCCAGCAACGTCTGTTCGCCCTCGACTTCGAGCCGCGACCAGCTGTCGCCGAAGTCGCAGCTCTTCTGGATGTTGCCGCGCAGCCCGAAAGCGAGGATGCAGTCCTGCTGGCGAACCAGACCGAACATCGAGCCGGGATACGGGAACCGGAAACTCTCCCAGGTCTCGCCGCCATCGGTCGAGCGATAGCCGTAGCCGCCCTCGGCGGCGATCATCAGTCGTTCTTCGTCGAGCACGAGAATGGCATTGAGATGGCACTCGTCGAACTCGTAGCAGCCCTTGTCGATGAAGTCCGACGCGTCCTCGCCGCTGGGCAGCTCGTAGTCGTCGGGCAGCGTGTCGATGTCGTCCTGCTGGCGCGCGAAGGCCTGCCAGTCGATGGCCTCCGAGACCACGCGATCGGCGAGACGCTCGGTATTCCAGTTGATTCCACCGTCTCCGGTCGACATGAATCGGCCGTAGGCGCCGATCGCGTAACCGGTGTCCGGGTCGAGGAACGCCGCGTCGAACAGGGGCTCCTCGGCCTCGGGATCGAAATGCTGGATGAACCAGGTCTGCCCGCCGTCCATGCTCGAGACGATGGTCGCGTCGTGCCCGACCGCCCACATCCTCCGGCCGGCGCCGGTCACGCGGGTCAGCGTGGCACGGACCGGCACGGCCTCGGCCTGCGTCCAGTTGCGGCCATCGTCGGACAGCAGGACGTGGCCACGCGCGCCGACGGCCACGAATCGATCATCGATGCGCTTGACGTCGAGCAGGAGGCTCTCGTCGGCCAGCGGCACCCGCTGGGCGGGCTGGGGCTCGACGGCGTCGTCCTGCGCGGACAGCCACGCGGGGACGGCGACGAGCCAGAGCCCGGCGACGAGGCCGGCGATCCGGGGAATCGATTGCATCATTGGGAATGCTCCGGGACCAGCATTGGAACGAAGGGTGACCGGCCCGAGGGCGGACCGGTCACCGTGAACGTCGTCGAGGCCGGAATCAGCGCCGTCCGCGGGTGCGAAGCGCCTGCGGGGTGTAGTTGGCGACCGAGAGCTCGACGTTGAAGGTGTTGACGGGGTCCTGGTTGTCCAGGCCGACGGCCACGTAGCGACCCGAAAGCAGGTCGTAGTGCGTCTCGATCGTCGTCCAGAACGTCGGGACGTCGTAGTAGTTGATCGAGTGCGCCTCGGAGGCGCGCCACATCTGGCCGCGCTGGTCGTAGTGATCGGTCAGCAGGATCTGGTAGGAATCCTCGTCGAGATAGTAGGTCCGCCGCGAATTGATGTGGCGGGTGCCTTCCTTGAGCCGTGCGTCGATGATCCAGACACGGTGCAGCTCGTAGCGCATCAGGTCGGGATTCAGGTGGCCCGCCTGGACCATCTGCTCCGGCGTCACGTCACCGCTGTGGACCGCGTAGGAGTTGTACGGGACGTACATTTCCTTCTTGCCCACGATTTCCCAGTCGAAGCGGTCCATCGCGCCGTTGAACATGTCGGTCATGTCGTTGGTGCGCAGGCCGTCCGACGCCGTGCCGGGATTGTCGTAGGCGACGTTCGGAGCGCGGCGGACGCGGCGCTGACCCGGGTTGTAGATCCACGCCTGGCGCGGCTGCTCGACCTGGTTCAGCGTCTCGTGGACGAGCAGGATGTTGCCCGCAAGGCGCGCCGGCGACTCGACCTCCTGGAAGAAGTACAGCAGGATGTTGTTCGTGTCGGCGATCGTCATCCCTTCCTTGTAGTACAGGCCCAGGATTTCCTCGCGCAGTTTCACGAGCTGGAAGTTGCCGGACGTGGTCGGCGCGGCCTGGTTGTTGTAGCGCGTGCCGCCCGTGCCCTTGAACTTCAGCTTGTGGTTCCACATCAGTTCGTAGGCATTCTGGGCCAGCGGGAACGGGAAGCCCTCGGCGGCGTCCGTGATGCCTTCGCCGTTGGCCACGAGCTGCGCCGTGGACGCGTTCTCGATCGTCGCGTCATAGATGCGCTCCGGGAACGAGGCGCTGCGGCGCGTCGGATAGACCTTCATGTAATAGGTATCCGGATAGCGCTCGAACGTCGCGATCTGCCCGGCCGACAGCCGGTCCTCGTACTCGCGGAAGTTCTCGCCGTTGATGACGAAAAGTACTTCGTCGTCGGCAAACGGATCCGGGTGCCGATCGCCGGGTTCGAAGCCGGCCGGCCAGTCCTCGCGGGTCAGCCCGCCCGTCCAGGCCGGAATCGTGCCGTCGGCATTGCCGGCCCGCACCGAACCCATCGGCGTCAGGTCGTTGCCCAGGCGAGCGATATTCGTCTGGTTGCGCGGGATCACGCCCACGGTGGCGTCGTCGGCGCCGGCCGGAGCGGCCGGAGCGGCGGCCTGGCGTGCCGCGCGCTGCTCGGCGGCCCGGCGCTCGGCTTCCTCGGCCGCGGCCTGCTCGGCAGCCATGCGCTCGGCTTCGGCTTCGGCTTCGGCCTGCTCCTCGGCCATGCGGCGCGCCTCTTCCTCGGCGGCAGCCTGCTCGGCGGCCATGCGCTCGGCTTCGGCTTGCGCTTCGGCTTCGGCTTCGGCTTCGGCAGCAGCCTGCTCGGCAGCGCGACGTTCGGCTTCCTGCTCGGCGGCCATGCGCTCGGCTTCGGCCTCGGCGGCAGCGCGTTCCTCGGCCATGCGCCGGGCCTCGGCTTCGGCGGCGGCCCGCTCGGCTTCGGCTTCGGCGGCGGCCTGCTCGGCAGCGCGACGCTCGGCCTCTTCCTCGGCAGCCCTCTGCTCCGCGATCTTCTGGCGGCCCTCGGCCCCGGCCTCGGACTGCTCGACGGCGCCCTGTTCGGCGGCCATGCGCTGGGCCTCGCGATGAGCCTGTTCGTCGGCTGCGATCTTTTCCTCGGCCATGCGCTCGGCCTCGGCTTCCGCGGCGCGGCGATCGGCCTCGGCCTTCATGGCCTCGGCGTCCTGCTCGGCGCTCGCGGTCTCGGTAGCGGACTCCTCGCCGGTCTGCGTGGTTCCGCAGGCGGCCAGCATCGCGGCGAGCGCGATGGCGGCCAGCAGGCGGGTCAGGGTCTTCGATGTGGTCTTCGTCATGGGATATGCCTCCGGTTTAGAACGAGTAGCTGATGGCACCGGAGATGAAATCCCGGTCTCTGGTCAGGTTGTTGATGCCACCGCCGAAGAAGTTCGTGTAGCCGAAATCGACACGCCACTGCGACAGGTAGGAAAAGCCCAGCCCGATCGACAGCGACTTGCGGCCCTCGACGAAGTTGCCGCCCGGCCCCGGCGAAACGCCGGTGACGTCGTGATTGAACGCCACGCGCGGCGTCATGTTCCACGACGAGCCCCCGATGGAGTTGTAGGTCGGCGCGACGACGAGCCGGTATCCCCAGCTGAAGTCGGTCGCGAAGCCGTCCTCGGTGATCACCGGGTTGCGGAGATCGCCGCCGATGAGCTGGCTGCCGACGCCGCCTCGCGTGTCGGTGCCCGGGCCGTCGAGGCGAAGCTCCTCTTCATCGGGCAGGTTCCAGACGTGCGTGGCGCCGACCTCGCCGACGAAGGCGATCTGGTTGGCGCCGAGGAAGTTGCCGGGTCCGAACAGGCGCGTGAAGGTCATCTGCGCCTGCGAGACGTCGCGCTCGAGGAAGCCCTGGATCTGCTCGCCCGGCGCGTAGTTGCCGAGCTGGCTGCGGAAGCGCAGCGCGGGCTCGGGGATCACGACATTGAGCGGAGACAGGCCGGCGAACAGCAGCTCGACGTCGTCGATCTGGAGCGGCAGGTCGGGACGATAGCTGACCTCGCCCTGCCAGGCCCAGCCGTTGAAGATCGTGGTGTTGAAGCTCACCGCGAAGGTGTCCAGGTCCTCGGGATAGACGACCTGGACGCGGCCCGTCGACGTATCGGTCGAGGTCACGGCGAAGCCGTTGAGCAACGGCAGGCGGCTGTGATAGCGCAGGTAGTACGCGCCGAACTCCGTGTCGTTGAGCCACGGCGCGAAGTAGCGCAGCGCGATGCCGTACTGGCCCGTGTCGTCGGCCTTGACGTCGTTCTCGGTGCGCGGCAGGTTGCCGGGCGGGAAGCACGTCATCGGCAGCGGATCGACGTTGCAGCCCGGCAGGTTCAGCGGATCGTCGGGCAGCAGACCGAAGCCGAGCATGGCGTACCGCCCGCCGGGCGTGGCGAAATCGTTGGTCGAGAAGAACGTGCCGGCCGGCTCGGGCTCGACGGCGTCCCACTCGAACATGTACATGCCTTCCACCGAGAGGTTGCGCGTCAGTTCCAGCGAAGCCCAGGCCATTCCCAGCGGCAGGAACGCATCCTTGAGTTCGGCCCCGGCCGTACGCAGTGCCGTCACGTCGACGGGGTTGATGACGCTCAGGCCGCCCGGAATGAACGTGCTCTCGCCCCAGCTCACGACCTGGCGACCGAGGCGCGTCGAAAGCAGCTTGCCCCCGACCTCGAAATCGCCGTAGACGTAGGCGTCGAGCAGTCGTGCGCGCTCGCCGACGAAGTCCTTGGCACGCTCGCTGATGCGCTCCTTGTCCTGGATGACCCAGTCGTAGAAGTAGTTGCCGCGAACGAAGGCGCCGTAGTTCTTGTAGCTGATCGACAGCTCCGAGGTGATGCGCGCCTGGTGGAAGATCGGGTCGTACTGGTCGAAGTTCAGGTTGCCGTCATCGGAGTTCGCCGAAAAGCGGCCCGGTGCCGCGATCTGCTGCTCGATGGGCAGCAGCGAGACGGCCGGGTTGAAGTGCGACTTGGCGATCAGGTCCGCGTCCTGGTCTTCGATCCGCTTGCCGTAGGCGTAGGAGATCGTGGAATCGAGCCGGATGCTGACCTCGTCGGTGCTGAAGTCCAGCGCACTGGCGGGACCGGCGACCAGACCGAGACCGATCGCGGCGGCCAGCAACGAGCGGCGCGGCAGGCGGGTCTTGGATTGATTCTTCATGGTTTGAATTCTCCCTTGCTCAATCGGTCTGGATGACGGACGGGTTGTTCACGACGACGGTCGTGCCCCCACTGGCGACCATGCTGGCCGCCTGGCCCTGCATCTCGGCCGTCACCGCCGGATTGGCGGTCGGATCGAGCAGCGAGCCGTGCGAACCGGAAATGAAGCGGACGGCGCCGCGGATGCCGGCGGCGTCCATGGCCGAGGCGACGATATCGTCCAGGCCCATGACCCGGATCAGCGGCTCGGTGCCCGACAGCGGCGCGCCCGGCACGGCGTTCGGCACGACGGTGTCGCCGATGACCTCGTGCAGCAGGATGCTGTTCGTGGCCGCCGTGGCCTCTCCCCAGTTGATCGGATCGGCGGAATCGACGACCGTCTGGGCCGCGCCCAGGAACTGGAAGAACTGCGGCGAGCCCGGCTCGACGCCGGCCCGCTGCAGGCCCGCGCGGATCACGGGACCGAAGGTCTGCGAACCGGCCAGCAGGTTGGCGATGCCACCGCCCGGCACGGACATCACGCCGTTGCCGACGGTCGGCTCGACGGCCAGGTAGGCCGTACCGACGATCGAGCCCAGCGACTGGCCGACGAAGTTGATGTTCGAGCCGTCGAAGTCACCGAGGCCGTCACCGTCGAGATCCATCGACGGGATGTTCAGGCTCAGCGAGGACAGGTCGACCTGGCCCTGGCGCAGGTTGTCGCGCGCCGTCAGCAGGCTCTGCAGGTTGATGAAGTAGGCGCCCGAGGAATCGATGTTG
>JAWVZQ010000146.1:0-6277 GCA_033722095.1 Wenzhouxiangellaceae bacterium | reverse complement strand
TGTCACGTGTCACGTGTTACGTGTTAGGTATTACGTTTCAGGTTTCAGGTTTCAGGTTTCGAGGCATCGACCCGCCGTCTATGGTTGCAGACCACCTAACACCTAACACCTAACACCTAACACCTAACACCTAACACCCAATCTCCAATCCTCGAAACCTTCACCCTTCATCCTTCTTTTCCAGGAATCGTTCGTGCACGATCCTGCCCGCGTGCGCGAGCAGAGCGCCGCGCACGACCTCGTCTTCGCGGTCGACGACGAGTTCGCCGTCGCGAACCATCGTCTGCAGAAGGTTGAACACGTTCTTCGCGTACATCTCCGAGGCGTGCAGCGGACAGCGGCTGGGCAGGGCCAGCGGGCCGTCGACGATCACGCCGCCGCCGGTCGCGAAGCATTCTCCGGGCCGCGTCAGTTCACAGTTGCCCCCGGTCTCGGCGGCGATATCGACGAGCACGCTGCCGGGCTTCATCTTCTCGACCATGTCCGAATCGATGATCTTCGGCGCGGGCCGGCCCGGCACGGCGGCCGTGGAGATCACCACGTCCGCGGCGGAAAGCCGGTCCGAAAGCGCCTCGGCCTGCCTGGCCTTCTCCTCGTCGGTCAGGTCGCGGGCATACCCGCCCTCGGTTTCGGCATCGACGCCGGTGTCGATCATCTTCGCGCCCAGCGATTCGACCTGCTCGCGCGCGGCGGCGCGGATGTCGTAGGCCTCCACCTGGCAGCCCAGGCGGCGGGCCGTGGCGATGGCCTGCAGACCGGCCACGCCGGCACCGATGACGACGGCGCGCGCCGGCCGCAAGGTGCCGGCGGCGGTGGTCAGCATCGGAAACATCCGCGGCGAGCGGTCCGCGGCGATGAGCACGGCCTGGTATCCGGCGATCGTCGCCTGCGACGAGAGCACGTCCATGGACTGTGCCCGGCTGATGCGGGGGATCAGCTCCATCGCGATCATCGACACGCCGTTTTCGACGGCCGTTCCGAGACGATCGAGGTCGCGGTACGGCGCAAGCGAGCCGACGAGCAGGGCGCCCTGGCGCATCGCGTCCAGCACCTCGGATTCGGGACGCTGGACGCAGGCCAGCACGTCGCAACGGGCGGCGACGTCGCGAGCCGAATCGGCCCATTCCACGTCGGGCCAGGAGGTGTCGGGATGCCCGGAGGCGATTCCGGCGCCACGCTCGACGACCACGCTCAGGCCGGCGTCGAGCAGGCGCTTCGCGACCGGCGGATCGATGGCAACGCGCTTTTCGCGCTCTGCGGTCTCTCGAATCACTCCGATCGTCAGCGCCATGCGTAGGGCATCCCCGGGAGGTTGTCGGGCATCGAGTGTAGCGGCAATCCCCGGACGGGTCGAGTCACCCGCGCCGGGCCGCGGCGCTGCGCACGGCCTCCAGTCGCTCGGGCGTGCCGACGTCGGTCCAGGCGCCGGTGTGGTGCTCGGCGGTGATGCCGCCGCTGCGCGCCGCGTTCTCGAGCACCGGTCGCAGGGGGCGCACGCCGGGAGCGAGTCCCGCGAACAGCTCGGGTCGGTAGAGGCCGATGCCGGAGAATGTCCAGTGCGGTTCGGCGTCGAGTGCCAGGCGGCCGTCCCGGATGCCGAAGTCGCCCTGCGGATGATGGTCGGGATTGTCGACGAGAACGAGGTGGGCCAGGCCGTCGAGACGCGTCCGGGCCACGCGACCGAGGTCCACGTCGGTCCAGACATCGCCGTTGACGACGAGGAACGGCGCGCTGCCCAGCAGCGGCAGGGCATGGACGATGCCGCCGGCCGTTTCCAGCGGCGGTTCCGGCTCCCGCGAGTACCGGATGCGTACCCCGAGATCCGTGCCGTCTCCGAGCGCCGATTCGATGCGCTCGGCGAGCCAGGAAACGTTGATGACGATGTCGTGGATGCCGGCACGGGCCAGCGCCTCGAGGTGGTGGACGACGAGCGGGCGGCCGGCCACTTCGATGAGCGGCTTGGGCGTGCGGTCCGTCAACGGCCTGAGACGTTCGCCGCGGCCGGCTGCCAGGATCATCGCGCGCAATCCACTGTCCTCGCGGGTCGGTTGCATCGATCGCATTCTAGTCGGCCTGCACGCCGGTCATGCGGATCGGGTAGTCTGCCGGCCATGTCGCGCGACGCGGAAACGACGGCCCTGCCGCTGCTGGCCCTGCTGGTGGCGATGCTGCTCGTGCCGGCCGGGTCCCTGCGGGCCCAGGCCGGCGAATACGGCGCGTTGTTCGAGCGGCTGAAGCCGGCGCTGTTCACGGTCGAGGTCGTCGAGCGCGACAGCGGCAACAAGGCCGCGATCGGAACGGCCTTCCTGGTCACCGGCGACGGCCGCCTGGCGACGAACTACCACGTCGTCTCCGAGCACATGCTCGATCCCGACCGCTACGGACTGCGCTACCGGGACGCCGACGACGGCACCGGTCCGCTGCGCCTCGTCGACGTCGACGTGCTGCACGACCTCGCCGTCGTCGAATTCGCGGAAGCCGGCGATCGTCGCCTGGCGCCCCCGTTCGCGCTGGCCGATGCGCTGCCGGCCATCGGCGAGTCCGTGCTCGCGCTGGGCAACCCCTACGACATCGGCATCGGCATCGTACCCGGCACGTTCAATGGCCTGGCGACGTCGCAGTACCGCAGCCGCATCCACTTCACCGGCGCGCTGAATCCCGGCATGTCGGGTGGCCCGGCCGTCGATCGCGAGGGGGCGGTCATCGGCGTCAACGTCGCGGCAGCCGGCAATTCGGTCAGCTTCCTCGTGCCCGTCGAGCACCTCGTCGGGCTGCTCGAGCGTCTGCCCGAGGCGCCTTCGACCTTCGACGCGATGCGCTCGCGCGTCACCGAGCGCATCCTGGCCCACCAGGCCGAGATGATCGACCGGCTGCTGGAGGGCGACTGGAGCGGAGAACGTTTCGGGCCCATGCGGATTCCGCGCGAGATCCGGCCCTGGATCCGGTGCACGGGCACGGGACGCGATCGCGACCCGGAAACACCCTGGAGCGAGAGCCACTCCAACTGCAGCCTCGACGATCGGATCTACCTGTCGCGGAGCCTCGACACGGGGACCGTGGAGCTCGTGCACGGCTGGTACCGCAGCGACGGACTGGCCCCGCTGCAGTTCGCGCGCATTCCCGAGCAGACGACGTTCCTGGCCTTCAATCGCACCGGGGAGAACGACGTCACGGACTTCGAGTGCGTCGAGGGCTGGACGCGTCATACCGAGTCCCCGGCCTGGAAAGCGACGTGGTGCCTGCGCGCCTACGTCGATTACCCGGGCCTGCACGACGTCCTCTACGTGGCGCGTGTGCCGCTGGCAGGCACCGAGGCCGTCCACCTGCACTACACGCTGGCCGGGGTGCCCCGCGACGCGGCGCTGGCATTCCACCGGCGCTTCGTCGACTCCGTGGACTTCCCCCGGTCCGGCGACGCGGCGGGAGAGGCCGGAACGCCCGGGAACGAGCACTGATGGAAATCGTCGTCGAGATTCTCGGCACGACCGGAAACGTCCTCGAGCGGCACCGCTTCGATCGCCGACAGGTGAGCATCGGCCGCGGGTACCGCAACGACGTGATCGTGACCGACGAGCACGTCGATGCCGAGCACGCGCGCCTCGAGGTCGACGACGAAGGCACGCTGCGGATTCGCGACCGCGGCAGCGTCAACGGGCTGCGCCGGATCGGCCGACGCGGTCGCGTCAACGACGCACCGGTCTGCAGCGGCGATCGATTCCTGCTCGGGCGGACGAGGGTGCGGATTCTCCTGCCCGGTCACCCCGTGCCGCCGGCCGTGCGCATCCGCCTCGCGGAGCGATTGCTGCTCGCGCTGGGCCGGCCGCTCGTCGTCGCCGGCCTGCTGCTGGCCTGGCTGGCGGCGATCACGGCCGAGACCTGGATCGCCACGATCGGTGAGTTCCGCTGGACGCGCGTCGTCGAGGATCACCAGTTCCAGATGCTGGGCTTCGTGGCGCTCGCCGTCGGCGTCTATTTCCTGTCCGTGCTGTTCCGGCGCGGTGGCCATTTCCTGGCCCACCTCGGCCTGCTGATCGTGCTGTTCCTGGCCGGCGTGCTGTTCGACGCGAGCATGGAGATCGCTCGATTCAATGCCGGTGACCGGGCCTATCCATGGCTCGACGGCCTGGCCGCCTTCGCCGACAATGCGGTGCTGTTCGTCTATCTATGGGGCGTGCTCTACCTGGCGTTCCATCTTTCACTCGTCCGCCGCAGCCTCGTCGCGCTGTCCGGCGTGCTCGTCATCTTCGCGCTCGAAACGCTGCCGGAGCCGCCGGCGTGGATGAACGCCGAGGCGACCTTCCCGCTCGAATCGGCGTTCCTGCCGCCGGGCTACCGAATCGTGTCACCGATGCCGCCCGACCGGGTCGAGACCCGCATGGACGCATTGTTCGACATCGTGGCCGAAGATCGGGAGCAGTCGCTGGCCGAGCGCGACGGCGACGGGACACCCTGAACGGGATCAGTCCCCGATCGGCCGAGCCCGTTCGCCCCACCGGACCAGCAACCGGCCCAGCGGCGCCAGTTCCGGGTTGCGGTCGATGGTCCCGCGCAGATAGGCGAAGAAGCGGGGCGCGTCCTCGAGGTAGTGCGGCTTGCCGTCCCGGTAACGGATCCGGGCGAAGATGCCGAGCACCTTGAGGTGGCGCTGGG
Organism: Wenzhouxiangellaceae bacterium; assembly: GCA_033722095.1. Classification (GTDB taxonomy): domain Bacteria; phylum Pseudomonadota; class Gammaproteobacteria; order Xanthomonadales; family Wenzhouxiangellaceae. Next base: position 1,627 of record JAWVZQ010000146.1, on the reverse strand, counting down.
CGCCGACGAGGTCGCAGCTGCGGCGCCACATCGACGGCGAGTCCGGAACCTCGACGCCGGCGGTCATCGCGCGCGTGCGGTATGCCTCGAGCCAGTCCTCGACGCGGCTGTGGGGCCAGCTGATGAACGCGTCGCGGAACAGGCAGACGGGATCGTAGGCCACGGGGCCGGCCACGGCGTCCTGGAAGTCGAGCACGCCCGGATTCGGTTCGCAGACCATGAGATTGCGCGGCATGTAATCGCGGTGGCAGAAGGTCTTCGGCTGGTCCAGCGCCCAGCGCAGCAGCGTCATGCAGACGATTTCCCACTCGTCGAGCTCGGACTCGGTGGGTTCGACCTGCCAGTGCCTGCGCAGGAACCAGTCGGGAAACAGTTCGAGTTCGCGCAGCAGCAGCGCGGCGTCGTAGTCGGGCAGCCCGTCGGTCGAGGCCTTGGCCTGCATGCGTACCAGCGCGTCGATCGCGTCACCGAACAGCGCGTCCGCATTGTCGTCGTCGAGCACGCGGAAGTAGGGTCGCGTGCCCAGGTCGGTCAGCAGCATGAAGCCCCGATCGAGGTCGGCGGCCAGCACATCGGGGACATTGAGACCCGCCGCGGCCAGCCGTCCGGCGATATCGACGAAGCGGGAGGAATCCTCACGCTCGGGCGGGGCGTCGACGAGGATGCGCGTCCCGTCGCCGAGGCGGGCCCGGAAGTAGCGGCGGAAGCTGGCGTCGGGCGACGCCGGCTCGACATCGTCCGGTGCCTCGCCGAGCGCATCGGCCGCCCACTCGATGAGGGCGTGGAAGCGCGCGTCGTCGCCTTGTTCGGTCTCGCTCATGCGGGTTTCCGGCCTTCGGGGCGGGCCGCTATCGTAGCCCGGACGGACCGTCCCCGGGCCGACGCTTGCCTGCCGCGTCGGCAGGATTTCCCGCGATCCGGTAAAATCCATACCAGATTGGTCTTGATTTGCCGTCGGCCCCTTGTCCCGGCCGTTCCGGGCCGCCATGTTGAATCGAGGCGGCCGGGCCGGACGCCGACGCGAACACCGGAGGGCGTCACGCCATGTTGCGCATCAGCAAGCTGACCGATTACGCGACCGTCCTGCTGACGCGGATGTCGGAGACGCCCGGTGCGTGTCGATCGGCGAGCCAGCTCGCCGACGATACCGGCCTGGAGCCGCCGACGGCCGCCAAGGTGCTCAAGACGCTGGCCCGATCGGAGCTCGTCGAGTCGGTGCGCGGCGTGCACGGCGGCTACCGGCTCGCGCGCCACCCGGAGTCGATCTCCGTGGCCGCGGTGATCCGCGCCATGGAAGGGCCCATCGCGCTGACCGAGTGCGGCCTCGAGCGCGGACTCTGCGTCCACGAGTCGCACTGTCACCTGCGCGGCAACTGGCGGCGCATCGGCGAGACCGTCGAGCGCGCGCTCGAGGCGGTCGGCCTCGGGCATAATGACGCGCCTCGAGGGTCCGACATAGTCAGCGTCGGGCGCGGCTGGTCGTCCACGGAGAACGAGCAGAAGATGACGCCGGCTTCCTCGAGTTCCTTCTGGAACGTCGTGCCCACCGAGACCGAGTCGAAGACCGCGTCGACGGCCACGCCGGCCAGCCGCGCCCGCTCGTGCAGCGGCACGCCCAGCTTGTCGA
>JAWVZQ010000145.1:0-6359 GCA_033722095.1 Wenzhouxiangellaceae bacterium | reverse complement strand
ATGACGGATGCGCACAGCAGTGCGAGGCCGAGATATCCGGTGGGGAGTCTGGAGAGACGTTCGATCGCGTTCATCACTGCTTCTCCTCTCGCCGGTCAGCGGTTCAGGATCGCGCCCGAAGGATGATTCGATCCGTGCACCTGGGAATGACAATTCATGCAGCTGCCGGACACCAGGAACGTGGACGCAAGCCCGGAGGCCAGGTCATCGGGGGTCCGGCCGATGCTCGGATGCCCGAGTCGCGAATGGCATTGCTGGCACAGAAGCGGAGCCCGACGCGTCAGGAGCGCGGGATTGTTGGATCCGTGCGGTTGATGACAGTGCGTGCAGTCTTCTGTCACCGGCGCGTGTTCCCACAGGTGCGGGCCACGTTGCTCGGCATGGCACTCGAAGCAGTTCTGGTTCACGGTCGGTGCGGTGAGCATGGCCTCGTTCAGGCTGCCGTGCGGCGCATGGCAGTCCGAGCACGTCATCTCGCCGAAGCGGACCGGATGACTGTAGGCACGGTGCACCTGGGCACGCTGCTCGACATGACAGTCGAGGCAGACCTCGGCCTGATTGGCGGCGATGGTGATGGGATCGGTCACGACATGGACGCTGTGGCAGTCGATGCAGGCCAGCCCCCGAGACTGGTGCTCACCGCCGTCCCAGTCGTGCCGTTGGGCCCGGTGACACCCGAGACAGATCTCGTTCTCCTGCTCCTCGGTCCAGATCGCATTCTCCCCGAACGCCGGGATCGGTGGACGCTCCTGGCCGAAGCGCACACGACCGGCGTGGTCGCCCCCGGGACCGTGGCATGCCTCGCACTGACTGCTACCGAACGGGGACCGCTCGTCGGCCCGGACCCCGTGCGGGCCCTCGAAGATGGCCATCAGGTGCGCGCTTTCCTCGTCGCCGTGACAGCTCAGGCAATCATCCGCACCCTCGTCCGTGTATTCGAGGGGCACGGGCTCCTCCTCGCCGGCCTCGTCCGCGGCCCCTGCCGAACCAAGCATCAGCAGGCCGGACAGGCCAACGAGGGTCAGGCCGACTAGCCACGAAAGCCTGGTGAATTCAGCGAAATTACCCACGCACGGTCTCCCTGTCGATCTTCGTAGCGCGCCAGCCGATCCGAAATGAACCTGCCGGCGCGGCGCGCCGGCAGGCATCTCCGGACATCACGGCCTAGTGGTCCAGGCCATGTGCTTCTGCGACCGGTACGAACCCGTCCACTCCATGGCAGAAGCTGCAGTTTTCCGGCCCGGCCATATCGATGACCGACTGGGTATCGGGATCGAAGAACGGATCGGGATTCCACAGGAACGCATTGCCGAACGAGATCGGATTGTCGCTTCGGCGAGACATGTGCTCCATGGCCAGGGTGGAATCGTGGCAGGACGAACACACGGCAGCCGTGGCGCTGGCGTTGTTGTCGTCGGTCGGATCCGATGCGGATGCGTTGTCGGGCGCATACGCCGTAGCCCCGAAACGACCTCCGGCAATCACCGTCGCATTGGAACTCAGCGTTGTGGCCAGCACGTTCTCGCCGAGCGGCAGGTTGTAGGTGCCTTCGACGTGGCAGGCCAGGCAATCGGCCGAAGAGCGCGGGAAGCCGACCTCGCTGAAATCGTGCGGCCTCGTCCCGAATCCGTACGCCACGTAGGGGATCTCGCGCTTCGAGGCGCCATGGATGGCATGGATCATGTACTTGAAGTCCACGGTTCGATCCTCGAGGAAATCGGCCGCCTCGAGGTTCTCGCCGTTGAGCGTGCCGTCGGGATCCACCGGGCGTCTGAACAGATCGGTCGAGTTCGGGTTGTGGCAGACCACGCAGGCCTGGGGATTGTCCGTCCGGTTGGCGCCATGGAACGCCAGGCCGTCGTTCACGCCGTGGCAGTTCTGGCACTTGGCCATCTCGACGACCATCCGGCGCGGCATGGCCTCGGCGTCGTTGATCGCGAACGCGGCAGTCGCGGTCGTGACCGGTACGCGGTCGTCGAAGCTGCCGTCGTAATCGAAGTCGCCGGCAGGGTGGCCTTCGATCACCACGGTTCCGGAGCCGAGCCCGTCGAGCGTCATCGGAATGGTCAGCATGGCCGCGTCGAAGGTATCGACCGTATACGTGCCGTCGCCGTTGTCGGTGACCCCGGCAGGCAGCGAGCCGCTGCCGTCCGACAGGCTGATGCTGATGGGTGTCGATACCGGTCGGCCGGTCACCGATGTGCCGAAGCTGTCGGCGACGTTGGTGTAGTCCGCGTTCGGCCAGGCAACGTCCATGTTGATGCTCGTGCCGCTGCCGGTAAACGCCGGATCACTCGTCAGGTCGTAGGGCTGATCATCGTTGGTGGGATCGGTGATCGAGAAGGTCACGACCGGCGACTGGCCCTCGGCCGTGTTGCTGATCTCGAGGATGTTGAACTCGAAGCGCCTGCCTGCTGCCTGCGACTCGATGACGTGATAGGCGAGATTGCCCTGCAGGAAGCCGGAATCCGAGTGGCAGGCCACGCAGGTCTCGTTCGGCTGGGCCAGGCCGATGTGGTTTCGGTTGGCGTTGGTCAGGCCGGTCTCGTCGAACGCCAGATCGTCGTGGCACGACGCGCAGACCTGCGCGCTGGCCTGGTTGTCCACGAAGTCGGCCTGGGGCGTTTCCGGGTTTTCGGGGTCATGACAGGTCGTGCAATTGCGGACGTCCTGAGGAAACGCCACATGGCTGAAGTCGTCGGGCGGAGCGCCGAAACGCTCGCAGCCGAAACCGCAGAACTCGTAGGGCTCGGAGAGGTTCTCGCCGAAATGGATCTTGTGGACCATGACCGCGAAGAACAACGTGTTGCCGGATCCAACGTCGAAGGAGTCCGGCTGGTGACAGGTCACGCAGTAGTCGACATGCTGTCGCGGCCCGCCATGGAACGCGAATTCCTCGGTGCCATGGCATGTCGCGCAGGCTTCCTGTTCGACGATGCTGCGCTGCGTGATGCCCTCCGTTTCGCCCGTGGACGGCTGGATGTCGAAGGTGTCGTCGCTGCCTTCCACTTCGGCACCGAATACCTCGGCGTTCCGGATTTCCATACCGACGCGGTGGGTCAGCTGCGGTTCGAACATGACATCGGAGATGCTCTCCAGGTCATCGGCGAACGTGAAGCGATAGTGCCCGTCGCCGAGGTCTTCGAGCATTCCGTCCGAGTAGGTGGTGGCCTGGGCGTCCGGAACGCCTTCGTCGCCCCCGCGGATGTATGTGGCCCAGTTCCGCGTGAGCCCGTTGCCGCGCGGAATCAGCTTGTTGACGGTGAAGCTGAACGAGACGTTTTCGCCCTGCCTGAGGTCTTCGATTCCGATGCCGAATTCATCGGTGACGAGGAATTCGACCGTCGGGACACCGTTGAGGTTGGCACCCGTGATTTCGGGGAAGAGATGCTCGGGCGGCGGTCTCGGCAGGACCTGATGCGACTGGGGCGTGGCGTCCTCGTCGAGGGGTGGGCCGCCGAGCGCGACACGGATATCCGGCGGCAGGGCATCGAAGAACCGCGCCGCTTCGGCTTGCGCCGATTCGCCTTCGTCTTCCACGGAAATGCCGGGGACCGGCACCAGAAACGACACCAGCAGGAGACTTGCGAGACTCAAGCCCCAGCGGGACCGTGTTCGAACCTGTCGTGTGTGGCGCATCTTCCTTCTCCTCGATCCTGCGGATCTTGATTCCGAGCGGCGACTAGAGACTTTCCGGCAGCGAGTGCACGATGCCCTTGTGACAGTCGATGCAGGTCTTGCCCGTGGCTTCGCGGTACTCGGCCGAGTGGCGTCGTCGCGCCGAGCGGTCCTGCATTTCCTCGGACATCGCGTCGTAGCTGTGGCAGTTCCGGCATGCTCGGGAGTCGCTGGCCTGCATACGGGCCCAGACCCGCTCGGCCAGTTCGAGCTTGTGCTCGTTGAACTTCTCCTGGGTATCGATCTTGCCGAGGATGTGGCTCGGCACTTCGTTGAAAGTGGCGCGGATCTTGGCCTGGGTCTTGGACACGATCCCCTCGGGAACGTGGCAGTCGGCGCATTCCGCGCGTACGCCGCTGGCATTGGAATAGTGCGAACTCTCGAGGTATTCCGGGAATACGAAGGCCTCCATCTCGTGGCAGGACCTGCAGAACTCGAGAGTGCTGGTCTCGGCGACCACGACGTGGTAGCCCTGCCAGGCGGCCGCTCCGACGAACATGCCCGCCACCAGGAGGACACCGACGCCCCAGCGGGAGCTCGGTCGCATGAGGAAGTTCCAGCAGCGACGGAAGAAACCCTTGCGGTTCCGGCTGTCTCGTGATTCCTGCGTCATGTCCTGCTCCCCGGAAAGTGGGTATGCACGGCATTCTTGTCGGGCAACGAACCGGGCTTCTGACCAAGCCGATCGTTGAGCCTATTCGTGCACATACACGATCACACGCCCGTATTTCGGCAGACTTGACGCAGGTCAAATAAGTACGGGCCGGGCGGACACGGCGGAATGGCCGGTCACCCTGCTCGTCCCGCAGAGGCTCGATACGCGGCAAGCAGTTTCATCCCGACCCGAACCATGGGAAAGAGCGCGAAGCCGGCGTTGATGACGAGACCATCATCGACCGAACCGGAGCCGGGATCGTGCGAATGGGGCAGTCTTTTTCGCCGGTGCCTGCCAAGCCTGGGCAGCGTGGCCTGCATCGTACAATCGCGGGTCCGCTCCGAATACGGTTCCGCACATGCTTCGCATCCTGATTCCCTGCCTGGCCGCCTCGCTGGCGGTCGCCCAGCCCAGTGAGCCGTTTCCGCAGGCCCCGTTGCCCCCGGCCCCCGAGTGGTCCGGCGCCAGCGAGGCGCTCGTCGCCGAACCCGGCGATCCCTGGATCACGCCGTCGGAGGAAAGCGGGCTGACGCGCACGCCCGACTACGAGGCGACCATGGCCTGGCTGGACCGGCTCGTCGCGGCCGCGCCCGAACTGAGCTGGATCGAGATCGGCACCAGCGCTCAGGGCCGCGCGATCCGCATGATCGTCGCCGACCGCGAGGGACTGGCCGCACCCGAGGCGGTCATCGCCTCGGGCCGGGCGCGCGTGCTGGCGCATGCCGGCATCCACGCCGGCGAGATCGACGGCAAGGACGCCGGCATGATGCTGCTGCGCGACATGACCGTCGCGGGTCGTCGCTCCGCCCTGCTCGAGGATGCGACGCTCCTGTTCATCCCGATCCTGAACGTCGACGGCCACGAGCGGCGCTCCCGCTACAACCGCATGAACCAGCGCGGTCCCGAGGTCACGGGCTGGCGCACGAACGCCAGGAACCTGAACCTCAACCGTGACTACGCGAAGCTCGACACCGAGGGCGTGCGCGCGCTCGTCGGCGTCGTCGAGGCCTGGCAGCCGGAGCTCTACCTGGACCTTCACGTCACCGACGGCGCCGACTACCAGTACGACATCACCTACGGCTGGAACGGCCCGCACGCCTGGTCCCCGGACGGCGCCACGTGGCTCGACGAGCACTTCAGACCGGCCGTGGACGAGGCGCTGTCCGGAATGGGCCACGTGCCCGGCCCGCTGATCTTCTCGGTCAACGGCCTGGACATGAAGTCCGGCATGGCCTCGTGGAGCGCCGGACCGCGCTACTCCAACGGCTGGGGCGACGCGCGCCACCTGCCCACGGTGCTGTTCGAGAACCACTCGCTGAAGCCCTACCGGCAACGGGTGCTGGGCACCTACGTGTTCCTGGCCGCGGCACTCGAGGCCGTTGCGGCGGATATCGAAGAGTTGCGCGCAGCCATCGCCGCCGACCGTGTCCGCAACAGCGAAGAGGTCGCGCTGAGCTGGACGCCGGCCGACGAGCCGGCGGTCATCGACTTTGCCGGCGTCGAGTCCGAGCGCTTCCTTTCCGAGATCAGTGGCGGCCCCATTCCGGAATGGACCGGAGAACCCACGACCCTGAAGATTCCTCGCGTCGAGTTCACGAAGCCGGGCGCCACGGTGACCCGGCCGGCCGCCTACCTCATTCCCCCGCAGTGGGCCGACATCGCCGGACGGCTGCGGTTGCAGGGCATCACCGTGGAGCGCCTGGCCGAACCAAAGACGATGGAGGTCGAGATCTACCACCTGCCCGATGCCCGTCTCGACATCGACGCAACCCCGTTCGAGGGTCGCGCGCGCTACGCAAGCGGCCAGCCCGAGGTCCGCCGCGCCGAGGTGACCCTACCGGCCGGCAGCTTTCGCGTTCCGGCCGACCAGCCGCTCGGCACGCTGGCCGTGCTGCTGCTCGAGCCGCAATCGCCGGACAGCTACTTCGCCTGGGGCGACTTCGCGTCCATCCTGCAGCGCACGGAGTATTTCGAGGAGTACGCGATGGAACCGCTGGCCAGGCAGATGCTCGATGCCGATCCCGAT
>JAWVZQ010000144.1:0-6384 GCA_033722095.1 Wenzhouxiangellaceae bacterium | reverse complement strand
GCCATCGCGTCCTCCATCTCCCGGTTGAGCAGCCTGCCGAGCACGTATTCGAAGACGTCGATGCGCTCGTCGGCGCCGACGAGGTCGTCGACGAGGCGCATGAACTCGATCATCTCGCGCTGCGGCCGACGGCGCAGCGACGGAAACGCGAGCTCCATGAGCGGCAGACGCTGCGCGGCGGGCAGGTCCGGAGCGACCGAGTGGAGGTGACGGACGCGGGCTTCGCTTTCGCTGCCGAGCAACCCGGCGACCATCTCGAGCTGCCGCTCGCGAATCGAGGAATCCGCGTCCAGGAGAAGGAAGACCAGGACTTCGGGCGCCCAGGCGTCCGAACGGGCCGCGCGGGTGAGCGGGTCCGGGATTCCGCCCAGCAGGGCGCCGGCCATCAGCGCCTCGGCCATGCCCACCTGACCGATGCGCTCGACGAGTTCTGCGGGATCCAGCGGCAGGCCGCCGGGGCCGCGCGACCCGGATGCCGATTCGACCTCGGCCTCGACCTGCGACTCGGCCTCGGCGCGGCGGGCCTCGCGACTGCGCGTCATCGCTCGTGCGATCTCCGGGAAGTCGTCGGCGGAAAACGACGGATCGATGCGCCGGATGCGCTCCACGATCGGCGGATGCGTGGCCAGCAATCGCGAGGAGACGGCGCTGGCGAACAGCATGTGCCCGACTTCCTCGGCCTCCGTGTCGAGCTGTCCCCCGACCGGCGAGGCCCCGATCTTCTTCAGCGCGCCACCGATCCCGTCGGGGCTGCGCGTGAACTGCACGGCCGAGGCGTCGGCCAGGTACTCGCGCTGGCGCGAGACGGCGGCCTGGATCCAGCGCCCGAAGAACAGCCCGATGTAGCCGATGATCATCACGGCCAGGGCAAGCAGCAGCACCCCGCCCGCGCGGCGGTTGCGGCCCGAGTAGCGCATCGAGCTGAGCATCCGCCGGCCGAGCACGGCCAGCACGAGGATGCCGAACAGCACGCCCATGAGCCGGATGTTGATGCGCATGTCGCCGTTGAACACGTGACTGAACTCATGGGCGATGACGCCCTGCAATTCGTGACGGTCCAGCGTTTCCAGCGCGCCGCGCGTCACCGCGATGGCCGCATCGGACGGCGTCCAGCCTGCCGCGAAGGCGTTGATGCCCGACTCGTGTTCGAGCACGAAGACCTCGGGCACGGGCACGCCGGAGGCGATGGCCATTTCCTCGACGATATTCAGCAGCCGCCGACGCAGCGGATCGTTCGTCGTCCCGTGGACCTCGGTCCCGCCGAGCTCGCGCGCCACGCGGCCGCCGCCACCCCGCAGCTGGACCGAGCGATAGAGGCTGCCGAGGCCGATGATCCCCACGGTGATGACGGCCGTCCATGCGACCAGCGAGAAGTTGGATTGCCAGAAGGTCGACGACGACCAGGACACGCCCGGCGCCGTGATGCGACCGAAAGCGGCCAGCACCACGGCCACGACGGCCAGCACGATCGCGGCCACGGCCGCGGCGAAGGCGGCGACGAGCAGGCCGGTGCGGCGGCGGGCGCGATCCTGTTGCTCGAAGAAGTTCATGGCGCGGCTTCTCGGCGGGTATTCAGCGGAACGTCTTCAGTATTCGGAAACCCGGGCCATCGATCCCGACCGCGGCCGGGATGGAACGCAATGATCGCCGAAGACTTCAAGGCGGGAACTGGAACTCGCCGTCAGCCGAAATCCACCTTGACGGGCTCGCGCTTGGCCGGATCGTCGATTTCCAGCATCCGCGCCGGGCCGAAGTTGAATGCGCCGGCGATGATGTTGTTCGGCACGGTCTCGCGCAGGATGTTGTAGTTCATGACCGCGTCGTTGTAGGCCTGGCGGGCGAACGCGATCTTGTTCTCGGTCGTCGTGATCTCCTCGGACAACTGCATCATGTTCTCGTTGGCCTTGAGATCGGGATAGTTCTCCGAGAGCGCGAACAGGCGCCCGAGCGCACCGGACAGGCCCTGCTCGGCCTGGTTCAGGCGCTCGATGGCATCGGGATCGCCGGGCTGATCCGAGGCCTGCTTGAGGCCGCTGACCGCGGCGTTCCGGGCCTGGATGACGGCCTCGAGCGTATCCTTCTCGTGCGCCATGTAGCGCTTGGCGACCTCGACGAGATTCGGGATCAGGTCGTGGCGTCGCGTCAACTGCACGTCGATCTGCGCGAACGCGTTCTTGTAGCGGTTCCGCGCCGTGACCAGCCGGTTGTAGATGGAAATCGCGAAGATCGCGAGCAGGACGATGACGCCGAGTACGATCCACTCCATGACCAGGGCCTCCATCAGGTACCGAGCCGCAGTGTAGCCGATTCATCGCCGGGGCCCCAGCCGGCACTCGGATACGGGCTACGGCGCCGACACGGTGGAAAGGCGCTCGGCCAGCCGCACGTCGAGGCGACCGCGGCAGGCTTCCAGTTCCCTGCGCCCGAGCCGCGCGCGCACCCGGCCACGATCGATCAGCAGGGCACAGTCCGCATGCTGCTCGACGATGTCCAGCGCATGCGTGGCCAGCAGTACCGAACACCGCGCGCCGCGAACGCGTTGGTCGAGGTGATTCTTGAGCACGATGCCGGATGCGGGGTCGAGACCGTTGAAGGACTCGTCGAGCACGAGCAATTTCGGGTCGGAGACGAGAGCCAGCAGGACCGCCAACTTCTGGCGAGTGCCGAGCGAACTGCGGTCGACGAACTCGTCGAGTCGGCCAGCCAGTCCCCAGGCACCGACGAGCTCCTCGACGTCCGCTGCCGGCTTCGACCGCCCGTGGGCGGCGCAGAAGACCGCCAGGCACTCGCGCAGCGTCAGTCGCGGCGGCAGCACATCGGGAGGGAGGACCACGCCCAGCGCCGAGCGTGCCCGGCGCGGGGCTGCGGTCATCGAGTGTCCGTCTATGAACACGCTTCCGGACAATGCCGCCTTCCGGCCCGCGATGGTATCGAGCAGTGTCGTCTTGCCGCAGCCGTTCGGTCCGAGGACTGCCCACCAGGCCCCGAGCGGAAGCTCGAGATCGTCGACTTCGAGTATCCGTCGGTCACCGTGGCCCACGACCAGGCCGCGCGTGGCCAGTGCCGGCGTACCCGCACTCATCCAGGCCTCCCGATGCGGCGCGTGCGAAACGCCGCGATGCGATCCAGAAGCCCGACGGAGACTGCGATCGCCATGACAGCACCGATCGGATCGAGCGCGGCGAACAGGATCGGCGCAATCCCGAGCGCGATCCATGCCAGTCGAACGCGGACCGAGCGCTGCAGCCGGCCGGCCAGGTGCGGCCGGTGGAGCGGCAGGGCGGACGTCCATCGCTGCGTGCCTTCGACGAACGGACCCAGTGCCGTGAACAGCGCGGTGCCGTAGATCACGGCAACCAGCGCGGCGAGGCACTGCAGCGCCTGCAGCGATGAAAGCCCCGTCGGCAGGAGGACCAGGGCCGGGGCGGCCACGCGGGCGAGGGTGCTCGGCTGCAGCCGAGCGGCCACTGCCGAATGCAGGTCGACCACCACCGGCCCGAGGTCGGGGTCAGGATCGGCCGAGGGCGCCGAGAGCCGATAGCGGGATTGCGGATACGCCGTCGCTCCCCGCGCGACGGGCCAGGTGACGGCAAGGGCGGCGCCGGCGATCGATCCGGCCGCGAGGGCCACCGCGACCTCGAACGGCCATGCTGGATGAACGGCGACGGCCACCAGCGCACCGACGAGCGCGGCACCGGTCAGACATGGAAATGCGGCGGTCAGCCAACGGGTCGTCGCGGTGATCGGCAGCGGAGCAAGCCATCCGTGCCGAAGCGTTGCGAGGGTGACGCGCATCGGGCCACGAGTCGACGCGAAGCTTGCCAGCGCCGCGAGCCCGGTTGCCAGTGCGAGGCTCGGCGAAGGAACGATGCGCACCGCGGCGAACGCGAGGACAGGGAGGCAGACCGCGAGTGCCAGCAGGCCTGCGAGGGGGCCACGCAACCACTGCTTCGTGGCGACCCGGATCAGGCGGGCCGCATCGATCGGCGCCGCGTTCAACGCAACTGCTTTTCGATCCTGGCCCAGGTATCGCGCAGCGTCACGGCGCGGTTGAATACGGGTCGCTCGGGCGTGGAATCCCGGTCGACGACGAAGTAGCCCGTTCTTTCGAACTGGCAGTGCCAGCCCTCTTCGGCCGACTCCAGGCCGGGCTCCAGCATGGCGTCGTCGACGACGACGAGCGAGTCGGGGTTCAGGTGCTCGACGAAGTCGCGCTCCTTGTCTCCGGCCGGATGGGGCACCGAGAAGAGCCGATCGTAGAGACGGACCTCGGCGCGAACGGCGTGCTCGGCCGAGACCCAGTGGATCGTGCCCTTGACCTTGCGATCCGCACCGGGCTGGCCGGATCGCGATTCCGGGTCCAGCGAACAATGCAGCTCCGTGACATTGCCGTCGTCGTCCTTGAACACGTCGTCGCAGCGGATGATGAAGGCCCCGCGCAGCCGGACCTCGCCACCCGGCTTGAGGCGGAAGAACTTCTTCGGCGCGTCTTCCATGAAGTCGCTGCGCTCGATCCAGACCTCGCGCGTGATCGGCACCGTGCGCTTGCCCTGGTCCGGCTCCTGCGGGTGGTTCGGGAGCTCGAGCCACTCGGTCTCTCCATCGGGAAAGTTGGTCAGCACGAGCTTCAATGGATCCAGGACCGCCAGCCTGCGCGGCGCGCGACGGTTCAGGTCGTCGCGCAAGGCGTTCTCGAGTACGCCGAACGGAATGATGCTCTCGGACTTGCTGACGCCGATATCACGGCAGAACGAGCGGATCGCCTCGGGTGTGAAGCCGCGACGTCGGATGCCGGCCAGCGTCGGCATGCGCGGGTCGTCCCAGCCGTCGACGTGTCCCTCGTCGACGAGCCGGAGCAGCCGCCGCTTCGAGAGCACCGTGAAGTCCAGGTTGAGTCGCGCGAACTCGATCTGCTGCGGTCTCGCCGGGACCGGAAGGTGCTCGAGCAACCAGTCGTAGAGCGGCCGATGATCTTCGAACTCCAGCGTGCACAGCGAGTGCGTGATGCCTTCGATGGCATCGGACTGGCCGTGGGCGAAGTCGTAGCTGGGATAGATGCACCAGCGGTCGCCCGTGCGCGGGTGATGCTGGTGGCGGATCCGGTAGAGGACGGGGTCGCGCAGGTTGATGTTGGGCGAGCTCATGTCGATGCGAGCGCGCAGGACGTGGTCGCCGTCGGCGAACTCGCCGCGCCGCATGCGGTGCAGCAGGTCCTCGTTCTCCTCCACCGTGCGCTCGCGGTACGGACTGGCAACGCCGGGCTCGGTCAGCGTGCCGCGCTGCTCGCGGATCGTGTCGGCATCCTGGCTGTCGACGTAGGCCAAGCCCTGCTTCACGAGGTGCATCGCGAAATCGAACAGCGTCTCGAAGTAGTCGGACGCATGGCATTCGTTGGCCCACCGGAAACCCAGCCATGCCACGTCCTGGCGGATCGCCTCGACATAGCGGCTTTCCTCGCGGACCGGATTCGTGTCGTCGAAGCGCAGGTTGGTTCGTCCGCCGAACTCCTCGGCCATCGCGAAGTTCAGGACGATGGACTTGGCGTGCCCGATGTGCAGGTATCCGTTGGGCTCGGGCGGAAACCGCGTGACGACTTCCTGCACCCGGCCCTCCTCGAGTTCCTTGCGGATCCGGTTGCGGATGAAGTGCGCGGGGGCTTCGGATTCTGGAGCGTCGCTCATGGCGGCCGATGACGGTGCGGAGGGACCCGGAATTGTATCGGATTCGCCCGTCCTCGGCCCCGGCGCGTGGGAGCCGGGCCTTTCTGCGATACTGTCGCGCAGGCACTGCACCTCGGGATCCGGCACGATGAGCGAGCACCATTTCGATCACCAGAAACTGTCGAACCACATCCTCATCGGGCTGGGACTGGGGCTGGTCGTCGGCGTCATCCTGAATTTCACTCTGGCCGACCAGGAATGGGTGCGATCCTTCGTCATCGACGGCGCACTGGCCGTGATCGGCGAGATCTTCATCCGCTTCCTGAGCATGCTCGTCGTTCCGCTGGTCTTCGTATCGCTGATCACGGGGGTCAGCGCGCTGTCGGACCCGAAGAAGCTCGGACGCGTGGGCGGCAAGGCTGTCGGCCTGTACATGCTGACGACGGGGATCGCCATTACCCTGGCGCTGTGCGCGGCGCTGGTCGTCAAGCCCGGCGTCGGCGCAAGCCCGCCCGAGGTCTCCTCGGATGCCGAGATCGCGGCGCAGCCGTCGTTCGGGCAGGTGCTCGTCGACATGGTGCCGCGCAATCCCGTGCAGTCCATGGCAGAGGGCGACATGCTTCCGATCATCATCTTCGCGGTGCTGATCGGACTGTCGATCGCTCTCTCGGGAGAATCCGGCAAGCGCGTCGGGAGATTCTTCGCCGACTTCAACGAAGTCATC
>JAWVZQ010000143.1:0-6386 GCA_033722095.1 Wenzhouxiangellaceae bacterium | reverse complement strand
CCGGGCTACGACAACCGGGCAGGCATAGGGGTCGTCGGCCAAGGGCTACGCCCCTTGGGGGCCGTACTTGGATCGGGCGCCCGGAGATGTTCTTGTTCCCATCCCAACGGGCGTAGCCGTTGGGCTACTCGGTTTTCGGGCGGGGGCGGGCTTCCCTTCGCGCCTTCGCGTCTTCACGCCCATCCTCTGGAGGAATTCGGCGCAAAGAGACGACGCGGCGGCTACCCGCTCGGGCCGCTGATGCCGCGGGCGAAGGCGTGGACGCCGGCTTCGAGGGCCTGGAGGTCGTAGCCCCCTTCGAGTGCGGCGGCGAGGCGGCCCTTTGCATGCTTGTCGGCCAGGCGCTTGAGTTCGCTCCCGATCCAGAAGAAATCTTCGTCGTCGAGCTCGACCTGGGCCAGCGGGTCGCGGGCGTGGGCGTCGAAGCCGGCCGAGACGAGGACGAGGTCGGGGGCGAATTCGTCGATGGCCGGAAGCAGCGACTCGCGCCAGGTGTGGCGGAAGGCCTCGCTGCCGTCGCCGGGCGCCAGCGCCGCGTTGACGATGTGGCCGGCGACGTTGTCGGCCGGATCTCCGGAGAGCGGGTACAGCGGCATCTGGTGGCTGGACACGAACAGCATGTCCGTCCTCGCTCTTGCCGCCGCCTCGGTGCCGTTGCCGTGGTGGACATCGAAGTCGCAGAGCGCGACGCGCCGGATGTCTTCGCGCTCGAGCGCATGCGCCGCGGCGATGGCCAGGCCGGCGTGGAAGCAGAATCCCATGGCGCGGCCCGGCTCGGCGTGGTGGCCGGGCGGGCGGACCACGGCGAAGGCCGGTGCGCCCGGGCGATCGAGCACGGCCTCGACGGCCTGCACGCAGGCGCCGGCGGCCAGCCTCGAGGCGCGCATCGTGCCGGGGCCGGCCGGCGTGTCGCTGTCGAGTGCCACGACGCCGCCGCCGCGCGCCTCGACGCGATGCTCGACGCGGTCCAGGAGGTCCAGGTAGTTCTCGTCGTGGACGCGCAGCATCTGCTCGCGCGTGACCTCGCGGGCCTCCAGGCGCTGCGTATCCGGGAGTGCGTTGATGCCGCGCAGCGCGGCGCGCAGCCGGTCCGGGCGCTCGGGATAGCCGCGCTCCGGGTCGTGGGCCAGGCAATCGGGGTGGGTGACGACGATCAGGGTCAAGGCAGCGGTCTCAGCGGTCGCGGTCGTGATCCCAGAGGATCTCGCCGACGCCCGAGGCGCGCGCGATGGACCGCGCGACGACGAACAGCAGGTCCGAGAGCCGGTTCAGGTAGCGAATGGCCGGTTCGTTGACCTCTTCCTGGCGGGCCAGCGCGATGACGCGGCGCTCGGCGCGCCGGCAGATGGTCCGCGCGAGGTGTGCGCGGGCGGTCGATTCGCTGCCGCCGGGCAGGATGAAGTCCTTGAGCGGAGGGAGGTCGGCATTGAGCCGGTCGAGCTCCTTCTCGAGACGCTCGATGTGCCGGTCACCGATCAACGACGTGTTCGGGATGCAGAGTTCGCCGCCGAGGTCGAAGAGGTCGTGCTGGACGTCGAGCAGCACGGAGGCCAGGTCCTCGTTCTCCAGGCCGGCGACGAGCACGCCGACGGCACTGTTGCACTCGTCGACGGTCCCGTAGGCCTCGACGCGCAGGCTGTCCTTCTGGATGCGCGACCCGTCGCCGAGGCCCGTCGTGCCGTCGTCGCCGGTGCGCGTGTAGATCTTCGACAGCCGGTTGCCCATGGGCCGTTTCCTCGATGCTTTGCGGAGTTCGGGTGATTGTACTGGAGGCCCGCTCGTTCCGGCCGTGAGCACGCCGGCTGCTATGCTGGAACGGTGCATCCAGAAGCCCGGAGACCGACCATGCCGTTGAAGTCCGCGTACCCCTACTACCTGGCCAACGAGCCCGTCCAGGCCAACGAGGATCTCGAGGTGCGAAACAAGCACACCGGCGAGGTCGCCACGCGCGTCGCGCTGGCCGACGACTCGGTCGTCGACGAGGCCGTCGAGGCCGCCGAGCGCGCGGCGAAGGAGATGGCGCGCCTGCCTGCACACAAGCGCCGTGACGCGCTCGCCCAGTGCGCGGACACCTGCACCGAGCGCTTCGAGGAACTCGCCGAGATTCTCGTCGTGGAGGGCGGCAAGGTCATCAAGGATGCCCGCGGCGAGGTCCAGCGCCTCATCGACACGTTCCGCATCGCCGCCGAGGAAGCCACGCGCATCGACGGCGAGGTGCTGACCATGGACATCGCCGAGCGCACCGAGGGCTACCTGGGCATGACGAAGCGCGTGCCGATCGGCCCCGTCTCGTTCATCACGCCGTTCAACTTTCCCTACAACCTCGTCGCGCACAAGATCTGCCCGGCGATCGCCGCCGGCTGCCCGTTCGTGCTCAAGCCGGCCGAGGTCACGCCCGTCGGTGCACTCGTCCTCGGAGAAATCCTGGCCGAGTGCGACCTGCCGAAAGGCGCGTTCTCGATCCTGCCGGTGCCGCGCAAGGAAGCGCAGCGCTTCACCGAGGACGAACGGCTGAAGCTGCTGAGCTTCACGGGCTCCGACAAGGTCGGCTGGATGTTGAAGTCGAAGGCCGACAAGAAGCCCGTGGTCATGGAGCTGGGCGGCAACGCCGCCTGCCTCGTCGACGAGCAGGCCGACCTCGAGGACGCCGTCGACCGGCTCGTCTTCGGCGGCTTCTACCAGTCCGGCCAGAGCTGCATCTCGGTGCAGCGCGTCCTGATCCACCGCGACGTCTACGACGAGGTCCGGCAGAAGCTCGTCGAGCGCGTCGGCCAGCTCAAGGGCGGAGACCCGTTCGACGAAGAGACCTTCGTCGGGCCGCTGATCAGCCAGAAGGACGCCGAGCGCGTCGTGGAATGGATCGAGGAGGCCGAGGAGGCCGGCGCGACGCGCCTCGTAGGCGGCGAGCGGGACGGCAGCGTCGTGCGCCCGGCCGTGCTCGAGAACGTACCGCACGATTGCCGGATGTGGACCGACGAGCTGTTCGGTCCGGCCATCGCGATCGAGCCCTACGACGATTACGAGACGGCGCTGGCGCTGATCAACGATTCGCGCTACGGCCTGCAGGCCGGGCTGTTCGTGTCCGACATCCATCGCATCCGCAGGGCCTGGGACGTGCTCGAGGTCGGCGGCGTGATCATCAACGACGTCCCGAGCTTCCGCGTCGACCACATGCCCTACGGCGGCGTCAAGGATTCCGGACTCGGGCGGGAGGGCCTGCGCTACGCGATCGAGGACATGACCGAGATCCGGCTGCTCGTGATCCGGCCGCGAGACTGATCGGCCTCGAGGAACGAAACGGGGCCGATCGCGTAAATGTGAATCATTCTCGTTATAATCCCGGGTAATTCTTCACCTGGGAGTGACCGAACATGATCCTGCGATCGATGCCCCTGACCCTGGCCGTCGCCGCCCTGTTGCTGGCCGGTTGCGGTTCGGAAGTGCCGGAAGAGCCGGCGCCGCCGCCTTCCGACACCACGGTCGAGGCCGAGGTGCCGACGGCCGCCGAGGATCCCGCCGTGCCGGCCGGACCGCGCGAACTCGTCATCTACACCTCGCGCCAGCCGCATCTCGTCGAGCCCCTGTTCGACGCCTATGCCGACGAGTCCGGCGTGACGATCAGCTACATCAGCGACGACGCCGCGGCCCTCATCGAGCGCATCGACGCCGAGGGCCCGGACAGCCCGGCCGACGTGCTGATCACCGTCGACGCCGGCAATCTCTGGAACGCCGCGGCCCGTGACCTGCTCGAGCCCATGGATTCGGAAATCGTCGAACAGCGCATCCCGGCCGAACTCATGGACCCCGACGGGCTCTGGACGGGACTGTCCGTGCGTGCGCGCACGATCGTCTATCACCCCGAGCGCGTCGACCCGGCCAACCTGTCGACCTACGAGGCGCTGGCCGATCCCGAGTGGGAGGGTCGCCTGTGCCTGCGCACCTCGAAGAAGGTCTACAACCAGTCGCTCGTCGCGATGATGATCGAGCGGCTCGGCGAGGAGCGCACCGAGGAGATCGTCTCGGGCTGGGTGGACAACCTGGCCACCGACGTGTTCTCGTCGGACACGCGCCTGATCGAGGCCATCGCCGCCGGCCAGTGCGACGTCGGCATCGTCAACACCTATTACCTCGGGCGCCTGCAGGCCGAGGACCCGGACTATCCCGTGCGCCTGTTCTGGGCCAACCAGGAGACCAGCGGCACGCACGTCAACATCTCCGGCGCCGGCATCACGAAGAGCACCAACGATCCGGGCGCTGCACGCGCGTTCATCGAGTGGATGGTCGGCGAGGAGGCCCAGGAGATGATCGCGGCCAGCAATCTCGAATTCCCGGCCGCGCGCGGCATCGCGCTCGACCCCGTGGTCGAGGCCTGGGGCGAGTTCGAGGGCGACCGCATCAACCTCTCGGTGGCCGGCAAGCGCCAGGCCGAAGCCGTACGCCTGATGGATCGCGCCGGCTGGCGCTGATCCGCCCCTCGCGGGGCGGGTCGGGAATCCGGTCCGATGGCGGTCAGCCAGGATTCCGGACTGCTGCCGACCGGGCCGCTGGGCCCGGTCGGTTCGCCCGAGCGCGCGCAGCGGAGATTCTGGCCGTCGGGGGACCGGGGCCGGCTGCTGGCCCTGGCGCCGCTGCTGCTGCTCGTCGCCCTGCCGCTCGTCATGCTGCTCGTCAGCTGGGCGCGCGTCGACGAGGCCACGTGGCAGCACCTCTCGACCTGGCTGCTGCCGAGACTGATCGGCCACAGCCTGCTGCTCATGGGCTGCGTGGGCGCCGGCGTGGCCGTGCTCGGCGTCGGCCTGGCCTGGCTTTCGGCCTGCTGCGAGTACCCGGGGCGGCGCTGGCTGGATCCGCTGCTGATCCTTCCGCTGGCGTTTCCGACCTACGTGCTCGCCTTCATCTACCTCGGCCTCACGGATTTCGCCGGCCCGCTGCAGAGCGGGCTGCGCGAGACCTTCGGTTCGTCCCCGGCGCTGCTGGAATGGCTTTCGGGACCGTCGGGCGTCATCCCGATCATGATCCTGGCGTTCTACCCCTACGTGTACCTGCTGGCGCGGGCCTCGTTCGCCAGCGGCGGACTCGTCGCCTTCGAGGCCGGGCGCAGCCTCGGCGCCTCGCCGCTGCGGGTGTTCCTGCGCGTGAGCCTGCCGGCGGCGCGGCCCGCGATCGTCGCCGGGCTGGCGCTGGCGCTCATGGAAACGCTGGCCGACTTCGGCGCCGTGTCCATCTACGGCTTCGACACGTTCACGACGGCCATCTATCGCACCTGGCTGGGCCTGTTCGACCTGCGCGCGGCGACGCAGCTGGCCTCGCTGCTCATGCTGTTCATGCTCGTGCTCGTGTTCTCCGAGCGCCTGACGCGGCGCTCGCGGTCGCGCGTGACCGAGCGCCGCCCGAACCCGAACCGCATCCCGCTGAGCGGGGCGCGGGCCTGGGCCGCGACGGCGTTCCAGGCCGGAGTGATCGCCGTCGCCGTCGTCGTCCCGCTCATCCAGCTGCTGGCCTGGGCCGCGCCGGAACTCGGTAAGCTGGCCGACGCCGCCTACCTGCGCGTGATCGGCAATACCGTGATGCTCGGCGCGATCGGCGCGACGGTGACGACCGCGGCCGGGCTGCTGCTCCTGCTGGCGACCTACCGCGCGCCGCGCCGCATCGGCGCGCTCGGCGAACTGGCCGCCGTCGGCTACGCGATTCCGGGCACGGTGCTGGCCGTGGCGCTGATGCTCGCGCTGACCGGCCTCGACAACCTGCTCGGCACGGCGCTGGCCGGCGGGCTGCTGACGCTGATCCTCGCCTACGTGATCCGTTTCGTGCGCGTGGCCTGGGGTCCGCTCGAGGGGGTTGCCGCGCGCATCCGGCCCGAGTACTTCGAGATCGCCAAGAGCCTCGGCGCGCCGCGCCTCGAACGCCTGCGGCGCGTCATGCTGCCGCTGCTCCGGCCGGGCCTGGTCACGGCCTTCCTGCTCGGTCTCGTCGAGATCGCCAAGGAGATGCCGGCCACGCTGATGCTGCGGCCCTTCGGCTGGGACACGCTGGCCGTGCGCATCTACGAACTGACGGTCGAGGGACAGTGGGAGCGCGCGGCATTGCCGGCGCTCGTGCTGGTCGTCCTCGGCGCGATCCCGGCCGTACTCCTCATGCGCCGCGCCTCGCGGCCGGGTGGCGGCTGAGCGGGCCCCGTGCACGGCGCTGACCGCGTTTTTGCTCGGTCGCGGCTCCTCGACGTAGCGCTGCTACGCCTCCGGCCCGCTCGGTCGAGAAAACGCGCCCATCACCGCACCCGGAACCCGCTCAGTGGCGAATCCATCCGGAGTGGGTGGATAAGCGCGAAGAAGGAAAGCGTGAAAAACGGCTCCAGGAGTAGCCCAGGGGCTACGTCCCCTGGGGTG
>JAWVZQ010000142.1:0-6443 GCA_033722095.1 Wenzhouxiangellaceae bacterium | reverse complement strand
GGCCGTGGGATAGAAACGCCGGTACTCGCGCTGCAGGAACACGCCCGGGATGTCGAGCTGGCGGACGCGGTCGGCGAGATCCGGCCGGATGCGCCGGACCACCCAGACGAACTGGCGATCGGCGCGCTGCGTCAACTTGCGCTCGATCGCGTCGGCGTCCTGGCCGAGCACCGAGGCCAGCAGCGGAATCCGGTCGGCGGCCTGCAGCAGTTCGCCGGGATGCGCCCAGACCGATTCGACGGGCGTGGAGACGGCCAGCGGCTCGCCGTTGCGGTCGACGATGCGGCCGCGCATGGTCGGGATTTCGACCGTGCGCAGGAAGCGGGCCTCGCCCTCGTCCTGCAGAAACTCGGTATCCATGACCTGCAGCTTCACCGCCCGCGCGACGAGGCCCAGCGCCGAAAGCGCCATGAGGCCGAGAGCGAGCGCCACGCGCAGGCGGCTGATTCCGCGGGCGGCGTCAGTCATCGGTCTTCACCAGTACGCCGATGCGCTCGGGCTCGTGCATGCGAAGGGTGGACGACGCCTGCTCCTCGATGCGGCCGGTCTCGCCGACCAGGGCGAGTTCGAGCTGCAGGCGGGACCACTCGACCTGGATCCCGTCGTGCTGCCGGGCCGCCTCCTCGAGGCGGATGAACAGCTGGCGAGACTCGTGCTTGAGCCCGACCAGGGCGATGGCGCTCGCGCCCACGGCAGCCAGCAGCGCGACGGCGACGATCCAGGTCCTCATGGCCGCTCCTCGCGGCTCGTGCGCTCGGCGACCCGCATGCGCGCCGAGCGCGCCCGCGGGTTCGCGCGGCATTCTTCCTCGTCGGGCCGCACGAGTCCGCCGATGCGGCGCAGGCGGGGATGGAAATCCGGGGCAACGGGTGCGCGGCGGCTGGCCGGCGGCGCTTCCGACGCGGCCCGGATGGCGAGCTTGACGCGCCGATCCTCGAGCGAATGGAAGCTGATCACGACCATCCGGCCGCCGTCGTCCAGTACGTCGATGGCCTCTTCCAGGGCCGCATCGAGTGCCCCGAGCTCGTCGTTGACGGCAATACGGACGGCCTGGAAGGTCCGGGTCGCGGGATCCAGGCGGTCGCGTGCCGCGGCGCCGGCGGGGACGGCATCGCGGACGATCTCGGCGAGCCGCGACGTGGTATCGATCGGTGCCTCGGCGCGCGCGGCGACGACCGCGGCCGCGATGCGCCGAGCGAAACGCTCTTCTCCGTACTCGCGGAGGACGCGTACGAGCTCGGATTCGTCGACCTCGGCCAGCCACTCGGCAGCCGACGGCCCCGAATCGGGGTCCATGCGCATGTCGAGGGGACCGTCGTGGCGGAAGCTGAATCCGCGACCGGCGTCGTCGAGCTGGGGCGAGGAGACGCCGAGATCCATGAGCAGGCCGTCCACGCGGCCGTGCACGCCCTCGCTGCGGCAGACTTCGCCGAGTTCGGCGAAGTTGGCACGGACGAGCGTCATCCGGGAGTCGCCGGCGTGGCGTTCCCGGCCGTGTTCGATGGCGGCCGGATCGCGATCCACGGCGATCAGGCGCCCGCCGGGACCGAGTCTCTGGAGAATCCGGCGGCTGTGTCCCCCTCGACCGAATGTCGCGTCGACGTAGATGCCGTCATCACGAACGTCCAGGGCGTCCACCGCCGCCTCCTCGAGTACCGGTACGTGAACCATGTCCTACAGGACCAGCTGGGCCATCTCGGCCGAGGCCTGCTCCTGCATGGACCTTTCCTCCTCGGCGCGACGCTGGTGCAGCACGGTCTCGTTCCAGATCTCGAAACGCGCACCCATGCCCATCAGCACGATCTTCTTCTCCAGGCCGGCGACCTCGCGCAGCGTCTGGGGAAGCAGCAACCGCGCACTGCCGTCGGGCTCGAGCATCGTGGCCGAGCCGACGAGCCGTCGCTGGAGGCTGCGGTGGCTGGCATTGAAGGTCGACAGCGCCATGACCTGGTCTCGGACCCGCTCCCATTCCGGGTGCGGATACAACCACAGACACCCCGCGTCGAACGCCGAGTACGTCAGTACGAGGCGGTTCTCGCAGGCTTCCTCGATCGCCTCGCGATAGCGGGTGGGTACCGCCATGCGACCCTTGGCGTCGAGATTGATGGCCGTTTCCCCGAAGAACATGGTCTGGGCTCACTTCTCCACGATTTCCCACAAATTCCCACTGCTCGCCACAATAGACCCTCATTGCGGGAGTGTCAAGAACGGAATCGCCGGCCGGACAAGCGTTTGCGGGCGGTCCCGCGCGGACGCGATCGAGGCATCGGAAGCCTCGATCGCGAAGCGGGATCGGAAGAGGGAGGAGTCGGCCTGTAAGCCGGGTTCTGTCGAGGACAGTCATTCATCTGGGACGGCTGTCACCAGCCGCCTCGAGCGGCCTACCCGGATGCGGCGCGGGCCACGCCATCGCATCCCTATTTGGCCTTGCTTCCGGTGGGGTTTGCCGTGCCGCCGACGGTTACCCGCGACGCGGTGCGCTCTTACCGCACCTTTTCACCCTTGCCACCTTGCGGTGGCGGTCTGTTTTCTGTGGCACTTTCCGTGGGCTCTCGCCCCCCAGGCGTTACCTGGCACCGCGCCCTGTGAAGCCCGGACTTTCCTCCGTGCTCGCGCACGGCGACTGTCGAGCCGACTCCAGAAGGTATTATGACACCCGGAGGGAGACATCCGTCGCATTCGGGGGGACGCGTCGGGCCCTTGACAAGTGTACTAGTGATGTATAACACTACTCCACATGGCGGGGTCGCGGAGGGCGATTCCGTAGCGGAGTTCGAAACGGTCCACGAAAAGAACCCAATCCCAAGGAGTCCACGATGAAACGCATTCTTCTGGCAGTCTCGGCCTCGATCCTGTTCCTGGCAGGCTGCGGCGACGACAACGGCTCGACGCAGTCCGACGACGGCGCAACGGTCGCCGGCGCGGCACCGTCGGCCTCGACGGGCCGCTCGGCCGACGCCGGGCCGGGCTTCTTCGCACGCATCGACGCCGACACGGCCTACGTCATGGCCAATGCCGAGCGCCTGCCCGAGCACGTCGTGGATCGCATGTGGGCGATCAACGACGCCTCCTCGCAGAGCAACGAGCAGATGCTCCAGTCCCTGTCCGAGGACGAGGACATCGATCCGGCGACGCGCGCTCTGGTCACGGAACTGATGTCGCTAACGACGCGCGAAGGCTGGGAGGCCGCGGGCCTGCCGGCGAATCCGCGCTACGCCATCCACGGCGTGTCGCTGCTGCCCATGCTGCACCTGGAGCTGGCCGACGAGGCTGCGTTCCGCGAACTCGTCGCACGCGTCGAGGCCCAGCTCGAGCAACCGCTGGAGCGCCGCGAGGTCGACGAAGAACAGGTTCTCTGGCTGCCGATCGACGCCGGCTTCGGCGCCGCGATCCACATCGGCGACACGGCCGTCTCGGCCGCGCTGCTGCCCGATGACGGCGCCCTGCTGGCGCGCCTGACGGGCCAGGTCGACCCCGTCGACCCGATGTCGGCCGACGCGTTCCGCCGATTCAACGCCGACAACGGGTTCACGCCCTACTCCAGCGGCTACCTCGATTGGCGCCGCGTCCTCGCCTCCCTGCAGGATCCGTCCTTCCCGATGGCCGAGGAACCCGGTGCCGGCATGCTCAGCGACCCGGCCTGCGCCGTCGAATTCGAGGCGCTGACCGAGGCGATGCCGCGCGTCATCGCCGGCTACACGGCGCTCGACGAGAACGCCGCGACGTTCCTGGCCCGCCAGCAGACCTCTGCGGACCTCGGCGCGCGACTCGCACCGATCTCGCGTTCGCCGGTATCGCTGGACCGCGAACTCAGCGGCCTGTTCTCGCTCGGCATGGCGGTCGACCTCGTCGCCGCACGCGAATTCGCGCGTTCGCTGGTGGACGGCTGGGCCGAGAACCCGCCGCAGTGCATGGCATTCGCCGGCATCGCGGGCAACATCGAGAACATGCAGGCCGCGCTGTCCCGGCCGATTCCGCCGGTCGTGACGAACCTGCACGGGCTCTACATCGAGGCGCTGGAATTCGCGCTCGGCGAGAACGGCATCCCGACCGGCGGCGGCACGCTGACGATGTACATGCGCAATCCGCAGCTGCTCGTCGGCATGGCCCAGATGTTCTCGCCGGCCGTCGCCGAGCTCGATCTGCAGCCCGGCGGCGAGGCGAAGAAGGTCCCGGCCGAGGCGCTGCCGCAGTTGCAGGGCCTGGGCCTCGAGGGCTGGATGGCGCTCGGGGAGAGCGCGATCGGGCTGGCCGTCGGTGAGTCCCAGGTGTCCTCGATGATGGACACGCTCGACGCGACGTCCACCGACCCGCACCTGTTGTCGATGCAGTTCGACGTCGATGCGCTGACCCAGCTCATGGACTCGGCGATGTCGATGGTCGACGACGAGGAGGCTCGCCAGGCGCTGGAGACCCAGCGCGCCCAGTACGAGGCGATGGCCGAGTACTACGATGCCTTCACGATGCGCATCTCTCTCGGCGAGGCCGGCATCGACATGAGCTTCGTGACGACCTTCGAGTGATCCCCGGCGGGCGCCCTGCCGCCCGCCTTTCCTCCGCGGCCCGTGCGATTCGTTCGCACGGGCCGCATCACATTCCGCCGATCGCGCCGTCGTTCTCGAACGACTCGAGCACGGAGCGGGCCAGCGGCACCGACAGCACGCGACGCTCGGACCGGGCACGCAGGCTCATGCGCTCGAACAACCGGGCGAGTTCGCCGCCCGATCTCGGACCGTGTCGGAGCAGGTAGGCGACCAGCCCTCGTCCGGCCACGACGTCGTGGTCGGCCACGAGCCGGTCGATGAGTCGTTCGAGACCGGCATCGCCGAGCGGCCGCAGCACGAGCCGGGCGGCTCGCGAGACGCGCGAGGCCAGGTCCGGAAGTTCGAAGTCCCGGCGCGACTTCCCCGTCATCAGCACTCCGCAGCGTTCGGCCTGCCAGCGTACGAGAGCATTGAACAGGGCCCGCTCCCCCTCGGACGAACCTGCCAGCGCATCGACATCGTCGACGATCACGCGCTGCCCGGACGTCGCACGCAGCAGATCGGCGGCGCGCGGCGAGGAGCCCGGCACGAAGGCCACCGGGCGGCCCGGGCCGCTCCAGCCTCGCACGCAGGCCTGCGCCAGGTGGGTCTTGCCCGACCCCGGCGGTCCGGAAAGGAAGAACCAGTCGCCGGGCGCCGGTCCGTCGCGCAGGGTGCGGAGTACGGCACGATTTTCGCCGGCCACGAAGTTGTCGAAAGCCGGACGGCGCGGCGGAGCGAGCGCGAGCGGAAGCTGCGAGGCACTCACGAGCCCGCCCGCTCCCGCGCGACGCGGGCGGCTCGCAGGCTCCAGACGACGACGTACTGGACGAGAGTGGCGACCGCGAGCACGGCGACCCCGATCACCAGGCCGTCGACGATGCGAATCGGCACGGGAACTTCGGCCAATCGCAGCAGGGCGGCCCAGACCAGCAGCAGCTGGACGCCCGTGTTGCATTTCGAAAGCAGCGTCGGGCTGGCCGGAACGCTGCCGAAGCGCAGGTGATAGACGAGCGCCCCGGCCACGATGACGACGTCGCGCAGCACGACGAGCCCGACGAGCCAGGCCGGCAGCACCCCGAGCCAGGCCAGCGTCAGGAATGCGGCGACGAGCAGCAGCTTGTCGGCCAGCGGATCGGCGATCCCGCCGAAGCGCGTCTGCCATCCGAATCCGCGCGCCAGCGCTCCGTCCAGGGCGTCGCTGATGCCGGCGACGAGCGCCACGGCCAGCGCGGCCTCGTGCCGCCCGCTCAGCAGCAGCCATACCAACGGTGGCACGAGGATCATCCTCAGCACCGTCAGCGCGTTGGGCAGCATGCGCCAGGCCAGCATCGCGACTACCAGTCCAGCCGGTAGACCAGGGTTCCGCTGGCGAGATCGTGGCGCACGAAGGCCAGTCCGCCAGCCAGGTCGATGCGCCGGCGCAGGCCCTCGGCCGTGGTCGCGAGCTCGAATTCGATGCGATCGGCCGAGGCCGCGACGACGCGGACCTGCTCGACGCCGGTGAGCCGGCCCAGGCGCCCGCGCACCTCGGCGAATTCCGCGGCACGGTCGATGCCGGTCACGACGACCCGGCGGACGTGGCGTTCGCCCGGAACCACGGCGAAGCGCGAAGCCAGCGATTCGGCGATGCGCGCCAGGCCCAGCTCGACGACCTCGGCCCGGTCGGCGCCCGAGCGCTGGAAGGTCTGCTCGCCCTCGCCGAGCCGCCAGGTCCAGCGTCCCGTCCAGAACGGCCCGTTGCGGCGCAGGTCCAGCATCGCGATGCCGTCGGCGCCGTAGCGGCGCGCGGCCGGCACGGCCGTTCCGGTGAAGCCGCCGCGTACGTCGGCCGGCGTGACCTCGATGCGATCGCTGGCGTCGAGGATGGGCAGGATGACGGGCAGCCCGTAGACGAAGGCCGCGTGATCGGCAGCCGCT
>JAWVZQ010000141.1:0-6457 GCA_033722095.1 Wenzhouxiangellaceae bacterium | reverse complement strand
TTGATCACGCTGGCTCCGCTGCTGACGGTGGCCGGCGAGAGAGTGCTGCTCGACGTGACGCTGCAGCCGCTGCAGTGGCTCGGCTTCGCACTCGTGCTCGGTGCGGTCCTGCTGCTGTCGCGGCGGGCCTGATCGTCGGCCTCCGGGCCGGGCCCACTTTGATTTCACGCCGGGTCTGGACGATGATGACCATTCCAGAGCGATGCTTGTCATGGCCGATTCGAAAAAGGGTCTGAATCCCGACAACGAACTGCACAATCTCGACGCACGAGTCGAGAATCCGTCCGAACGGCCCTCACGCGAAGTGGGAGAAGCCGACTTCGCGGCCGAGGCCCACGGCTTCACGGGCTTCGAGAAGGCCGGTCACGGCTCGACGCATCGCGGCAATCCGAACACGGAGATCAAGATGAACAAGCACGTCACGAAGAAGGGCACCGAGCAGTCCGGCCCGCTGGGCGAGAAGCTGCTGGCCGGCGGCGACCGCACGGCGCTGCGGCTCTGGCAGGACCATACGGCGGACGGCAAGTCCGCGCGCACCCGCTCCTACGAGATCTGCGGCTACGTCGTCAACGGCACGATGACCTTGATCGTCGACGAAGAGGAGATCGAACTCTCGACCGGAGATTCCTTCGTGATCCCGGCCGACACGCCGCACAGCTACCGAATCTCCGCACCGGCCACCGTCATCGAGGCCACGTCGCCGCCTGCCCGGGACGAACTGGGCTGACGCCCGGGACCCGCGTGGAGCCGGCGATTTGAATCGGAACGTTTGGTCGATTACGGTAGAGGTCTTCTTCCAGACAGTTTCCCGAGGTTCGCGATGAACGGAAAGACGCGTTTCGATCGTTTGCCCGAAGGCGACATGAAGGTCATGGGTGCCGACCGCAGGGAGTATGACCTGCTCGTCGGAAATCCCTCGGAGCGGCAGACACGCTCGGCGGGCAATCCGCCCGGGAACGTCGACCGACTGCCCTCCGTGAAGCTCAGGGACGGCACCGAAGTCGATATCACCGAACTCGACGACGGTTACGAGCTGCGCGCCCGCACCGGGTCGAAGGAATGGCCGGACGGCATGCCGCTGTATCCGGTCTGACGCATCGCCCGACCGGGCCCGGCGCGGACATAAAGAAAACCGGGAGCGCCCACGGAGAGGAGGCGGTTCCCGGTCAAGCGCTCAGGAGTGTCTCGAGCAAGGGGTTGTAATCCTGTCCCGGGATGCGTCGACGTTTCGTCGTCGGCACCCTGCGTCGCCGGGCGAAAGCCCGAAGGCGTGACGGAGTTCACTATAAGCGCGCCGTAGCGTGAAATGCAAATCCTCGCCGGATCGCAAGTCGATCGGTGCGAGATTGTGGCGGGATCGCGACGCAATCGCGACGCAATCGTGGCCCAATCGAACGCGCTCGCCTCCCCCAGGCCTGCGCCGGCCGCCCTCGAGAAGGGAGACGGCGTTCAGTCGTCCGTGCGCGCGACGCTGATTCCCAGGGCTTCCTCGTAGGGGGGAACGGCGCAGTGGATGACCCAGTCGGGCCGGACCTCGAGCGTGGCCCCGACGAAGTCTGCGTGAACGGGCATCGTCCGTCCGGCACGCACGCACAGGAATGCCGTCTGGAGCTTCGTCGCGCCGGCCGCGCGCAGCCAGCCGGCCGCGCGCAGCATCGATTCGCCCGTGAACAACACGTCGTCGACGAGCACGAGGTGCCGGTCCTCGATGTCGATGTCTAGCGTGTCCTCGTCGAGTTCGGGACGGTCATGGAGCAGCTCCAGCTCGTCGCTGTAGCGCTTGAGCTTGAGCTTCCCCACTTCGGGGCGCCGGCCGGTCCGGTCCTCGAGCCGATCGGCCAGGGCCTCGGCCAGCGGCGCGCCGCGGCGCAGGATGCCGACCAGCGCCGTGGACTCCGACAGGTGGGGAGCGATCGCGTCGGCCATTTCGTCGAGCAGCGTCTCGACATCCTCGGAATCGGCGATCTGCAGGTGGCTGGGATGGTTCATCGGCGGCGGACTCCTCGGATCAGTTCGACTCGGCGATGCGGCGGATCCGCTCGCGGACCTCGTCATGATAGCGGTCGAGTTCATCGCTGAGCTCGACGGGGTAGGGGTCCTCGGCCTTCCCGGGACCGCGCAGCGAATCGGGCAGGGCATCGAGGCGCTGCCTGGCACGGTCGCGGCAGAGGGCCGGGGCTTCCCGATCGCGCACGCGCTGACCGTCGACGACGAACGGCTCGAGCAGCGGTTCTCCTTCCAGCGTCTCGCCGCGACGCGCGAGCACGTCGCCGACGGCCTCGCCGTGGCGGAAGCGCCGGAAGATCTGCTTGGCCGAGGGCAGCGAGGCCTTGCCCGTGGAAAGCTTCATGCGACCCTCTCCGCCATAGGCGACGAGCTTGTAGGCGATGTCGAGGTCCGGGGCGTCGCTGGCCGTTCCCATGGCGGTGCCGACGCCGAATCCGTCGATCGGCGCGTCGTCGTCGAGCAGGCGAGTGATCCCGTACTCATCGAGGCCGCCGCTGGCGAAGATCTTCAGGTCGTCGAGGCCGGCCTCGTCGAGGATCTCGCGCGACTTCTTCGCCAGTTCCCCGAGGTCGCCCGAATCGAGACGGATGCCGCGCACGCGGAAATCGTCGCCGAGCTCTTCGGCCAGCCGGACGACGTTCTTCGTGCCCTCGATCGTGTCGTAGGTATCGACGAGCAGGACGGTTTCCGGGAACTCCGAGGCGAAGGCGCGGAACGCGTCGATCTCGCTGTCGTGGGCCTGGATGTAGCTGTGCGCCATGGTGCCCGAGATGGGTATGCCGTAGACGCGCCCGGCCAGCACATTCGAGGTCGCGGAAACGCCGGCGACGTGGAAGGCGCGCGCGGCCTTCAGGCCGTTGTCCGCGCCGTGGATGCGGCGCAGGCCGAAATCCAGCACGGCGCGACCGCGGGCCGAATCGACGATGCGCGCGGCCTTGGTCGCCAGCACCGACTGGACGTGCATCTGGTTCATGACCCAGGTCTCGACGAGCTGCGCTTCGGGAGCCGGCGCGGTGACCTCGACGAGCGGTTCCTTCGGGAAGACGGGCGTGCCGTCGGGAACGGCCATGACTTCGCCGGAAAAGCGGAAGTCCGAGAGGTAATCCAGGAATTCGTCGGAGAGCTGTCCCTGCTTGTCGAGGTAGGCCAGGTCGTCGTCGGTGAACCGCATCTCGGCCAGGAAGTCGGCCACGTCCTCGGCGCCGCAGGAAAGGATGTAGTTGCGGTCGTCGGGCAGGTGGCGGAAGAACAGGCTGAACGTGGCCGGCTCGGTCAGGCCCTCGGCAACGTAGGCCTGGGCCATCGTCATCTGGTAGAGGTCCGTGAACAGCGCGGCCCGATCTCCGCGCACGAAGGAATGGGTCATCGTAGCCTCCGGTTCGAGTGGGGCGGGATCAGGAAGAGACGACGCGATCGAGGATGCGCTTGCAGAACGCGTCGAGGTCGGCCGGGCGGCGGCTCGTGATCAGCGGGCCGTCCTCGACGACCTGTTCGTCGATCCAGTGGCCGCCGGCGTTCACGATGTCGGTGCGAACGCTGGGATACGAGGTGACGGTCCGGCCGCGCACGACGTCGGCTTCCACGAGCAGCCAGGCGGCGTGGCAGATGGCGGCCACGGGTTTGCCCGCGGCGACGAATTCGCGCACGAAATCCACGGCCCGCTCTTCCATGCGCAGCGCATCGGGATTGGCCACGCCGCCGGGCAGGACGAGGGCGGCGAAATCATCGACGCAGGCATCGGAGACGGTCCGGTCGACGGGAAACTCCCCGGCCTTGTCGAGGTGGTGGAAGGCCTGGATGCTCCCGTCTTCCAGCGAAACGAGGACGGGCTCGGCGCCGGCGTCCTGGAGATCGCGCCACGGGCGCGTGAGTTCGACTTCCTCGACGCCGTCGGTCGCGAGGAAGGCGACGCGGGCGGATTCGGGCTGCTGGGTCATGTGCGGGCCGATGGTCTGGAACGAACGATCACGCTATCACACCGCCTTGCAGGGTCCCGCCCCGATCCGGCATTGACCGGAACCCTGTCGGCTTCGTAGCATGACGGTCGGCGTTTCTCGAGGAGGCGCTCCGATGAATCGGTGGTTTCCGTACGTTTCGCACCGGCAGGCGGCGCGCCCGCGCCCGCTGCGCGCCGGCCGTTTGCTCTTCCTGCTCTGGGCGGTGCTCGCCTCGAATGCCGGCCTCGCCGTCGATGGCTGCGATCCGCAGTTCGTCGACGGCGAGCCCTCCGGTGCGAGGTTCCTCGTCCGGCCGACCGGCGGCGACGACACGCCGAACCTGCAGTGTGCGCTCGACGCCGCGGCGGAAACCTCGGCAACGGTGCGGTTGCAGCCCGGCGAATACCGGGTCGGCTTCCTCGAGGCCTCGGATTTCGACGGCAGGTTGGAGGGTGCCGGCATGGACCGGACGCAGTTGCTGCTCGAACCCGGCGCCCTGGACTGCGCCGGGCTGCGGGCGGCCGGCCGCCGCACGGCGCCGCTGAAGTTCGTCGGCGGGTCGGCGACGCTGCGCTGGCTCGAGATTCGCGCCGCGGGCGAAGCGCCGCTGTGCGCCGACGGCAGCGAGGCCGCGGCGTTCGTCCACTTCACGGGTCCGCCGGCTTCGACGGAATGCCCGGCAGCGTTTTCGTTCGGCGCCGTCGAGCGAGTCCGGCTCGTCTCGCCGGGGCGCCAGGGCCTGAATCGCGGCATCGGCGTGCTGTTCATCGCCGAGCCTGCTGCCGGGGACTGCCTGCCGACGCTCGGCGGGCGGGCCACCGTGCTTCGAAGCGAGTTCCGAGAGTTCACGACCTCCGTGCGCGTGGAGATGGAGGCCGGCGCCCACGCCGAGATCGCCGGCAGTCGCTTCGTCCACGGCACGCTTCATGCGACGCTGAATTCGGACGTCCTGTTCGTTTCCTCGAGCGGATCGGTGCGCGTGGCCGACAACACCTTCGAGTCCGGAGCGGCGCCCGGCCGCTTCCTGTACGCGGTCCGCACCGCCGCAGGCGATCGGCCCGGTCGGTCCGACGTGCTCATCGAGGACAACGCCTTCTCGATCGCCGCGGCCGGAAACGAGGCGACGGCCGTGCTGGCCCAGGTCCAGCAGGACGAGGCTTCGGCAGCGGTGACGATCCGGGGGAACCGTTTCGATGTCCGGACCACGGCTCCGGATTCCTGGGCCGCGGCCGTGGTCCTGCGAGGCGCCCTGCTCGAACCCAACGTCGAGGAGCCGGTCGTGACGGGCAATCTCTTCGCGCTCGCCTCGGCGCCCGGCGAGCCCGCGCTCGGGGTGTTCGCCGAGAGCGTCCACCGCGGGCGCGTGACGGGCAACCGCTATGCCGGGGCCGGCGTGGCCGTCGAACTCGGCGACCGCGGCTTTGGTCCCGTCGGCTGGTTCTTCGGCTCCAACGAGGGTCTCGGTGGCTTCGATGGGCGACCTGCCGATATCGTGCTGCCCTCGAGGTCTCGCGACAACGTCGTCGGACCCGGCCAGCGGGCCCGCATCGACGATTCGGGTTCGAATCTCGTGCTCGACGAACCCTGATCGGCCGGGCCTCTGTGGCCGGCCGGCATCCGTGTGCTAGCCTGTCGACGACTCGCGGAGATTCGGCATGGAAATCCTGGCTCTCGTCGTCGTCGTCCTCGTCGCGGCCCTGGTATTGATCCAGGCCGCGCTGTACCGGCGTCAGCGCGCCGGGGGGCGGCGCATCCCGGGGTCGCGTCGCGTCGCACGATGGTGCGCGGCATCGCTGCTGGCGCTGATCGCGATCGCCAGCGCCGTACTGGCCATCCGCATGGACTCCGCCGAGTACCTTCCGCTTTCGCTGCTGGTCATCGTTTCGGCCGGCCTGATGTTCTCGCACCGCTACTGACGCTGCCGCGGATTCCGGCCGCCATTGCCGGCGTGCCAGCACAGGCCTACAATCGCGCCATCCGTCCGGACCCGGACAGACCCGCGAGAAAATCGAACCATGTCCACATCCGCCCAGCAGCCGCCGTCCAGCCTGGCGACGCTGCTCCTTGCAGCCACCATCGTCGCGTCGCTCGGCGCTTCCCCGGCCGCTCGCGCCCAGTTCCAGCCCATCACGCCGGCCGTCTGCCTGATCCTGCAGAGCCTCGGCGTCGACATCGATTGCGACAATGGCCTCGGCACCGGCCTGCCTGCGCCCGTGCTCGGCCGCGAGGTCGCCATCGCCGAACCGCTCGTCGACGGGCAGGAATTCGAGCTGCCTCTGGAGCGGATTCTCGAGCACGGCGGCGCGCTGTTCGGCGCGGTCTGGACCGTGCAGGAGGGTGGCGGGCGGCCGCTGCTGACCGGCACCGGCCAGCCGCTGTCGGACCCGGAATCGCTCTCCGGCGACGCGGCGACGGCCTGCACCGACTACCGATCCGCCGGCGGCGAGGTCGCGGCATGGAACGGCCGCCTCGACGACGACGCGGACCTGCTGGTCGACGCGCTGCTCGGCAGC
>JAWVZQ010000140.1:0-6501 GCA_033722095.1 Wenzhouxiangellaceae bacterium | reverse complement strand
CTCGCGGCCGACGCCGTCGCGTGCCGCGATGTCGGCCAGCGTCAGGCCGGCCTCCTGCTGCAGAAGGAAGGCCTCGCGCTGCTCGGCCGGCAGTTGCTGCAGCGCGCGGCGTAGGCGGCGCGCGTCCTCGTCGCGCTCGGCTTCGGCATCGGGCACCGACGCGTGCGGCAGTTCGTCGAGCCCGGCGTCGCTTTCCTGCGGCCGCCGGCCGGTCCGGCGCCAGTGGTCGACGAGGCGGTTGTGCGCGATACGGAACGCCCAGCGGCGGAACTCGGTGCGCGGCTCGAAACGGTCGCGCGCCTCGACGATGCTCGACCAGGTGTCCTGGTAGGCGTCGTCGGCCAGCGCTCGGTCGCCGAGGCCGTGGAACAGGTAGCGGTAGAGCGGGCCGCGATATCGCTCGTAGAGCGTGTCGAAGGCACGCGCGTCGCCGCGGGCCCAGGCCAGCACGAGGTCGTTGTCGGAACGCGCATCGCTCACGTTTCCACGGTACCGGATCGGCTCGGCGATCGCGAGCCCGGCCGAGGCGGCCGGACCCGCTTGCCGTGGCCTCAGCCGGCCTGCAGGCTCTCGGCCAGGCGGACGAGTTGCAGGAACTCGCCGCGGTAGCCGAACGGGTCGTCGCCCTTCGCGCGAGCGGCAAGTTCGTGGACGGCGTCGAGGTCGAGGCCCTCGAGGTACTTGCCGCCGCGCAGGTGCTGACCGAACGCGGCCACGGCCGCGGCAAAGGCCAGCCTGCCCTCGGCATCGGCGATCGGGGCCTTCCTGATCGGGCGCTCGACGAGCGTGCTCTGCGACTCGCCGGGCTGCTTGTAGCGCAGGCGCAGGAAGGCGAGCTCGGGCGCGGCATCCGCATCCGGCGATTCGACCGTGCGGCGCTGGTAGCGCAGCGGATCGACGCGCTGCCCGTCGGAGTCCACGAGCGCGACTTCGTAGAGCGCGGTCACGGTGTGGCCGGCGCCGATCTCGCCAGCGTCGACGGCGTCGTTGTTGAAGTCCTCGCGCGCCAGAACGCGGTTCTCGTAGCCGATGAGCCGGTACTCGGCGACCACGGCGGGGTTGAACTCGACCTGGATCTTGACGTCGCTGGCGATCGTCTGCAGCGTCGCGCCGAGCTCGTCGACGAGCACCTTGCGCGCCTCGTTGAGCGTGTCGATGTAGGCGTAGTTGCCGTTGCCGGCATCGGCCAGCTGCTCCATGAGGTGGTCGTTGTAATTGCCGGTGCCGAAGCCCAGCGTCGTGATCGCCACCCCGGTCTGGCGCTTGCGCTCGGCCAGGTCCTTGAGCGCTTCGAAGTCGACGGTGCCGACGTTGAAGTCGCCGTCGGTGGCGAGGATCACCCGGTTGATGCCGTCCTCGACGAAGCCCTGTGCGGCCAGCGAGTAGGCCAGCTCGATGCCGGCCGCGCCGTTGGTCCGGCCGCCGGCCGAGAGACGGTCCAGCGCCGCGATGATCTCGGCGTGGCGGTCGCCGGGGGTGGACTCGAGCACGACGCCCGTGGCGCCGGCGTAGACGACCACGGCGATCCGGTCGTCGCCGTCGAGCTGGCGCGTGAGCATCTTCAGGGCGTTCTTCAGCAGGCCGAGCTTGTCGGCCGAGGCCATGGAGCCCGAGACGTCGACGAGGAAGACGAGGTTGGCCGGCGGCACCTCTGCGGGCTCGGGCTTCCAGCCCTGGATGCCGACCTGGACGAGGCGCGTGTCGGCATTCCATGGCGTGACGGCCTGTTCCACGGTCACGGCGAACGGCGTACCACCGGCCTCGGGCGCGGGGTAGTCGTAGCCGAAGTAGTTGATCATCTCCTCGACGCGCACGGCGTCGGCCGGCGGCAGGCGCCCCTCGCGCAGCATCCGGCGCACGTTGGCGTAGCTGCCGGTGTCGACGTCGATGGAGAAGGTCGAGACCGGGTGTTCGAGGACGCGCTTGACGGGGTTGTCGTCGAAGTGCGCGTAGTTCTCGCGGTCGACGGGCCGGTCCGGGCGGCGCAGGCCGGCCAGCGGATCGACGGCGAAATTGCGCTGCGCCGCGAACGTCCCGGGCGCCGCGGCGTCGCTTGCGGTCTCCGCCAGCGCGGCCGTGCGCTCGCGGCGCTCGAGTTCGGTGGGCCCGGGTGCGGGCTGCGGGGACGGCATCGTCTCGACCGGTTTTTCGGGCTCGCGGCGCTCGACGGCTTCCTCGGGTGGGGTGCAGGCGCCGAGGAACAGCGTGACTGCGAACGCGGCGGCGAAGACGTGGATTCGTTGGTGATGGACGGACATCTGCATGCTCCTGCGTGTTGGCGGTGGGTTCGCTACAAACAACGCCGGAGGACGCGGGATGGGGTCAGGAGAATTTCGGGCGGGTCGCGTTCGGGATCCGGGTTCGAGTTTCCGGTTCTCGTATCTGAATTCCGGTTGCGCGGTGTCAGGAGTCAGGAGTCAGGAGAGGCGTGGTTCCAGCCAGTCGATGACGTGGTCGTGGGCGCGGCGGGAGCAGAGCAGGTCGAGGTGGCCGGTGCCCGGAACGACGATGCGGTCTTCGGCGGGAATCCCGAGGTGCCGGTCGGGATCGGCGTGCACGCCGAGGGCGCTCGCGACCGGGACGAGACCGTCGCCGAGCACGGCCGGCGTGCGCGCCGAGCGCGAGGCCGCGATGGCCAGGCATCGGAGGCCGGTCGCGAGCCCGGCCACGCTGCCGTGGCGCAGGTCGGTGATGCCGGCGCTGCGAATCCGGCCCAGCCGCGCGAACGGTGCCGAAAAGCGGCTGAGGCCCAGCAGCCGGTCGACGCCGTGCCCGGCGCGTTCGAGCGGGGCGCCGAAGTGAGGCGTGCCGAGAAAGACCATGCGGGACAGCCTGGTTTTCCACTTGAGACCGCGGTCCCCGGCAGAGGCGACGGCACTGCGCGCGACGAGACCGCCCATGCTGTGTCCGACGAGGATCAGTTCATCGACGGGATGCGGTGAATCACCGACGAGTGCTTCGAGCCGTTCGGCCAGTTCCGCGCCGTTGTCGGCGATGCCGCGGCCGGTGTTGTAGCGCACCTGCACGCTCGCGAATCCGTGTTCCGCCATTCGACTCGGCAGTGACTCCGCCCCTTGCCAGCAGTCATCGGCCAGGCAGAGGCCGTGGACGAAGACGGCCAGCCGCCGCGAGCCGCGGTCCGGTGCGCGGCTCAGGCGCATGGGGATCGCCAGTGGGTTCGACGTCGCGTGGAGGTGGTCGCCGAGGATGCCGTTGAGGATGGCGAGGGCGCGATCGCGCGAGGAAGACGATGCCGGGGAGGAAGACGAACCCGCGATGCCGCCGAGCACTCGATCCAGCCCGGCCCCGACGAGCCCGGTGATGCCCCGGACCGCGCGGTAGGTGAATCCGGTCAGGCCCGCCGTTCGTCCGTCGCGACCGGCGGCGGGGCCCAGCACGGTTCCGGCGATGGACAGATGGAGGTGTTCGACGAGATCGGTGATCCCGGCCACGCCGTCGACGGCGAGTCTGCCGAGGCCGTGCAGGTCCTTGGGGTGCACCGGGGAAACCCGTGGCATCGCATCAATCCATCTGGCGCCGGACGACAGTCTGTCACGGATCGGGAGACGAAAGCGCGAATCGGGACGAGGGGCGTTCAGGCGCCGGCGCCGTTGCCCTGCAGGTCGGGGGCGCGCTCGTCGTGTACGACGACGCGGTCGCGGCCCTCGTGCTTGCCGCGGTACATGGCACGGTCGGCGCGGTCGATGGCGTCGCCGAGCTGGTCCTCGACCTCGCAGACCCCGAAGGTCAGCGTGATCGGCAGGCGCTGCCCGTCGACGCGCACGTCCACCTGGGCGATCTTCTCGCGGATTCGTTCCACGGCCTTCTCGGCCATGTCGGCGTCGGTGTCGGCGAGCAGGAACACGAATTCTTCGCCGCCCCAGCGGCAGACGAGGTCGCGATTGCGCAGCGCCGCCTGCATGCGTTCCGCGGTCTTCTTCAGGACGTCGTCGCCGAAGGCGTGGCCGTGGCGGTCGTTGAGTTGCTTGAAGTGATCGATGTCGGCCATCGCGACGGTCAGGGCGCAGCCTTCTCGGCGGCAGCGCTCGATCTCCCTCGAGGCCTGGGCCAGGAAGGTCCGCCGGTTCAGCAGGCCGGTCAGCGAGTCGTGCTGGGCCATGCGGCCGATGGTCTCGACGGCCCTCTGCAGCGACCGGTTCTGGCCGGCGAGCTCGCGCTCGAGCGTGGACTTGACATGCAGCGCGCGCCACGAGAACAGTGCCAGGACCGCCGAGACCAGGAAGGCCGTCGACAGCCCGGCGAGCATCCAGTTACGGCGGCGCAGTCGATCGGCCTGGCGTTCGGAGCCGCTCTGAAGCATCTCGATCTCCCGATCACGCTGGCCGACCTGGTAGTCGAGTTCCAGCTCCCGCACCCGCCGTGCCTGCTCGGCGACCAGCTTCTGTTCCTTCAGCGCCATGTAGCGCTGGAAGTGCATGAAGCCGGCCTGCACGTCGCCGCTCTGCACCAGCAGTGCGGAAAGCCTCCTGAGCACTTCCTCCTCGACCGACGGGATGGCGCCGGCCGCGAGCTCCAGCGTCTCGCGATAGGTGCGCAGCGCTTCGTCCGTGCGGCCCTGCGCGCGATGAAGGTCGCCGACGCTCATGCGCGCGCCGGCCAGGACCCTGGCATGGCCGAGGACCTCGAGTCTCTGCACGGCGTTCGGACAGGTTTGCTCGGCCTGTTCGAGCCGGCCGGTCTCGACGAGCCGGCTGCAGATGTTGGCCAACTGGTAGGCCTCCTGCGTGGAGTTCTCGTGCCTGCGCGCGATCTCGAGCGTGGCGCGGTGCGCGGCCAGTCCCGCTACCGGCCCCTCGAGTTCTCCGATGATCAGCGCAAGATTGCCGAGCACGGCCAGCTCGAGGCCGGCATCGCCGGCCGACCGGGCCTGCGGCAGGGCGGCGTCGAAATACTGGCGGGCCCGTTCGGCGTCGCCGAGGAAATTGTGCGTGACTCCGAGGGCATTCAGCGTGCGCGCCAGCTCGCGCTGCATCCCCGTGGCCTCGAATCGGCTCCGGGCGGCGTGGAATCGCTCCAGGGCGTTGGCGAGGTTGCCGTTCTCGGCCTGGATCGTGCCGCGCAGGAACTGCGCCCGGCCGTCGAGGGCGGGATCGTCGAGTGCCTCGGCCAGATCGGTCAGGCGGGCCGCATCGGCCGCGGCGGGTGCGAGCCGCCCGCTGTCGCGCAGGAGTTCGGCGCGCAATTCGATCAGGGGCGCCTGGAATTCCGCCATCGAGGCGGGCAGGTCGGGCGCGATGCGCTCGGACAGCAGTTCGATGGCGGCCTCGGCGTCGGTCACGGCGAGCAGGCGCGCCTCCGCGAGGACGTCCTGGCGTGCCGGTGCTGCAGAGAACAGCACGCAAATCAACGCGAACAGCGCGCATCGACCTGCGATCTTCTCCGAACGTCGCCGGAACTGCTCCATCCTGGACCCTCTATGCAGGGTTGTTGATGAACATGCAAAGGCGGGGCCGAACGGGGCGGTGGTCGAGCTACATCTTGATTGGGGGACGGAACTGTGAGTGCCGTCGCAGTTTTCCGCGCCTCGGCGCGATCCCGGCCCGACTCGGGCCGTCGACTCAGGACCGGGAGACGGTCACTGGTTGCGAACGCGCAGTGCGCTTCGGCCCCCGTCGATGCCGATGACCTGTCCGGTCACCCAGTCGGCGTCCTCGGTGAGCAGGAAGGCCGCGGCGCGCGCCAGATCCTCGGGCTGACCGATGCGGTTGCGCGGATGGGCGTTGGCCAGTCCCTCCTTCATGCGCTCGCTCGAGGTCAGCGACTCGGCGATTCCGGTATCGGTGATGCTCGGCGCGATGCAGTTCACGCGAACGTCGGGTGCGAGTTCTGCGGCCAGGGACCGCGCCAGTCCCTCGACGCCGCCCTTGGCCGTGGCGATCACGGCGTGGTTCGGGAAGCCCTGGCCGACGGCGACCGTCGAGAACAGCACGACGCTGCCGCCGGCCTGCTTCAGGCCCTTCTCGGCGGCCTTGATCGACAGTGCGGCGCCGAGCGTGTTGAGCCGGAAGCAGTCGAGATAATCTTCGGGCGAGGCCGATTTCAGCGGCTTGAGCACGATGTCGCCGACACAGTAGGCCAGCCCGGCGATGCCGTCGCCGGTATCGGCCTCGCCGATCACGTCGGCGATGGCATCGGTGTCGTTGACGTCGAGGGACGCCGTGCGCGCGCCGGTGGCGTCGGCCAGTTCCTCGATCGTCGAGGCATCGCGTGCGGTCAGGAAGAGTTCGTGGCCGGCGTCGGCGAGGCGGCGGGCCAGGGCCTCGCCGGTGCCCCCGCGGGCGCCGAGAATGATGATCGGTGCGGACATGTACAACGTCCAGGTTTCGAGTGAGGCCCGCAACCTATCGCGGCCGAGTGATCGCGACGTCATGTGGCCGGTAGACTGGGGTTCGACTCCCTCTTCCCTGCCCGCCATGTCCGCATCGCCCCGCTTCGAGCATGCCTATGCCGGTCTGCCCGCTCGTTTCCATGAGCGCGTCG
>JAWVZQ010000139.1:0-6502 GCA_033722095.1 Wenzhouxiangellaceae bacterium | reverse complement strand
TCGCATCGGGGAAGCTGCTCGCTGTCGATTTCGTCGAGTCCGGGCGCTGAGCCGTCGCGCTCGGACATTCCTGTGGGTTCCATCGGCCAATCGATGCCGATCCGCGGGTCGTTCCAGGCCACGCAGGCATCGTGCTCGGGTCGGTACGGGCGCGTGCAGAGGTAGCTGAACGTCGCGGTCTCCGAGAGGACCTGGAATCCGTGACCGAAGCCTTCCGGGATCCAGAGCTGCCGGTGATTGTCGGCACCGAGCTCGAATCCCGTCCAGCGCCCGAACTGATCGGAATCCCGCCTCAGATCGACGGCGACGTCGAAGACCGTGCCCTCGCTGACCCAGACCAGCTTGCCCTGCGGCTCGGGCCACTGGTAGTGGATGCCGCGCAGCACCCCGCGCCGGCTCCGGCTCGTGTTGGCCTGGCGGAACGTGGCATCGATGCCCGCCTCGGAGTAGGTCTCTTCGCGCCAGTTCTCGAGGAACCACCCGCGCGCATCGCCGAAGACCTGCGGCTCGAGCAGGCGTACGCCCTCCAGTCCCGTCGCGACGGCCTTCACCAGCCGCCCCGACTCGCGGCCACGCGCCGGAGGTAGTCGCCGTAGCCCGACGCG
This sequence comes from Wenzhouxiangellaceae bacterium, assembly GCA_033722095.1. GTDB lineage: Bacteria > Pseudomonadota > Gammaproteobacteria > Xanthomonadales > Wenzhouxiangellaceae. The sequence goes on along the minus strand of JAWVZQ010000139.1, from coordinate 5,897 downwards.
ATGAGCGGCTCGGCCAGTCGGGCCAGCTGCTCGCCGTCGATCCAGCCCTGGCGGAAGGCGATCTCTTCGGGGCAGGCCACGCGAAGGCCCTGCCGCGCCTCGAGCGTCTCGATGTAGTTCGCGGCCTGCTGCAGCGACTCGTGCGTGCCGGTATCCAGCCAGGCATAGCCTCGGCCCATGCGCTCGACGACGAGTTCGCCGTCGTCGAGATAGGTCCGGTTCAGGTCGGTGATCTCGAGTTCGCCGCGCGCCGACGGCTGGAGGTCGCGGGCCCGGGCCACGGCCGTGCCGTCGTAGAAGTACAGGCCCGTGACGGCATAGCTGGACTTGGGGCGATCGGGCTTTTCCTCGATCGAAACGACGCGCCCTTCGTCGTCCATCTCCACGACGCCGTAGCGCTGCGGATCGCTGACGGCATAGCCGAAGACCGTCGCACCCTGCTCTCGGTCGCTCGCCCGGCTCAGCAGCTCGCGCATCCCGCCGCCGTGGAAGATGTTGTCGCCGAGGATGAGGCAGCTCGGCCGATCGTCGACGAAACCCGCTCCGACGCGATAGGCGTCGGCGAGCCCGCGCGGCTCGTCCTGGACCGCGTATTCGATGGAGATGCCCCACTGCTCGCCGGTATCGAGCAGCCGCTGGAACAGCGCCTGCTCGTGCGGCGTCGTGATGAGCAGAATGTCGCGGATGCCTGCCTGCATCAGCGTGGACAACGGGTAGTAGATCATGGGCTTGTCGTAGACGGGCAGCAACTGCTTGCTGACCGCGCGCGTGACCGGGTAGAGCCGCGATCCGCTGCCGCCTGCGAGGATGAGGCCGCGCCGCGTCATGCCGCCGTCCCGTCGCGAAGGCCCAGCCGCTCGGTGCGATAGCTGCCGTCGAGCACGCTCGTCCACCAGTCCCGATTGTCGAGGTACCAGTCGACGGTCTCCTCGAGGCCCTGCTCGAGGTCCGTCCGCGGCGCCCATCCGAGTTCGGACGAGATCCGGCTCGCATCGATGGCGTAACGCCGATCGTGGCCGGGCCGGTCGTCGACGAATCGCACGAGCTCGCGGCGCGGTCGATCGGCCGGCCGCTTGCGATCGAGCAGTGCGCAGAGCGTCTCGACGATCTCGATGTTCGTGCGCTCGGCGCCGCCGCCGATGTTGTAGGTCCGCCCGACGCGCCCGCGCGCCAGCACGGTTTCCAGGGCGCGGCAATGATCGGCCACGTGCAGCCAGTCGCGCCGCTGCTGGCCGTCGCCGTAGACGGGCAGTTCGCGCCCCTCGAGGGCGCGGATCAGCATCAGCGGGATGAGCTTCTCGGGAAACTGGCGCGGCCCGTAGTTGTTCGAGCAGTTCGTGATCAGCACGGGCAGATTCCAGGTCCGGTGCCAGGCGCGCACGAGGTGGTCGGCGGCCGCCTTGCTTGCCGCGTACGGCGAACTCGGGCGATAGGGGTGATCCTCGGTGAAGGCCGGATCGTCCGGACCGAGGTCGCCGTAGACCTCGTCCGTGGATACGTGCAGGAACCGGAACGCATCGTCTTCGCTGCGCCGCCAGTGGTCCAGCGCTGCGTCGAGCAGGACGCGCGTGCCCTCGACGTTGGTCCGCACGAAGGCGCCGGGGTCGTCGATCGAGCGATCGACGTGGCTTTCGGCCGCGAAATGGACGATCGCCGACGGACGGCGAGCTGCCAGCAGCTCCCGGACCGTCCGGCCGTCGCAGATGTCGCCGACGACCAGTTCGTGGCGATCGCCGGGCAGGCCGTCGAGCGATGCCGCGTTGGCGGCATAGGTCATGCGGTCGAGCGTGACGATGCGCCAGTCCTCGCCGGCCAGCGCATGGTGTACGAAATTGGAGCCGATGAAACCGGCACCACCGGTCACGAGCAGTGTCTTCATTGGGCCGTCCGGGTGTCGGCCCGGCCCGCCGGACCGGCGAGCCGGAAAAAAATCAGAACGGGATGTCGTCGCCCATATCGTCGGGCGGGCCGGAATCCTGCCGCGAGGACGACGACGAGCCGCGCTGGTCGTAGGAACCCTGCGACTCCATCGGGCCGCCGCCTCCTCCGCGCGAGTCCAGCATCTGCATGTCGTTGGCGACGACCTCGGTGGTGTAGCGATCGTTGCCGTCGCGGTCCTGCCACTTCCGCGTCTGCAGCCGGCCCTCGATGTAGACCTTGCTGCCCTTTCTCAGGTATTCACCGGCGATCTCGCCGAGGCGCTGGAACAGCACCACGTTGTGCCACTCCGTGCGTTCCTGGTTCTCGCCGGTCTGCTTGTCGCGCCACTGATCGGTGGTGGCGATGCGAAGGTTGCAGACCGCACTGTTGGACTGGGTATACCGGACTTCCGGATCGGCGCCGAGATTGCCGATCAGGATCACCTTGTTGATTCCGCGCGCCATCGTGTTCGGGCCCCGTTCGTTTCGTTTGTGAAAGCGCCGAAAGTCTAGCACAGCGGCCCGGTTTCCCGTCTCCTGCGGGGTGCCTGCCCGGCCGGTGACGGAACGGCCTCCGCCGCGCCCGGAAGGCGACGATCGGCATGCCCCCCGTCCGGGCGCCCGCGGCCTTCGCGGCGAAATCCGGAGTCGTTCCAGAGCGAACCCGTCGGTGACGGACTGCAACGTATAATTCCACGAATGACGCAGGCTCATCCGATCTCCGAAACGGGCACGCTGGAAGAAGTGCTCGCGCTGGCCGCCGAGGACCGGGCGGCCGTCGATGCGCTGATCCGAAAGCGCCTGCAATCCGACGTCGCGCTCGTCAACCGCATCGCCGAATACATCATCGGCGCCGGCGGCAAGCGGCTCCGGCCCCTCGTGCACCTGCTTTCGGCGCGCTGCTGCGGCTACGCCGGCGAGCACCACGTCCAGCTCGCCGCCGTCATCGAGTTCATCCACACCGCCACGCTGCTGCACGACGACGTCGTCGACGGCTCCGACAGGCGGCGGGGCCGGGAGGCCGCGCATACGGTCTGGGGCAACGCCGCGTCGGTGCTCGTGGGTGACTTCCTCTATTCGCGCAGCTTCCAGCTCATGGTCGAACTCGAGACGCCGCGCGTCATGGAGATCCTGGCCGACACGACGAACACCATCGCCGCGGGCGAGGTCCTGCAGCTCATGCAGCTCGGCGATGCCGACCTCGACGAATCCGGCTACCTGCGCGTGATCGGCGACAAGACGGCCTGCCTGTTCTCCGCGGCGGCCCGGCTCGGCGCCGTGCTGGCGGGCCGGCCCGAGGACGAGGAGCGTGCGCTTGCCGAATACGGCTTCGCGCTCGGCAATGCGTTCCAGGTCACCGACGACTGGCTCGACTATTCGGGTTCGGGGCAGGCGCTGGGCAAGAACATCGGCGACGACCTCGCCGAGGGCAAGGTCACGCTGCCGCTGATCCTGGCCCTGAAATCGGCCGAGCGCGACGACCGCGAATTCCTGGTCACCACGATCCGGGAAGGCGGCACCGAGGACGTCGAACGCGTCCACGCCGTGCTCGAGAAAACCGGCGCGCTGGATGCGACGATGCGACGCGCCATCGAGTTCTCGGATTCCGCACAGAGCTCCCTCGAATCGCTGCCCGCAGGCGCCGAGCGCGAAGCGCTGCAGTTCCTGGCGCGCTTCGCCGTCGATCGCGACCTCTAGTCTGCCCGGGACTCCGGGCCGCTTGCCAGTCGACCCACGGCATCGCGGAAGCGCCGCCCTCGTTCCTCGAAATCACGGAAGTGCGGAAAGCTCGGCGCGCCCGGCGAAAGCAGGATCGTGGCGCCCGGCCCGGCCATCGCGTCCGCGAGTTCCACGGCTTCCTCGATGCCGCCCGCGGCGCGCACCCGCTCGCCGCCCACGGCACCTCGATCGACGAGGAAGCGTGCGACGGCGGGACCGTTGTCGGGCAGCGTCACGAGTCCGCGGAGCCGGTGGCGCCCGGCGACCTCGACAACCGGCGTCCAGTCGGCATCGCGAGGCTGCCCCCCGGCGATCAGCACCACGGGTCCGCGGCAGGTCTCCAGGGCCGCTCGCGTCGCGTACGGCGTCGTGGCGATCGAGTCGTTGACGTACCGGCGTCCCGACGGCCCCGGAACCTCCTCGAGCCGATGCGGGAGCGCCCGGAACGCGCGCGCCGCCGCGACGAACCGCGCCGCGCCGGCCTCGTCGGTCACCGACTCGACCACGGACCACGCGAGGGCGAGGTTGTCGAGGTTGTGGCGACCTGCCAGGGGCCAGTCCTCGGCGGACAGCAGACGTTTCTCGCCACGCCAGAGCCCGTCGTTGCGCCCGTGCAGGTCGTCCGGCAGGTTGGCGAGATTCAGCCCCTCGACCCCGCGCACCGCGTCGGCCAGCCGCGCGTCTCCGCCGTTGATCCACAGCGGTCGCCCCTCGAGCAGGTCGACGAGGCGGAGCTTGGCGTCGTAGTAGGCCTGCTCCGATCCGTGCCAGTCGGCATGTTCCGGGAAAAGCCGGGTGATGACGCCGACCGAAGGCCGGCCCTGCAGGTCGACGAGCTGGTAGCTCGACAGCTCGACGACGAACCAATCGGCATCGGCGTCCAGCAGACCGACCAGCGGGCGCCCGATATTGCCGGCGACCTCGACGCTGTTGCCCGCCGCGCGCAGCAGTTCCGCGACGAGCATGGTCGTCGTGCTCTTGCCCTTGCTGCCCGTCACTGCAATGCAGGGCTGGTCGGGTCTTGCTCCGAACCACAGCGAGGACGGCCCCGTGACCGGGACGCCGGCCCGGCGGCAGGCCTGCAACGCGGAATGCCGATCCGGAACGCCGGGGGAGCGCAGGACGAGGTCGGCCTCTGCGATCCGCGCATCGAGCGGCCCGACGGTCAGCGGCCAGGCCGCGGGCTCGCGATCGGGCCGCGACTCCGACCACACGTGGACGTCGGCGTCGATGCTGAGTGCGGCCAGTGCCGCTTCCAGCGCCCGTCCCTCCCGGCCGAAGCCGAGCAGAGAGACGCGGCGGCCCGAAAGCGCCTCAGGCCGCATCGAGCAGGTCATCGGGAATGCGGTGCGGTCCGCCCGGCTCGACGAGCGCGGCGAGATCCGGGACGTCGACCGATTCCAGCCGCGGGGCAAGCGCACGGACGACGGCATGGCCCGACCAGCGGGTGTCTTCGGACAGCGCCGCAAGAGCCGAGCGTGCCTCCACGGCCTCGCCCACGCACTCGAAGGGCCGATGACCGTCGAGTTCGAGCAGGGCCGCGAAGCCGTCCACCGAGGCGGCATCGTCGAGCAGGTCGGCGCCGAAGATGGCGCGCAGCCGGCCCGGCGGCAGGAACGGCGCCAGCGCGAGGTACACGAACCGGCACTTCGGGCATTCTCGGCACCAGCGCTCGGTCCGCGCCCCATCGAGGTGGAAGTTGCGGTTGCAGCTCGAGAACACGTCGTGGTAGCGCTCCAGGCCCGCGAACTCTCGGCACACGCCGAGTTCGCGATCGCGGCGCAGCAACGAGAACACGGCGAGGTCCGCGGCCACATCGGCACGCACGCGTTCATCGAAGGCCGCCTCGAAGTCCAGCGACTTCGCGTACTGGTGGTTGATTTCGCGGCCGTCGGGGGCGACCAGCGTCGGCGAGTCGGCCGAGCGCTCGTTGGCGAAGACCACGCGGTCGAACTTCCATGCCAGCGCGGCGACGACGAGCACGGCGGCATTGATCGCCGTGATCGGAACGTGGCCGTTCAGTGCGCCGCGCTCGTTGAGCCGCGCCAGCCCCGCCGGAAGCCTGCGCCGGATCATGCGGTGCGGCAGGCCCGTGCGCGCCGCCACGCGTCGGATCAGCGACGCCTCGCCGACCTGGACCGTCTCGATTTCGGCGCCCGTCGCCCGCAGGCGTTCCAGCGCGACGAGCGAATCCTTGCCGCCGCCCATGGGCACGAGCGCGCGCCCGGACAGCCCGAGTGCCGGCGCCGCGCGAGGTCC
>JAWVZQ010000138.1:0-6568 GCA_033722095.1 Wenzhouxiangellaceae bacterium | reverse complement strand
TGCGCCGGGCTGCAACGTCGAGTTGCACGACGTGGTCTTCGCGGCCGGCGCCGACCCCGAATCGCTGCACGAGCGCTTGCTGGACCTCTGGTTCGGTTCCCCCGAGGGACTGCACGTCGACGCCTGGACGCGCGTCGAGTCGGTGCCCGGCTACCGGGTGCGGCTCGTGCGCGAGCCGCCGGGGGAACCGGGGCCGGGACTCTGGTTCGTCAATATCGGCGGCTATGCGCCGGGCGAACTCTGGGAACGCCACGCCTACGCGCTGTATGGCGGCGCGGACCGGGCCGAGGTCAAGCGGCGCGCCAAGCGGGAACTGCTGAAGGGAAAGGAGTCGGTGCATCGCGACGATCTCGTCGCCGTCGACGACATGATCCGCGTCGATCCCGGAGACGGTTGGCACGTGATGCTCGAGGCCGACGGATCGGCCGGCCCGCCCGAGGTCGTCAACGGCTACTTCCCGATTCCGCGCCGGACCGTCGATCGCTGGAAGCGTCGCCGCTGAAGTCGCGTGCCGGCGGGGTCAGGCGTCGGGCATGTGCACGAAGATCATGACGATGGCCGAGGAAACGGCATACATGAACGCGCCTTCGAGCGAACCGGCGCCGAGCTCGGTCTGCCACATCTGGAACCAGGCCCCGCCGATGGCCATGAACAGGCCCAGCCAGACGATGACCGCCACGCCGCAGCCGAGCACCGCCCACTGCTTCGAGCCCTCGAAGCGCGCGGCAGGGTCGCGAAGCCGGCGTCCCATGTCGATCGCGCCCTTCAGGCAGAGCATCGCCGAGATCATCTCGCCGAGCACCACGAGCGCCAGCGCCAGCGCGACGAGCGGCGGCCAGGTCACGGGCGCGGCGAAGTGGCGCGGATAGACCTCGTGCCCTTCCATGCCGAGCACGAGCGCCACGGCGTCGTAGGCCGCGTCGATGTTGACGAGGTTCTGCATGGCGTAGAACAGCGCCTGGAAACCGACGCAGAGCACGAGCAGGATCTTCAGCAGGCGGACGGGAACGGACATGGGACACCCCGGAGTCTTCGGGCTTTCATGCGGAACCGCGCACGCCACCTCCCCCCGGAGCGGCAAGGGCATGCCGCGAACCGCGCCTTCATTGTAAGCAAGACCCCGGCCGCCGCGAGCGCCTCGATTCCGAAGGTCCGGCAGGCATTCTTCCTACGCGCCGAGCGCACGATTCTCCGACTGACGCCCACCGCCCCTTTAGGCAGGCTGGGCCCGAACCCGGACACGGAGAAGCGCGATGAAACACGTGCTGGCGACGATGCTGCTGCTGGCCTGCGGGCCGATCGGAGCGCAGATCTACGAATGGGTCGACGACGAGGGTCGGCGGCATTTCTCGGACCGCGAACCGGTCGGCGTCGAGTACCGGCGCCGCTCCGGCGGGTCGCCCGGCGGCACGCTGTCGACCTACCGGGCCGCGGTCCCGCCATCACGGCGTGAAGCGGAACCGTCGGCCGCCTCGTCACGCGAAGCCGCGGCTCGGCGCGTTGCGACCTCGAGGCGGCGCGCCCGGCTGGATCGGCATTGCCGCACGTTGCACGAGCGGCTCGACCGAATCCGGCAGCGCCTGCGTGCCGGCTATTCCGAGCCCACGGGCAACCGCCTGCGCGCCGAGCGCCACGCGCTCAACGATGCGTGGCGCCGGGATTGCGGGTGAACGGCGAAGGGTGGGATGGAGGAAGGTGTCGGGTGATGGGTACCTGGCTCGCGGTGGACGGTCCGAGGTTTCCGGGATCGAAGCAGGGCGACGTGATCCGTGACGCCTGAACCCCGCACCCCGAACCCCGATCACCGATCACCGATCCCCTCGCTTCCCCTGGCAGCCCGGGCACCAGTAGAGGCGGCGGCTCGCCACGCGCGTCTTGCGGACCTCGCCGTCGCACTCGAAGCAGGCCTGTCCGTCCCGGCCGAACACGAAGTGCCGGTAGTCGCCTCGCTTCCAGCCGGCCTTCTTGAGCTTGACCACCCGGGACCGGTCGTTGGTGATGCCCTCCGTGCGCGCGGCGCGGCGGATCATCAGGCAGGCCGACTCGGCCAGGCGCCGCAGGCCCTCGGCATCGAGATCGCGGATCCGCTGGCCCGGGCGCAGCCGGGCGTGGAACAGGATCTCCGAGCGCAGGTAGTTGCCGACGCCGGCCAGGAAGGACTGGTCGAGCAGCAGGCCGCCGAGCTGGCGATTGGCGAATTCGTCGCGCGCCATCCAGTCGATGACTTCGAAGCGGTCGGCGCCCGAGGAAAGGATGTCGAGGCCGATCGAGGACAGGAACGGATGCGCGTCCTCTTCGCCGGGCTCGATGACGTCGATTTCCGAAGCGCTGTAGAGCAACGCCGAGCGGTCCGCGCTGCTCAATGCCAGGCGCAGCTGGCGGTTCGTGTCGGGCCGTCGATCGGGCTCGCTGAACATCCAGCGACCGTAGAGCTGGTTGTGGGTATAGATCGTCGGCCCGGTCGCGAACCGGAGCAGCAGGGCCTTGCCGCGCGTCTCCGCGCGCTCGAACTTCCGGCCCTGCAGTTCAGCCTGCCACGGCTTCAGCTCGTCGAAGGCGAACCACACCTCGGTCATCCGCCGACCGCCGATCTCGTCGGTGATCCTGCGGGCGACGCGGTACATCTCGGGTCCTTCGGGCACGACGACTCGTCCTCGTTGAATGGGCCCCATGCTAGCGTTGAGGCCGAAACCATCCGTGAGCCGGACATGACGCGCGCCTCGAAGCCCTTCACCGCGATGCTCCCGCTGGCGATCCTGGCGGCAGGGACCGCTTCCGCCGGATCCTACCCGCCTTCGGAGATCGTCGAGTGGTCCGAGCGGTCCTTCGCCGGCCATACGCGCTACGCACTCGTCTCCCCCGACGGCGTCGACCATGCGGCGGTCCTCGCCGAGTGCCGCGAGGCCAGTGCATCGGCGCTGATCCTCGAGCGCGAGCACGAACTGGCCTCGGCGCCGGTGCTCGAGTGGCGCTGGCGCGTCGAGAACACGCACGAAGGCATCGACGAGACGACGAAGGCCGGTGACGACTACCCGGCTCGCGTCTACGTCGTCGCCGAGCGCTGGCCCGCCTTCCGCAGCCGCGCGATCAATTACGTCTGGTCGAGCGAGCAGCCGCGCGGGAGCCACTGGGAAAACGCCTTCGCTTCGCAGTTCGTGATGGTCGCGGTGCGCTCCGGCAACGAGCATGCCGGCGAATGGAAGATCGAGCGACGCGACGTGGCCGAGGATTTCCGCGCCCTGCACGGCTTCGTCCCGGACACCATCGACGTGCTCGCGATCATGACCGACTGCGACAACACGGGCCGGCCCGCCACGGCCCGGTACGGACCGATGCGCTGGCTGGCGCGCGAGGCTCGACAGGGCGACGGCTGACGGGGAAGCCACGGCGGACGTTCTCGGGTTTCGAGAATGCCGCATGGGCATAATCGCGCCATGGCCGATGCCGCCGATCTGATCCTGACGCCGACTTCGCGCATGGCGCGGGCCGCGCGAATGCGGCAGGCGCTCGAGCACAGGGAATCGGGGCGCGGGGCCTGGCGCACGCCGCAGATCCTTTCGTTTCCGGCATGGCTGGAGCGGCTGCGCGACGACGCGCTGCTCGACGGCGCAGTGCCGGCTGCACCGATCGGCGCCGACCGGTCCCGCCTGCTCTGGCAGCAGGCCATCGACCAGGACATCTTCGTCGGCGAGCCGCGCGTCGCCGAACTCGCGCAACGCGCCTGGCGGACGCTGCACGAGTACCGCCTTCCGATGCCTTCGGACTGGCCCGAGCCGCTGCTCAGCGAGGACGCAGCCCGTTTCCGGAGCTGGGTTTCGCGCTTCGAATCGCGGTGTGCCGAGCACGGCGTCATCGACGAGTGGGCGTTCGCTGCGCGGCTGCCGGACTGGATTCCCGGCGCCGGCCGATGCCTGCCCGGACGCATCGCGCTCGTCGGGCAGGAACTGCCGCCGACGCCGCTGCAGCGCAGCCTTTTCGACGCGCTGCGCCAGGCCGGCGTGGAGGTCACGGGCGACGAGACCGCCGAGACGCCGCCATCCCCGGTGCTGCCGGAACCGGCGCCGGCTCTGCAGTGCTTCGGCGATCCCGACGACGAACTGAGCGCGGCCGCGCACTGGGCGCGAGCCTGCCTGTCCGACGGCTCGGCGGAATCGATCGCCATCGTGGTGCCCGACCTCGGTGCGCGCCTCGACCGCGTCGAGCGCATCTTCCGCGAGGTCTTCGACCCGCCGGGCTTCCGGCTCGAGACGCGCGGCGCCGCGCCCTGGCACGTCTCTCTGGGACGGCCGCTGGGCGACTGGCCGCTCGTTTCCGACGCGCTGGCCCTGCTCGGCCTCGATGCCGGCCGGATCGAGCAGTCGCGCGCCTGCCGGATGCTGCGATCGCCGTGGCTGGCCGGTTGGGGCGAGGAATCCGGCGCGCGCGCTGCCACGCAGCGACGCCTCATGAATTCCGCGCCGTTCGAGATCACGGCGCGCGAATGGGCACGCGAGGCCCACGCCGCCGGCGCACGCAGGCTGGCCGCCGCCGTGGACGCCTGGACCGCCGTGCGTGCGGAACATCGGCGCGCCGCGTGGCCGTCGGAATGGGTCGGCCGCTTCCAGGACGAACTGAAGGCCCTGGGTTTCGGGCGCGGCCGCGCGCTGGACAGCCGCGAGTACCAGGTGCTGGCGCGCTGGCACGATCTGCTCGAGGAATTCGGCGCACTCGACGTGGTCGCCGGCCGGCCGCTCCCTCGCGCCCGGGCCGTCGCCGCGCTCGCCGACCGGGCGGCCTCGACGACGTTCCGCGAGCGCGATCCGGGCTGCCCGGTCGAGATCCTCGGGGTCGAGGAGGCGCTGGGCTCCCGCTTCGACGCGGCCTGGATCACGACGCTGGACAGCGAGCACTGGCCGAAGGCGCCCCGCCGCGATCCGCTGATTCCCGGACCCGTGCAGGCCGAGGTGCCGACGAGCCACGGCGACGGCTGCCTCGCCAGGGCGCGGGCCGAACTGGCCGGCCTGTTCCGCAGCGCACCCGTGCTTCGAACGAGCTTCTCTTCGGGCAGCGACGAGCAGCCCCGGGAGCCGACCCCGCTTCTGGCCGCACTCGAAGTCGTGCCCGCGGATCCCGCGCCGGACATCGCGCCCGTGGCCTTCGAGATCGTCGACGAAGACGTGCAGGCGCCGCCCGTGTCCGCGACCGGCGCCGGCGGCGGTACGGGCCTGTTGCGCGACCAGGCCGCCTGCCCGTTTCGCGCGTTCGCCCGTCACCGGCTGCGCGCCCGCGAACTGCGTCCGCCGAGGCCCGGCCTCGATGCGGCCGAGCGCGGCACGCTCGCGCACCGCGCCCTGGAGCTGTTCTGGGGAGACCTCGCGGGGCGCGAGGATCTTCACGCCCTCGATGCGACCCAGTTGGACGCACGCATCGAGCGGTGTGCCGAGCAGGCGCTGGAAGAGGCCACGGCGCGCTGGTTCCTGCGCCTCGAGGCCGGATCGCGGGCGCTGGAGCAGCGCTGCCTCGTGCGCGCACTGCACCGCTGGCTCGATATCGAGCGCGGGCGCGGCGAATTCCGGATCGCGGCGCTGGAACGATCCGTGGAAATGCATCTCGGCGCACTGCAGATCCGCGGCACCGTCGACCGCGTCGACGAGACGCCGGCCGGCACGGTGCTCATCGACTACAAGACCGGCCGGGCGACGAAGAATGCCTGGCGGCCCGAGCCGCGCATGGTCGATCCCCAACTGCCGGCCTACGCGCTGGCCCTCGACACGAGGCCGGCCGCCATCGCGTTCGCGCGGCTGGCGGCCGACGACCCCGGCTTCGACGGGCTGGCCGAGACGGACCCCGGAATCCCGGGAGTCACGAGCCTCGACGCTGCGGTGCGGGCCTGGAAGCAGCACGACGACTGGAGCGCCCTGCTCGCCGAGTGGAGCGAGCATCTCGCGAGCCTGGCCGACCAGTTCGCCGAGGGCCGTGCCGAAGTCGATCCGCGCGATGCCAATGCCTGCCGGACCTGCCACCTGCACGCGCTGTGCCGCATCGACGAGCGCCGCCCCATGCCCGGCGACGAGGGAGAGGACGCGTGAGCGATCGAGCCCAGCGCGCAGCCGCGGTGCGACCCGACCGCTCGGTCATCGTCCAGGCACCGGCCGGCTCCGGAAAGACCACGCTGCTCGTCGAGCGCTACCTGGCGCTGCTGGCCGTCGTCGAGGAACCCGAGGAAATCCTCGCCATCACGTTCACTCGCAAGGCCGCGGCCGAGATGAAACAGCGCATCCTGCGCTTCCTCGATCCCGATTTCGATACCACGGCGCCGCACGAGCGTGCGGCACTGGAGCGCGCCCGTGCGGTCCGCGACAAGGTCGAACGATGGAACCTCGCCGCCAATCCGCAGCGGCTCATGATCCGGACCATCGACGGCTTCAGCCACTTCCTGGCACGAACCATGCCGGTGGCCAGCCGGCTCGGCCCCGTGCCTCAGCCGGCCGACGATACCTCGGCGCTGTACCGGCGCGCGGGGGGACCCGGGGGGGGCGGGGGGGGGCGCGACGAACGGGGCGGCGGACGGGGGCGCGGGCGGGTGGGG
>JAWVZQ010000137.1:0-6570 GCA_033722095.1 Wenzhouxiangellaceae bacterium | reverse complement strand
CGCTTCTTCGACCGGTCGGCCGGCTGGGCCGTCTTCCCGTCGGTCGGCAAGGGCGGCGCCGGCTACGGCGGGGCCTTCGGCCGCGGCGTACTGTTCTCGGACGGCGGCGCCCTGCTCGGCTACTGCTCGCTGACCCAGGCAACGATCGGTTTCCAGCTCGGCGGCCAGGTCTACAAGGAACTCATCTTTTTCGAAGATCGCGCGGCCCTGGCCGAATTCCGCGCCGGCGACCTGGCCTTCTCGGCCCAGATCTCGGCCGTCGCGGCCACGGCCGGCGCGGCGAAGAGCGCCGACTACCGGAACGGCGTCGCGGTGTTCATCCTCGATACCAAGGGCTTGATGTACGAAGCCTCGGTCGGTGGGCAGAAGTTCGAGTTCGTCCCGCTCGACGCAGTGCGCTGATCCGGTTCCGAGCCCGACGATCCGCGAGCCGGGAGCCGCCTAGCGGACAGCCGAATCGGCGCCGTCGCGGCGCGCGGCCAGGCGAGCGCGCAGACGCAGCAGCGTGACCAGCAGCGCCGGCAGGAAGGTCAGCGTCACGAGCGTCGCGAACAGCAGGCCGGCCAGCACCACGACGCCCACGCCGCGGTAGAGCTCGGTGCCCGCGCCCGGGATGAATACGAGCGGCGCCAGACCGAACAGCGTCGTGACCATCGACATGAGGATCGGTCGCACGCGGCTCGCGACGGCCTCGCGGACGGCCTCCTCGATGTCGCTCATGCCCTCGCGCAGGTTCGACAGCGTCCGGTCGACGATGAGGATCGGGTTGTTGACGACCACACCGAGCAGGATCAGGAAGCCCAGCATCGTGATCATGTCGAAAGGCTGGCGCAGTGCATCGAAACCGGCCGCCGGCAGTACCACCTCACCGACGAAGTTCAGGGCCGCGAGGCCGGCGATGCCCCCGGCGATGCCGAGCGGCACGGCGGTGAGGATGACGAGCGGCCAGCCCCAGTGCCCGAAGATCGCGACCATCACGAGGTAGGCGAGCACGATGGCGACGACATAGTTGTCGGCCAGTGCCTGCCGGGTCCGGGTCAGTTCGTCGCTTGCGCCCGAAATGTCGATCGAGACGGCGGATGGAATCTCCCCGGCTTCACGCATGGCGCCGATGACCTCGGTGCGCACGCGCTCGACGCCGGTTTCCAGCGCCATCGAGCGGGGCGGGATGACGTTGAGCGTGACGGTCCGGCGTCCGTTGACGCGCCGCACGGAGTCGGTATCCACGCGCTCGACGATGTTCGCCACGGCCGACAGCGGGACGACGGCACCCGAGGGCGCGCGGATCGGCAGGTCGTCGACGGCCGTAAGGTCCTGTCTCGTCCCCTCCGCGCTGTAGAGGAACATGTCGATCTTGTCGTCGCCGCGGAAGTACTCGTCGACGAATGCCCCGTCGGTCAGCGCCGCCACGGCATAGCCGAGTTCGTCGGCCGTGAAGCCGAGCTCGGCCGCGCGGTCCCAGTTCGGGCGGATCTCGATCATCGGCTGGTCCAGCGACAGCGAACTCGGCGACGAACCGATCTGCGGATCGTCGAGTACCTCGGAAGCGCGCCGGTAGGCGTTCTCGGCGACGGCGAAGATCTCGGCCAGGTCGCGGCCCGTGATGTCGAGATTGACGCTGCGCGTGCCGCCCTCGTTGCCGGAGATGATCGAGCCGCGATTGACGAAGGCACGCATGCCCGGATAGGTTCGGTAATGCGCCGTCACGGCTTCGACGAGTTCGTCGATTTCGCCGGCCTCGATGGTCTCGGCAATGATCCGGATGTTGCCGGTGCCGATCGAGAGGTTCATGTAGCGCAGCGGCGGAACGTCGGTCTCGCCACGCTCGAAGGCTTCGCGGTCGGCCTCGACGTGCGGCAGGAAATGGGCCTCGACCTGCTCGCCGATGCGCGTCATCTCCTCGAGGTTGTAGCCCGGGGGCGCGATCATGATGCCGAAGATCTTCGGTTCCTCTCCCTCGGGCAGGTACGAGGCCGGCGGCGTCAGCGCGACGAGAATGGCGGCCACGCCGACCACCGTTGCGGCGATGGTGGCGAGGCGCCGGCGCGCCGTGGCCGTCAGCCAGGCCACGCCGTCGACGATCCTGCTCTGAAGCGACCGGCCGGCCGTCTCGGTCTTTCCGGCCACGCCGAAGCGCAGCCTGGCGGCCAGCGAGGGAACGACGGTGATGGCCACGAGCATGCTGGCGAGGATCGACGCCGAGATCGCGATCGCGACGTCGGAGTAGAGCTGGCCGGCTTCCTGCCGGATGAAGAAGATCGGCGCGAAGACCAGCACCGTGGTCATCGTCGAGGCGAGTACGGCCGGCCAGACCTGGCGCACGCCGGTCAGGGCGGCCTCGAGGGCTTCCATGCCCTGCCGGCGCTTGCGCTCGATGACTTCGAGCACGACGATGCTGTTGTCGAGCGTCATGCCGATCGCGAAGGCGACGCCGGCCAGCGAGATGACGTTGATCGTGCGTCCTGTGGCCAGCAGGCCGATGAACGCCGCGACCGTGCAGATCGGGATGCCGATGACACCGACGAGCGTCGCGCGGCCCGAGCGCAGGAACGCGAACATCACTGCGCTGGCCAGCAGCGCGCCGATGATGAGGTTCTGCCAGACGTTGGCGACCGATTCCTGCACGTAGCGCGCATCGTCGGCGAACAGCAGCATCCGCATGCCGGCCGGTTCGAGCACGTCGCGGTTGATGCGCTCGACCTGCGGCAGCATGGCCTTCTTGATCTCGATGACGTTGGAGCCCGGCTCGCGATCCACCGAGGCGGTCAGGTTCGGCTGGCCGTTGACGGCCGAGCGCTCGCGCAGTTCGTAGTGACCGAGCTCCACGTCGGCCACGTCTCCGAGCCGCACGAGGCTCTCGCCGCGCCGGGCGACGATCATCTCTTCCATTTCCTCGACAGAGCGGAACCGGCCGACCGTGCGCAGCAGGTAGCGGCGCTTGCCGGCTTCGAGGTCACCGCCCGAGGCGTCGCGATTGCGCCCGCGGATCGCGGCGCGCACGTCGGACAGGCCGATGTCGCGCTCGGCCAGGGCGGCGGCGTCGACGAGAATGCGGACCTGCCGCTCGGCACCGCCGCGGACGTTGACGCGCGAAACGCCGGGTACTCGCTCCATGCGCACGCGGACGTTGTCTTCGACGAAGTCGCGCATCAGCGTCATGTCGAGACCGGCCGGATTGCCCTCCAGCGGGACGATCGAGAAGTACATGAAGGAGTTCTGGGAGAACGAGCTGGCCTCGAGCCTCGGCTCGTCGACGTTCTCGGGGTAGTCGGGCACCTGGCTCAGCGCGTTGTTGACGCGGATCAGCGCCTCGTTGATGTCGACGCCGAACGGAAACTCGAGATCGATCTGCGCGCGGCCGTAGGAGGCCGTGGAGATCATGCGTTCCAGGCCCGGCAGGCTGCGCAGGAATTCCTCCTGCTCGATGAGGATCTCGGTCTCGACGTCCTGCGGCGTCGCGCCCGGCCAGCGGGTCTCGACCGAGACGACGCGAACCTCGAGGTCGGGGATCATCTGCACGGGGATGCGCAGCGCGGCGAGCACGCCGAGCACCGAGACGATGAGCACGACGACGGCCAGGATGATGCCGTGACGGAGGATGCCGGCGAACATCAGCGGCGCGCGCGGCGACGCGGCACGTCTGCATGCGCGCTGCGGCTCATTCGACTACTGGTCATTCGACTACTGGTCATTCGACAATCCGGACCCGCTGGCCTTCGCCGAGGACCTCGTTGCCGCGCACCACGACGCGGCGGTCCGGCTCGGGGCCCGAGGCCAGGATCACGCGATCGCCGACCACGCGCTCCACCTCGACGCCGATTTCGCGAGCCCGCGCGACTTCGCCCGACTCGTCGACGATCCAGACCGTCGTCGACCCGTCCGGATAGCGGATCAGCGCATCGCGCGGCACCGACAGCCTCCGACCCGGCAGTTCGAACTCGAAGTCCACGGTCGCGGACATGCCGGGCACCACGTCGGCCGGTCGCGGGTCGAGCACGAAACGGACCAGGAACGTCCTGGCCTGCGGATCGCCGACCGGCACGCGCGCGTGGAGCCGCGCCGGGAAGCGTCGACCGGGCAGCGCATCGAAGGTCGCCGAGGCATCCACCTCGGCGTCGAGCCGCGGCCACAGCGCCTGCGGCGCCTGCACGTCCAGCCACACGGCGTCGGCCGCAACCAGTTCCACGACGGCCGTGCCCGTCTCCACCCATTCGCCCTCGTCGACGAGCCTCAGCGCGACGACACCGTCGAAGGGGGCCGGCACCGAGTGGCGCCGGAGTCGCTCGCGCTCGGTTTCGAGTTCCGCCTCTGCGCTGGCGAGTTCGGCCTCGGCAAGGGCCACGGCGGCCTCGCGAGCGCGCACCTCGGTCTCGGGGACGAAGTTGTCGCGCACGAGGCGCCGGCCCTCCTCGCGCAGCCGGCGGGCCTCGTCGAGCGCGGTGCGCGACTCGTGGACGGCGGCCTCGGCACGCGCGACGGCCAGTTCGGCGAGCCGGTCGTCGAGCCGGACGAGCACGTCTCCGGCCGCCACGGCATCGCCGGCATCGACGACGACCGTGTCGACGAGCCCCGGAAGCCTCGGCGACACGGCCGCGGCCCGGCGTGCGCGCACGCTGCCGGTCAACGAGACGCGCTGCACGGCCTCCTCCGTCGAAGGGGTGGCCACGCGCACCGGCATGACATCCTGGGCAACGGCCGCCGAGATGCAGCAAAGCAGCGCGATCGCCGCGCCGGCCCGGAACATCGGAAGTCGAATCGTCATGTCGGCGAGCATACCGAAACGCGCATCGGCGAAGCGTGCAGCCGCCCGGCGAAAGCCGGACAGACGGACCGGTGCGCGCGGGGTTCGGGGACGATCGGGCACGACGTCCGGAACGCCTGTCCGGGAAGCGAGGTTCAGGCGCCCGTCAGTTCGTCGAGAAACTCCACGGCCCGCCTCAGGTGCGGGATGACGATGGTGCCGCCGACGACGAGCCCGATGCTCATGGACTCCATGATCTCCTCGCGCGTCGCGCCGGCCTCGACGCTCTGGGCGACGTGGTAGCTGACGCAGTCGTCGCAGCGCAGCACCAGCGACGCCACGAGCCCCATGAGCTCCTTGCTCTTGACGTCGAGCGCGCCGCCCTCGGCGTAGGTCAGCGAGTCCAGCGAGAACATCCGCTTGACCACGCGGTTGTCCTCGGCCAGCAGGCGCTCGTTCATCTTCTGGCGGTACTCGGTGAACTGCTTGACGCGGTCGGTCATGACGGGGTCCTCGAGGAAAACGCGAAGCATAGCCTCGTCGAAGGGCGGCGGCGCGAAATCACGGGGTCGATCGTCAGTCCGATTGCCAGTCCGATTGCCAGTCCGATTGCCAGTCCGATTGCCAGTCCGATTGCCAGTCCGATTGTCAGTCCGATCGCCAGTCCAATCGCAGCCACAGCGTCGTGCCCAGCGCCCGATAGGTGGCCAGGTCGGTGTTGGCCTCGTCGGCATTGGCGAAGAACGGGGGCCGCACGTCGGTGACGTTGTCGACGCCGAGCGACAGCGACAGGCCCTCGCGCGACGACCAGCCGGCCGTCAGGTCGTGGTAGACGACGCTCCCGGCACGATTCACCGTGCCGGGGAAGACTTCCCCGCCACGCTCCTTCACGGCATCGATCCAGTGCACCTGCCAACCCAGCGACCAGGGCCCGCTGCGCCAGTCGAGCGCATACCGCGCCCGCCATTCGGGAATCGCGCCGAAGGTGTCGGGGTCGTAGCCGCCGGCACCGAAAAGCGGGTCCGCACCCGGGAACGCCACGAGCTCGCGCTCGGCCACGTGGCTGGCCAGCAGGCGGTGGGCGAGCCGGCCGCCGGCCGCATCGTGCGAGAACTCGACGGTGGCGTCGATGCCGCGCGCGGTTTCACGTGCGAGGTTCTGCAGCTGCGCCTCGACGAACTCGATCGCCCCCGAGGCGTCGCGCACGATCGCGCCGCAGAACGCCTCGGCGCCGGTTTCGAGACACTGCCCGAGAATCGCGTCGGCGCCCAGCGCACCGATGCCGTCGTCGATGGTGATGTCGTAGAAGTCCAGCGCCAGCCGCGCGTCGGGCCAGGCCGCCGGGCGCCAGCTGACGCCGAGCGTGACGAGTTCGGCGTGCTCGGGGCCGAGCGCGGGATTGCCGCCGGCCAGTTCCGGCGTCTCCTCGCCGCTCTGGTCGAAGCTGCCGTCGGCCGGCACGCCCTGAGCGATACAGCGCAGGATCTCCACGTCGCTCAATCCCGCGAAGTCCGCGCAGGGATCGGCGACGATGGGATTGGCCTGGGTGCGCCCGCCGAACAGCTCGCCGACGTTCGGCGCCCGGAATGCCTGCGACCAGGCGCCGCGCAGGCTCAGCGTGTCGGTCGGGCGCCAGCCCGCGCCGATCTCGAACACCGAGTCGCTGCCGAAGTTCGAGAAGTCCACGAACCGCGCGCCGAGGTCCAGGTCCAGCGAGCGCGCCCAGGGGCGGTCGGCGGCCAGCGGCACGGCGAACTCGAGGTAGGCCTCGCGGCTTTCGAACGATCCCCGCGTCAGCGCCCGCGCGTTGCCCGTCGTGTTGCCGGCCT
>JAWVZQ010000136.1:0-6575 GCA_033722095.1 Wenzhouxiangellaceae bacterium | reverse complement strand
CACCGTGGCATGGTCGCCGGCACGTTGTAGGCGCTCGATCATGCCGGGCGTGACGTCGAGCCCGCGGGCCTCGAGTACGCGCGGCACCAGCGCCATGCGCACGAGCGGGTCGTGCGCCGGGCGCTCGGCCATGGTGCAGAGACCGTCGGGGGCCGGAAGGTCGCCGTAGGCATGCCCGAGTGCGGCCAGCCGATCGGAAAGCAGCCGGAAGTGCCGGGCCTCGTCGTGCGCCACGTCGAGCCAGTCGCGCCGGAATGCATCGGGCATGCCCGGGAAGCGCAGGCAGGCGTCGAGCCCGAGATTGATGGCGTTGAACTCGATATGCGCGACGGCGTGGACGAGCGCCGCACGGCCCTCGTCGCTGCCGAGGCCACGCCGCGGCAGCGATTGCGGTGCAACGAGGCACGGCCGCTCGGGACGCCCGACCTGCGGCACGGGCCCGCCGTCGTGGGGCAGCACCGAAGCACTCTCGACTTCGCGCCAGAGTGCATCGACCCGGCGGCACTTGGCCGCCGGGTCGGTCTCGGCCAACGCGGCGCGCGCGCCGTCGAGCAGGCTCACGCCTGCCGGATCGCCTCGACCAGCGCGTCGGCGAAGCCCGACGTCGACACCTTCGTGGCGTCGTCGCGCTGGCGCGCGAAGTCGTAGGTGACGGTGCCGGCGACCACGACCTTCTCGAAGGCCCGCTCGATGAGGCGACCGACCTCGGGCCAGCCGATGTAGTCGAACATCATCACGCCCGAGAACAGCAGCGAGGACGGGTTGACCTTGTCCTGCCCCGCGTACTTCGGCGCCGTGCCGTGCGTGGCCTCGAAAACGGCCACGTGGTCGGCCATGTTCGCGCCGGGCGCGATACCGATCCCGCCCACGGACGCGGCCGCGGCGTCGGAAAGGTAGTCGCCATTCAGGTTCATCGTGGCGAGCACATCGAACTCGGCCGGGCGCAACTGCAGCAGCTGGAACATGATGTCGGCGATGCGGTCCTTGATGACGATCCTGCCCTCGGGCCGCTTTCCGTCGTGCTTCTCCCAGAGCTCGTCCTCGGTGATCGTCACGTCGCCGAACTCTTCGGCGGCGACCTCGTAGCCCCACTTCCGGAACGCGCCCTCGGTGAACTTCATGATGTTGCCCTTGTGCACGAGCGTCACCGATTCGCGGTCGTTCTCGATGGCGTACTCGATGGCCTTGCGCACCAGGCGCTTGCTGCCGAACTCCGAGATCGGCTTGACGCCGAGGCCCGCGTTCTCGAAGAACTCGCAGCCCATTTCCTCGCGCAGGAACTTCGCGAGCTTCTCGTTCTCGGCCGTGCCCGACTCGTATTCGATGCCCGAGTACACGTCCTCGGTATTCTCGCGGAACACGACGATGTCGAAATCGTCGGGGTTCTTCATCGGCGAGGGCACGCCCTGGTAGTACTTGACGGGACGCACGCACGCGTAGAGGTCCAGCGTCTGGCGCAGCGAGACGTTCAGCGACCGGAAGCCCTCGCCCACGGGCGTGGTCAGCGGGCCCTTGATGGCCACGACGAGATCCTGGATGGCTTCCAGCGTCTCATCGGGGAAATAGTCGCCGCCGTAGACCTTCGAGGCCTTCTCACCGAGGAACAGTTCGGCCCAGTGCACCTTGCGCTTGCCGCCGTAGGCCTTCTCCACGGCCGCGTCCCAGACCTTCAGGCAGGCCGGCGTGATGTCGACGCCGATCCCGTCGCCCTCGACGTAGCCGAGAATCGGCTCGTCGGGCACGTTCAGCTTGTCGTTCTCGACCGTGATGCGCTGGCCGGATTCCGGCATCTTGACGTGTTCGTATCCCATGAGATTCCCTGTTTAACGATTGGATAATTCCGAACCCTCTATTCTACCAGCCCGCTCCGTGAACTCCGCCGATGATCCTGCAGTCCGGGCACGTCCCCCCGCATGCGCGAACGCAGGCCCGGGCCCTCCGGCGAAGCGTGCCGTGGACGGCGATCGCGGCCTCGCTGTTCGCCCACGCCGTGCTGCTCGCCGTCGCGCTGCGGGTCCCACTGCCCGGGACGTCGCCGACGCCGGGCGCCCCGGTGATCACGATGCGGCTTGCCGCACCGACCCCGGAACCGGCCCCGGCACCCGAAGCACGGCCCGAACCGCCGGCAGATCCTCCGCCGACGGCGCCCGCTCCGCCCCTGCCTGAGCCCGTTGCAGGAACTTCGGCCCGGCGAGAGCCCGGGCCCGATTCGGAACCTGAGGAAACGGGCTCCGGGTCGCCGGCTAGCGGGGCCGCGCTGCGCGCCGCCGTGCTCGAGCAGGCCGGCACGATGTCCGAGCGGACCGGCGAAGACGCGGACGACGCACTGCCCTGGACTGTGCGCGGGGAGCGCATCCCCGGCCTCCCCGGCGTCCGAGGTTGGCTGTCCGGCCACGTCGGGCGCGTCACGCCGTCGACGCAGACCTGGACCGACAACGACGGGAGCCGCGGCGGCCGCCACGTGCTGGCCGACGGCACGGTCGTGTGCACGCGCCGCCGGGCGCCGACCATCGACGAGCTCATGAATCCGTGGACCTCCATGATCGTCACGATGGGCTCGATCTGCGGCCGCGAGCGCCCGCCGCCGCCCGACTTCAGCGACCCGCGCGTGCCGCCGCCTCCCCCGCGTGCACGGCGATCTTCCTCCCCCGCCGACCCGTCCGATCCGGCCCCGTAGCCGCTTGCCGGCCCGACTCCGCGGAACGCTCGTTCAGCGGGGCTTCAGGCACCTGCCGCTATACAGGAGCCCACAACGGCCGTCACGGCCGCCGAGGAGGACGCAACGATGAAGACCGCCAAGGCACGAATCACGATCATCCTGGCCGCGCTGCTGGCGCTGGGCCTGGGCATGTCGGCCGAGCGCGCGCCGGCACAGGCACCGCCGATCGCGTACAGCCAGGCCGAGCTCGACCAGATGCTCGCGCCGATCGCGCTGTATCCCGACACCGTGCTGTCGCACGTGCTCATCGCGGCCACCTACCCGCTGGACGTGGTCCAGGCCGCGCGCTGGTCGCGCGCCAATCCCGGCTACGACGGCGAATACGCGGTCCGTGCCGTCGAGCACATGCCGTGGCATCCCAGCGTCATGGCGCTCGTCGCGTTTCCCGAACTGCTCGCGCGCATGGACGCCGACCTGCACTGGACACAGCGCCTCGGCGAGGCGTTCCTGTACCAGGAATACGAGGTGCTCGACACCGTCCAGTACCTCCGCGACGAGGCCTACGCAGCGGGCTATCTGCGCAGCAACGAATACGTCCGCGTCGTGCGCGAGCCGAGCTACATCTACGTCGAGCCGGCCGTGACGCGCGTGGTCTATGTGCCCTACTACGACCCGCGCGTCGTCTACGGCTCGTGGCGCTACGCGGCCTATCCGCCGGTCTGGTGGGAGCCGCCGCATTACCACCGCCCGCGTTCGGGCTTCGGCTTCAGTTTCCACTGGAGCGGCGGACACCACGTGGAGTCGGCGTTCTTCTTCAGCTCCGTGCACTGGACCCACCACCGGGTCGTCGTCCACGAGCATCACCGCTACGGCCACCGTCACCACGGCACGAAGCAGTACGCCGGGCACCACTACTCGTCGGGCCGCGATGTCGTGCATTCGAAGACCGCGCGGCACTGGAAGGACAGCGTCGACAACCGCCGGCGCCTGGTCCAGCGCGGATCCGGCCGGCGCGACGCGGCCCCGGCCGACTACCGCGACCACCAGGGCGCGAGGAGCCGCCATTCGAAGAGCGACCGCCACGCGCGGGTCGGTTCATCGTCGAGGCGCACGGCCGCCGTGGAATCGAGAGCGCGCAGACTCCCCGAGTCGTCGCAGCGCAGCCGCCAGGCGCAGCGGTCCGACCGCGAATCCGCGGTGCGATCGTCGCGCCAGAGCGCACCGGGCACCAGCACGCGCCGTGCGACGGCGGACCGGTCGTCGAAGGCCGGGCGCAATGCGCTCTCGGGTCGCTCGGAACTCTCGCGCGACCGGTCCAGCTCGCTCGACCGGTCCAGGGCATCGCGCCAGGCCTCGAGATCCGAGGCGCGGACGCTGTCCCGCCCGGAATCGAAGCGCGCGTCGCGACCGGGCACTCGTTCGTCTTCGCGGGAAGGGTCCCGCCAGTCGTCGCGTTCCGAGACGGCGAGCCGGACCCGGAGCCGCGCGGCCGAACGCAGCGCATCCTCCGCGCGCTCGACGATGCGCGCCTCTTCCTCGCGCTCGCGGCCGACCGCTGCGGGCACGCAGAAGGCGCGGAGCCGGAAGGCGGCCTCGCCTGCCCGGTCCACGGTGCGGAGCAGCCGGCGCGTCGAGTCGAAGCGTGAATCCACCCGGGCCTCGACTCGGGGTTCGACCCGCACGACGACCGGCTCATCGACGCATTCCTCGACGCGTGCAACGTATCGGGCCCCGGAACGCAAGCGCTCGAGCCACTCGACGCGAACGGCTCCGAAGCGCGGCAGCACGCACGCCGGCCAGCGTGCCGCACGCGTCGAGGCACCCGACCGGGCCCGGCGCGGCGGCACGCAGCGCGCCGAGAGGCTGCGTTCGGGCAATCGCGACCGGCGCCGCTGAGTCACCGGGCCTGAACGGGGCGGTGCGTATACTCCGAAGCGATTCCACTCCACGGTGATCCCATGGCTGACGAGTACGAACCGCCCCGCGTCTGGACGCCGCCCGAGGACGACGGCGGCAAGTTCTCGAAGATCAACCGGCCCGAGGCCGGCCCGCGCGAGCATCGCGAACTGCCCGTCGGTGAGCACCCATTCCAGCTCTACTCACTGGGCACGCCCAACGGCGTCAAGGTCACGATCCTGTTCGAGGAACTGCTGGCGGCCGGTCACGACGGCGCCGAGTACGATGCCTGGCTCATCGATATCGGCGAAGGCGACCAGTTCACGAGCGGCTTCGTCGAGGTCAACCCGAACTCGAAGATCCCGGCCATGGTGGACCGCAGCGGCGAGACGCCGATCCGCGTGTTCGAGTCCGGCGCGATCCTGCTGCACCTGGCCGAGAAGTTCGGCGCCTTCCTTCCCGCCGATGCCGTCGGGCGCGCCGAGACGCTGAGCTGGCTGTTCTGGCAGGTCGGCAGCGCGCCGTTCCTCGGCGGCGGCTTCGGGCACTTCTACAACTACGCCCCCGTCAAGCTCGAGTACCCGATCAACCGCTACGCGATGGAAGCCAAGCGCCAGATGGACGTGCTCGACCGCCGGCTGGCCGACCACGAGTTCATCGCCGGCGACGACTACACCATCGCCGACATGGCGATCTGGCCCTGGTACGGCTCGCTGGCGCTGGGCCGCCTCTACGACGCCGCGGAGTTCCTGCAGGTCGAGGGCTACGCCCACGTACAGCGCTGGGCCCGCGCGATCGACGAACGCGAGGCCGTCACGCGCGGACGCATGGTCAACCGCACCTTCGGGCGCCCCGAGATGCAGCTGCACGAGCGCCACGACGCCTCGGACTTCGAGACGAAGACGCAGGACAAGATCGAAGGCGGCGACTGAGGCCGTGGCGGTTCAGTCGTCCTGCCGCGGCAGCGGCGGAGACAGGGCCGAAGGCCGGTCGAACTCGATGCGTCGCACCTGCTCCCAAGGGACGTGGACCGGCGCCGCGGCGTCGCCCGTGAACACCAGCACGCCGAGGTTGTCCGGCCCCAGGTCACCCTCGCGCTCGAGTTCCACCGACTCGCCGCCGTGGAGCCTCACGACCGCGCGTTCACCCTGCCCGGCGTCAATGGCGGCGACGAGCCCGAACGGAATCGTGTAATCCACACCGTCGCGCGGCGCATCGAGCGTCTGCGTCGTCTCGCTCTCGTCGAGGTCGTAGACGATCGTCCCGGAAAGTACGCTGCCGTCGGCGAGCCGGACCCGGCCGCGCAGCCGCTCGCCGGGCGGAAAATCTTCGTAGCCCGGCGCACGGGCGTCCGAGCCGTGGTCGAACTCGATCCGCTCGAAGGCTTCCCACGACACGAGCACGCGGCCGTAGCGCGCATCGTCGACATAGACGCCGAGGTGACCGTCGCCGGTCGCGCGCGTGCCGCCCAAGCGGACCTCACGTCCGTCGGACAGGAGCACGACGGCACGGCCGTCCGGCGCGCGCTCGATGCGGTCTATGGCATCGAAGCGCAGCCGCTGCATGCCTTCCTTCGTCCGACCGAGGAGCAGGTCCGAACCCAGCGCCGCCGTGCGGTCCCACTGGACGAGGCCTGTGAAGCTACCTCGTGCTGTGTACACCGTGCCCCGCAGTGGGTTCGGCACTTCCGGCAGTGGCGGCGTCGCCAGGAACTCGACGCGGGTCACGGGCCATTCGCCCAGTTCGACGACGCCTCCATGCCTGTCCCAGACGCGAAGGCCGTCGGCGAAGTCGTCGGCCTCGAAGCGATCCAGTTCGATGACGGTGCCGCTCTTCAGCGTGACGGTCAGGTCGCGGCCGGCCGCCTCGATGCGCGAGATGTCGCCGAACCGGACCATGAGCGGTCGCTCGAGGCCAGCTCGACCCTGCCGGGCACCGAGCCAGGTCGCGAGGACCTCGACCGGGCCGCGCGGCTCGAGCCGCTCGCGTGGAACGTGTTCCGCCCACGGATTGCTGTCCT
>JAWVZQ010000135.1:0-6604 GCA_033722095.1 Wenzhouxiangellaceae bacterium | reverse complement strand
CTTGCGATGATACAGCCATCCTACTGTATGATTTATGACTGCGAAACGCCCGAGCAAAAGCAAATTAGTGATGGGACGGAATCCATTATTATCGGAGCTAATGCAGGACTAGCGGTGGTTAACGGCTACCTGGGATTTAAAAAGTCAGCATCCGTCATTCCGGCTTCGGCCGGCGGTGCAGAGGGGAGTTCGGCCGCCGACGCTGTCGAGCCGGATACCAGCGAGTGGGCATGCGAGGCATGTCCCTTCGTCTACGGTGCTCAAGGATCGATCCTGATCGGCGCGGGATGGGTGTCGGACGACCTGTTCGAGTTCGGTACCTACCGCGGGCTGGAAGAATCGGGAATCTATCCCGCGGTCGGCGTCGACCTGCGATATCGGTCCGAAGACGCCCGATACCTCCTCGTCCGCGGCGATCGACTCGGCATCGATAGCCGGTACCTGGCCGTCGATGCGGGTCGCCAGGGCGCGTACGGTCTGGAGTTCTCCTACAACGAGATTCCCTACTACAGGGCCGACGACACCCGCTCGATCTTCGTCGGTGCGGGAACGTCCAACCAGACGCTTCCCCCGGGCTGGGTGCGCGCGGGCACCACGGACGGAATGACGAGCCTCGGAGAGAGCCTTCGGGGCATCGAGATCGGTCATGAAAGGAAGACGCTCGGCCTGGCGCTGAAAGTGGAGCGTGAAAGCCCCTGGCAGTATCGAGTCGGCGTCGAGCGGACCCGCAAGCAGGGCAATCTCATCCGCGGCGCGAGCTTCATCTTTCGCGCCGCCGAACTGGCCTATCCGATCGATTACGAAACCACCCAGGTCGATGCCTCGGTGGGGTATGTCAGGGATCGATGGCAGCTGAAAGCGTCCTACCATCTTTCGGATTTCGACAACGGGAATCGGTCCGTGACGTGGGAAAACCCGTTCCTGGGTATCAATGGAGCCGACCGGGGGCGGCTCGCCCAGGCGCCCGAAAACCACTTCCACCAGTTCATGGTCTCGGGATCCTGGTTCCTGTCGCGCAGGCTCAGGCTTGCCGGAAATCTGGCGTTCGGGAGGGGTGAGCAGGACGAGCCGTTTCTCGATGCCACCGTCAATCCGCTGATCGCCAACCCCGTGCTGCCGCGCAGCGACCTCGATGGACGCATCGACACGCGCATCCTGAACCTCAGGGCCACCAGCGACCTGACGAGCAGGCTGCGCACGAAGCTGCAGTTCAGTTATGACGAGCGCGACAACAAGACGCCCGCCGCGGAATTCGTGCAGGTGGTTGCCGACACGTTCCTGACCGACGAGCGCAGCTACGAACCGTTCAGCTACGAGCGCACCCGCGTCGAGGGCGCGGTCGACTATCGCTTCGCCTCGTTCCTGAAGGTCACGGCATCCGCCTGGCACAAGGGCATGAAGCGCTCGCTGCAGGAAGTCGAGGATACCGACACCCGGCATGTCTCCCTGCAGGTCCGAGCGACGCCGATTTCCCGGCTCAATCTCGATGTGGAGGTCAGCCGCGAGGAACGCCGCAACGACCTGGATCCCGCATTGCTCGGGCCTCAGGTCAATCCCAGTCTCAGGCGCTTCCACTTCTCCGAGAAGGACCGCGACGCCGTGCGGGCCGTCGCGGATTTCGCGATCTCCGACAAGGTCTCGACGAGTCTCTACGCCGAGTATTCGGACGAGGAATACGCCGATACGGAAATCGGGCTCAGCGACGGCCGTGCAGAGAGCTACGGCCTGGACGTTTCGGCCAGTCTTTCGCGGCATCTCAGCGGCCACGCCTTCGTCGCGCTGGAGTCTCTCCGTGCCGACATTCTCGGGGCCGACAATATCGACGGCGCCGAGTGGAGCGCGCGGCAGAAGGACGAGTTCCGCACGGCCGGCCTCGGGCTGACCTTCGACAATCCCGACGGCAGGTGGGTCGAAGCCGGCCTGAACCTCGTGTACGCGTCGGCGGACGGCGACATCCGGGTGGAAAAGCGCAACGCCGACCCGGCCTTCCCGGAACTCGAGACGCGGCGGGTCACGCTCGAGGCGACCGCCGAGCGCGTGATCAACGACCGTCTGAATCTACGCCTGGCCTACCTCATGGGCAAGCTCACGGAAGACGACTTCTTCCGGGACGACATCGCGCCGGACACGGTGCCGACCCTGCTGCGGCTGGGTGAACAGACCCCCGACGGAACCGTCCATGTGGTCAGCGTTCAGCTTCGGTACAGGTTCGACTGATTACCCTGTCGGGCAAGGCAGGCGGAATCCGATGATGGACACGGTGTGTCTGCAGAAATGATGGAAGGCTGGTCAAGCCGAGGAGTTGATATGCATGCAATGATCAAGTACGTCGCGATGGTGTCCCTGGGCTCGTTTCTCGCGCTAGGGAGCCAGGTGGCTTTCGCCGAAGCGCCCGAAGTCGTGCAGGCGTGCACGGCCTGCCATTCCGAGGACGG
This sequence comes from Wenzhouxiangellaceae bacterium, assembly GCA_033722095.1. Lineage (GTDB taxonomy): Bacteria > Pseudomonadota > Gammaproteobacteria > Xanthomonadales > Wenzhouxiangellaceae. The sequence continues at coordinate 4,169 of JAWVZQ010000135.1, read as the reverse complement.
ATTCAGCAAGGATCCGGAGGTGCCCACGATTGCCGGTGCATCCGACTATTTTCTCGAGAACCAGATGGCGATCTTCGCTGCGGAAGCCCGCCCCTGCGAAGCCGACTATTTCGAGCAGGAGAGCGAGACGGACGCGGAAAGCCACTGCGCGCTGGCATCGAGCCTTTCCGAGGACGAGCAGATCGAAGCGGCCGGTTATTACGCCGGTCAGCCTTTCCGGGCGTTCGACCAGGAGGTCGATGAAGCACTGGCTGCCCAGGGCGCGGCGATTCATGAAGCGAACTGCGAACGCTGTCACAGCGACGCGGGGACCCTGGCGCTGGACGATGCCGGAATTCTCGCCGGACAGCCCAAGGCCTACCTGATCGAGCAGTTCGAGCATTTCAAAGCGGGAGAGCGCTGGCAGCCCGAGAAGATGCAGCCCGAGATGGACCTGGACGATCAGGAAATGCAGGCGCTCGCAGAGTTCTACGCGCAGTCGGGACTGAAATAGACGGTTCAAGCGGTCGCGGGCCGATCACGGCCTCGGCGGCGTTCCGGCACGCGCCGGTCGCGTTGCCGGCCGGGCGCTGCCCCGGCCCTTCCCGGGGGGGCGTCGCACTGGATTCAGCCGGGGCGGCTGACTCGTAGATTGCGGTTGCGCCTCGGCAGGTCGGAGTCGCGCAGGACCGGTGCACGATCCAGTGCCGCGATCCAGTGGCTGGGCAGCGCATGCTCGCGCGCACCCTCGACGACGAATCGCTTGTACCAGTCCAACGGCCGCAGCGATGGATCGACGGGGATCGCGCGGTAGGTCCGTGCGTGGCGAAAACGGCCGTTGACCTGTATGCGCACCGTCTCCGCGGTATAGCCGGTGTCGAGTTCCTCGTGGAAGTCCAGGGCCGGCCGCTCTGCATGTCGGATCCGCCACGCCACGCCATGAACGACGTCGACGGGCGAGCCGGTCCGGACCACATCGCACTTGCCGGTGTCGTCGCAGCCGAACTTGTGCCACGCCAGCCGATGGCCGAACAGTCGCGCCGTCCCGGCCTTGCGCGCGGACGGGCAGCGCGCGAGCAGCCTCGCCGACATCAGGTTCGAGCCGTAGGCGAAGTAGAGGAAAGTGCCGGTGGGCTTCACGGCGCCGGAAGCGTTATCCGAAACGACCGCGGTCGTGCGGGCGGTGGAAGTCCAGGGCCGGGCCGAGCGGGATGATCTCCGTGGGGTTGATCATGTCGTGGCTGGCGTAATAGTGCATCTTGATCGCACGCAGCTCGACGGTCTCGGACACGCCCGGCCACTGGAACAGTTCGCGAACGTAGTTCGAGAGGTTCGGATAGTCGTCGATGCGGCGGATGTTGCACTTGAAGTGGCCGACGTAGACGGCATCGAAGCGGATCAGCGTCGTGAACAGCCGCCAGTCCGCCTCCGTGATGCGGTCGCCGCACAGGAAACGATTCTCTGCGAGCCGTTCCTCGAGATCGTCGAGGGTCTCGAACAGCGGGACCACGGCCTCCTCGTAGGCGTCCTGCGTCGTCGCGAAGCCGGCCTTGTAGACGCCGTTGTTGACCTTGTCGTAGACGGTCTCGTTGACCGCGTCGATCTCCTCGCGGAGATCCTCGGGATAGTAGTCGCCTTCCTTTGCCCCGACGCCGTCGAATGCGGAGTTGAACATCCGGATGATCTCGGAGGACTCGTTGTTGACGATGGTGTTCTTCTTTCGGTCCCAGATGGCCGGCACGGTGACGCGACCGGTGTAGTCGGGATCGGCGGCCGTGTAGACCTGGTGCAGGAATTCCGCGTCGTGGATCGGGTCGCCGATGACCTTGTAGCCGGGACGGAATGTCCAGCCGTGTTCCTTCATGAGCGGGTTGACGACCGACAGCGAGATCATGTCCTCGAGCCCCTTGAGCTTGCGGAAGATCAGCGCACGGTGGGCCCAGGGGCAGGCATAGGCCACGTAGAGATGATAGCGGCCGGGCTCCGCCTCGAATCCGCCTTCCCCGGAGGGGCCCGCCGAGCCGTCGGCGGTGATCCAGTTTCGGAACGAAGACTGCTCGCGTTCGAACTTGCCGTCGTTCGAGTCGGTGTCGTACCACTTGTCTTTCCATTCGCCGTCGACGAGCAGGCCCATGGGTGGTTCCTCGAGATTGCGGTGAAGCGCCCGACGCGCCGGGCGCGAAAGGTTTCAATTGTAACAATTCGCCGACGCCGGTCCGGCCGGGGTCAGTCCTCGACCTGGTGTACGAAGAACGGTGCGAGCACGATGGCCAGGATCGGGATGATCTCGAGCCGTCCCAGCCACATCAGCAGCATCAGGATGCCCTTGGCCGCCCCGTCCATTTCCGGTTGCGTCACGCCCGATGTCAGTCCCACGCAGCCGAGTGCAGAGGTGGCCTCGAAGATGATCGGCAGCAACGGTGCATCGACCAGGAACACGAGCGCAAAGACGCCGCTCAGCAGCGTGAGCAACCAGAGGAAGGCCAGGAACAGCGCCTGCAGCATCCGGTTCGTGGTCTCGGTGCGCTCCTCGATGACCTCCGCGTCGGTGATGGCCTCCGGTTCCTCGCGCAGCACGCGCAGCGTCCTGCCGAATTCGAGGACCAGGCGCCGGAATCTCGAGATCTTGATTCCGCCCACCGTCGAGCCCTCGCAGCCGCCCACGACCATGGCCATGATCATCAGCATCAGCATCGGCGCCGGCCAGGCTGCCAGGTCGACGGTACTGAACCCGGCCGTGCCCAGCGAGGTGACGGCCTGGAAGACGATGTCGGGCCACGCATGGTCGCCGAGCGCCAGAGAACTGGCGAACATCGCGACCAGCAGGACCAGAAGCGTGCCCATGAACCACCGCATCTGCGGACTCTCCAGGACCTTCCCGAACTGGCGCTGGAAGGCGCGCTGGTGCGTCGCGAAGCTCAGCGCACCGAGCACGATGCCCAGCAGCACCGCCGCTTGCGCGAACCGGGAGAAGTCGCCGAGACTGCCGCCGGTCACGCCGAACCCGCCCGTGGAGATGGCCGCCAGCCCGTAATTGACCGCTTCCCAGGGCGACATGTCGGTCGGCAGCAGCAGGCCGATCACGATCAGCGTGTACAGCGAGTAGATGGCCCAGACGCGCAGCGCCGTCGTGTGCACGCTCTTGCCGAGGATCACCGACCCGAGTTCCACGTGGACGAGCAGCCGCGACTGGCGGTGGGAGAAGATGAACAGTACGACGGCGAGGATGATGCCGATGCCGCCGACCCACTGGCTGAAGCTTCGCCACCACTGCAGTCCGGCCGTGAGTTCGCCCTCGCTGCCCGCTGCCATGGTCAGGCCCGTGCTCGTGAAACCGGACACCGACTCGAACAGCGCGTTCGGCCATGAGGCGAACACGGCCGAGGCCGAGCCGGCCGGGGCGGCGTGCCCGGCGAGCCAGAGCGGGATGCTGCCGAGCAGGCTGATGACCACCCACGAGAACGAGATGATCCAGAAGATCTGGTAGTGGTTGACCAGTACGCGGCGGATGCCGCAGGCGAAGAGCAGCGCCCCGGCCGCCACCGAAATCGCACTCATCCAGAGGAACCCCGCCAGCGCCGGGTGGTCGCCCGACCACCAGGCGACCGGCGCCGAGACCAGGCCCATGCCGGCCGGGATCAGCGCGCTCATCCCGCAGTAGCGCGCGACGGTGCGGACGTCGGTCCAGCGGAAGGCGGTCTGTAGGCTCACGGCATCATCGTGTGCACGGTCGGCGGCTCGGACGGCCGCACCCAGCGGCTTCAGTCGATGTTTCCGGCGACTTCACGCACGCGCTCGGCGGCTGCCTCGATGCGGGAGACATCGGCCTGGCGAACGATCTGCGGGGCGAGCTCGGGCCACAGGTCCTCGAGGCTGGAGACGGCCACGGCGGCCTGGGCCGTGGCAGAGCGCTCGACGTCGCTCGTGGCGGCCACCTGCCCGACGCGCTGCAGCGCGATCTGCGTGAAGCCCCAGGCGTCCTGGTACTCGTGCGCGTTGTCGACGACGCCGTCGTCGGCCACGCCGATTCCGTACTCCTCGGCGGCGACGTCGAGGATCGCGGCGACGGCCAGCAGTTCCTGTTCCGGTGTGGCCTCGACGCCGCGTTCGATGGACTCGATGGTCTCGTCGACGTCGCGCCAGGCCGACATCACGGCGTCGGCGTCGGCGCGGTTGTCCACCGCGTCCTT
>JAWVZQ010000134.1:0-6613 GCA_033722095.1 Wenzhouxiangellaceae bacterium | reverse complement strand
GGCTCGAGCCAGCCCTCGGGCTCGACCTCGCCGATGCGGCGCAGGTTCTCGGCCAGTCGCGCCTGCTTCCATTTCAGCTGCGAGGCGTGGTCGAGGTGCTGCAGCGCACAGCCCCCGCAATCGCCGAACCAGGGGCAGCGCGGATCGACACGCTCGTCGGAGGCCTCGTGGACCTCGACGGTGACGGCCTCGTCGAAACGGCGATTGCGCCCGGTCAGCCGTGCCGAGACGCGCTCGCCGGGCAGCGCGCCGTGAACGAAGACGACCTTGTCCTCGACGCGCCCGACGCCGCGACCGTCATGCGAAAGATCCGAGATGACCACGTCCACCGGCTCGGCCGGCAGACGCCTGCGCCTGCGTGAACCCAAGGCTACTTCCGCTTCCAGGTTCCGTCGGCGTCGCGGTAGTACCAGCCTTCGCGCGCGTTCGCGACCCAGCGGTCGGCGAAGGTCTCGCGAATCTGATCCTCCCACTCCGGATGGCCGTTGGCCACGGCGATCTCGCGGTAGACGGCGCGACGATCGGCATTCTCGGCGGCGACGACTTCCTCGAGCTGGCGGCGCTCGGAGAGCCCGACCGCGCCGCGATCGCGGATGTCGACGAGACCGTCGTTGCCGAAGCCGATGGCGCCTGCCTCGTACCAGGCCTTCAGGTGCTGGTCATGGCGCTGGGCCATTCGCTCCTTGATGGCCGTGATCTGCGGCGTGCGGATGTCGATGTCGGCGCGAGCCTGGTCCTGGGCGTGCGCCGAGGGCACGAGCCAGTCGCCGAGCCGCGCCGCGAAACCGCGCGGGGCCGGTGCCGTCGATGCCTGCTCGTCGCTCGCGGACTCGCTTCCGATCACGTCCTGGATGAACCGATCCGCCGCGCGCTCCACGGCGGCCTCGGGGAAATACACGTTGATCGTCACGCAGGCGGCGATGACGATGAGCAGCATCAGCGTGGCGAATCGTTTGATCGTACTGGACATGGCTCGCGAGCCTCCTCGGCGGGTCGGCCCGGCGCGCCGCGAGAGGCGGGACCGGGGACGCGAAGTGTACCAAACGGGGCCACCGCGACCGCGCGGAATCACGCTCGGAGTCAATCAGGCGCGCGCTGACCGACGGTGATTCCGCCTTCGCCGCGCGTGGCGGCGCGAAGCTGCGCGAGAAGCCGGGGCCAGTCCACGTTCCGGCGGTAGCCGACGACGTCGAGACGGGGCAGCGAGCGACCCTCGACGATCAGGTAGCCTCCACCGGCCAGCGTTTCCAGCCCCCGCATCCGGCAGACGTTGTTGGCGAGCCGACAACCCAGACCGACCTGCTCGTAGGGAAAATCATCGAAGAAGCGAAGGAACGTGCTCGACAGCCCGGACGGCCCGCCGCCGATGCTCGAGAGCGAGTCGACGGCGCGCTGGCTGATCCGGCGCGGTCCATCGACATCCTCTTCCGTGGCCAGCCAGGCATCGAAGGCCACGGGTTGCCAGTCGAGCAGCCTCAGACCCGTGACGTGGCCCGAGAGACGGCCCGTCATCCGTCCGAACGAGAAGGCACCGGTCAGCGGCTCCAGGTCCAGGCGCTCGAGCCGCAGGTCGGCAGCCAGCGCCGGCAGCGTGCCGAACGGGCGCTCGATCGAGAGATTCTCCACGCGCGCCCGCCCCGAGAACATCGCCACGTCGAGCACGCCGTCGACGCGGAACACACTACCGGCCAGTTCCAGCCCGGGGAACTCCCCGGAGACCTGCCCGCCGAACTCGGGCCAGCCCAGCGTGCGGGTCAGCAACCGCAGGTCGATGGGTTCGAGCCCGGCGTCGAACTGCACGGCCGCTTCGCCGGCCAGCCATCCCTCCCACGAGAACCGGTCCACGGTCAGCGCCCCGTCGAGCACCGGCACGCGGATCGGGGCCGCCAGCCGGAGCGGTTCTCCGCTACGACCCGTCACGCGCGCGGAAACGGCGCCGAGCGGAATCCGGTAGAACATGCCTTCCGACCACTCCAGAGCCGCCGAAAGGTCGCGTTCGGCACCGTCGAAGTCGACCGCCCCGGCGATCCCGTCCAGCGAAAGCCGCGACTTCGCATCGGCCAGCGAGGCCGATTCGATGCGGAGCCCGAGATTCGTGATCCGTCCGCGGTCCCAGGCCGCCCGCCCGGACAGGCGCCCCGACGGCGAGAGATCGCCGAGTCCGCTGCGCGCGGCCAGCGACTGCAGACCCTGCTCCCAGCCCGCAGCCAGGTCGAGGTGCGCGAGTTCCAGCGTCGCGGTGACCGGCGGGCCGAGCGGCGCCGGCAGGAGAGCGCTGCCTTCGGCGCGCACGACGCCGGGCAGGTCGAGGACCAGGGAACGGATCCGCCACCCCCCGTTCCCGCTTCCGCTCTCGTTTTCGCGGTCGCCCGCGACCGAGATCGTGGCGGTCGCCGGGGGCGGCGGCAGGTAGACCGGGCCCAGCAGCGCCTCGCCGTCGGTCCAGCGCAGCGTCGTCTCGACGTCGCCGTCGCTCCATTGCGCCTCGGCCGAGAGCCCGAGGCCGGCCCCGGCATAGCGACCGTCGACGGTATCGAACTCCAGGGACCGGACCGCTACGCTCGCTCGCAATCGCATGCCCTCGAAGCGCAGGTCGCCGGCAAAGCTGCCCGACAGGGCCGCCAGGCCGAACCGGTCCCGGACGCCCGGAGGCACCCATTCCAGCGGAACCCCCTCGAGTGTCCATTCCACCGCATTGTCCGACGGCGCCCGCAGGAGCCGCGCATCACCGAGGGTCACGCGCAGACCGGCATCGTCGGCCCGGACGGTTCCCGATACCGTGCCGGCAGCCGGCCGGTCCCATTCCAGCGAGCCGCCTGCGCACCTTCGGCGCGGATCGGCCGGACACCGCAGGCGCAGCCCCCCGAGCGCGATCCCCGGTCGGGCGGTCGCGCCCTCGACGGCCACGGCGACCGACCCGTCGGCCCGGCGCCGCGCGGAGGCTTCATCGAACTCCAGGGGGCCCACGCGCGTGGCGCCGGCCTCGAGCGTCCACTCCAGCGCCCAGGCCGGGACCGCGATCAGCGACCCGACGACGAGGGCCGCGCGAAGGGCTGGAAGCGATCGGTCCATGCGCCTATATTGTCAGACATGGCCGGCGGAAGGCGGAAACGCGGCGGGAACGCGGCGAGCATCCTCGTCGTCGACGATCACGCATTGAACCGGGACCTGATGCGCGGTTGGCTGCGCGGCATCGTGCGCGTCGTCCACGAGGCCGCCGACGCGGACGGCGCGCATCGCGCCGCACTGCGGCATCGTCCCGATCTCGTGTTGCTCGACCTGCACATGCCCGGACGCGACGGCTTCGCTGCCTGGCGCGCCATCCGGGACGGTCTCGGCGACCGGGCGCCCCGTGCCATCGCGGTGACCGCCGACGCGCGACCCGAAGTCCGCGATCGCGCCCGCGCAGCCGGCTTCTCGGGTTGGTTGCCCAAGCCCGTGACGTCGGATGCGTTGCGGGTCTGCCTGCGGGAGGTCCTGGCCGGCCGGCACGCCTTTTCCAGCGGCCCGGAACGGGACTCCGGCGACGAACGGCTGCTCGACGACGATGCGGCCCGCGCCGCGGCCGGGTCGGACGCCAACGCGGCGAGAATGCGACACGCCCTCGCCACCGAGATCGGAGCCCAGCGTGCCGATCTCGAACGGATGCTCGCGGCGGACCAGCGGGAAGCGGCGAGGGAAATGCTGCATCGCTGGCGAGGCGGCTGCGCCTACGCCGGCGCAGTCAGGCTGGAACGGCACTGCGAGCGGCTGGACCGACTGCTGGGCGACGCCGGGACCGCAGGAAACGGCGAACCGCCGCAGGAGAATGCCGGCGGCGAGACGCTCGGGGATGCACTGTTCGCGTTGCTGAGAACGGCGGCCGCGACCTGCGTGGCCCTCGGCCTGGCGCAGCCGGGCCCGCTCAGACCCGGCCGGCCAGCACCTCGCGGAATTCCTCGACGGCCCGACCCAGGCCCGTGAACAGCGCCCGGGACACGAGCGCATGGCCGATGTTGAACTCGGCGATCGCGCCCAGCCCCGCGACGGCGCCGAGATTGTCGAGCGTCAGGCCGTGCCCGGCGTTGACGACGAGACCCTCGGCAAGGCCGACCCGGGCGGCCTCGGAGATCCGGGACAGCTCGCCTGCGGCGCCACCCGCCTCTGCATAGACCCCTGTGTGCAACTCCACGACCGGCGCTCCGCAGGCGCGGGCGGCCCGGACCTGGACCGCTTCGGGATCGATGAACAGCGACACACGGATTCCGGCGCCGCCGAGACGCCGGCAGCATTCGGCGATCCAGTCGGACTGGCCGGCGACGTCGAGCCCGCCCTCCGTGGTCAGCTCCTCGCGTCGCTCCGGGACGATGCAGACGTCCGAGGGCCGGTGCGTCAGCGCGAACTCGATCATCTCCTCGGTGGCGGCCATCTCGAGATTCAGGCGCGTTTCGACGACGCCGAGCAGCGCCGTGACGTCGGCGTCCTGGATGTGCCTGCGGTCCTCGCGCAGATGAACGGTGACCAGATCGGCGCCGTGCGCCTCGACGACACGAGCGGCTTCGACCACCGAGGGATAGTCCGTTCCTCGCGCCTGGCGCAGCGTGGCGACGTGATCGATGTTGACTCCGAGCATGGCTGGCTTCATGTCCCCTCCTCCGCGGCCTGTTCCCGGAACAGCGACGGCGTCTTCAGAGGACGCCCGTCGAGCTGGTGCTCGATCCATTTTCTCATCATCGGCCGCAATGCGCGCGCCTCGGCCTCTCCCGGCGTTCCGCCGTTGGCCAGGGCCAGCAGCGCAGCACCCGGAATGCCGTTGCCCGACTCCGAAGGCAGCGGGCCGACGACGGGGTCGAACCGGTACCGGGCGCCCTCGATCACGGCGTCGCCGGTCGCCGCGCAGCGGTCGAGCTCCGGCGCCACGCCGAGCGCGTTCAACAGCGCGAACTCGAAGCGCCGCAGCGCCGGACCCTGGGCCGCGCGCTCGGGAAGCCGCTCCAGCGTCTCGAGACCGATGCGGAACAACTCCGGTTCCGGGGCATCACGCGGCAGCAGGCGCAGCAGCAGTTCGTTGACGTAGAGGCCGCACCAGAGCGCCCTTCCCGTCAGGCGCGGCGCGCTTCCGCAGGGCTCCGCGGAAATCAGCGTGGCCATTTCTCCGCGCCGCGTCCACGAGACTTCGAGCAACCGGAATGGTTCGAGGAGACCGCGCATGGGGGAGCGCGCCGATCTGGCTGCGCGCGCGACGGCGCCCACACGCCCGTGATCGCGCGTCAGAAGGTCCAGCGTCAGACTGCTGTCGCGGAATGCCCGGCGATGCAGGACCAGCGCCGGCTGGCGCTCGACGCGGCTCACCGCTCGTATCCGAGTCCCGGAAAGCGCTCCTCGCGATTCATCCAGTCCTCGTCGACGCCGACCGTCAGCTCGAGGTGGACGCGCCGGCCCAGCAGTTCGCCGATGGCGGCCCGGGCGCGCGAGCCGATGCGCTTCAGCGTCTGCCCGCCCTTTCCGATCAGGATGCCCTTGTGGCGCGCATCGGCCACGAGGATACGGCCGGCGATCTCGATCCGGCTCGGCGTCTCCTCGAACGACTCGATGACGACCGTCGTGCCGTAGGGCACTTCCTGGTGCAGATTCTCGAGCAGTTGTTCGCGGACCTTCTCTGCGGCAAGGAATCGCTGCGACTCCTCGGTGAACAGGTCCGGGTCGAAGCGGGGCGGCCCCTCGGGCAGCTGCTCGATGATGGTCCCGACGAGGTCGTCGACGCCGTCCCCGCTGAGGGCCGAGACGTACTGCACGGCCACGGGGCGGAGCGATTCCGACCACTCCTCGGTCATCGGCAGCAGCCGCTCGCGATCCTTGATCCGGTCGATCTTGTTGAAGACGAGGATCACCGGCTGGCCCGACTGCGACGCGGCGCGGGCCGCGCTGCGATCCTCTTCGGTCGGCCGGGATGCATCGACGAGCACGACGACCACGTCGACGCCGCGCAGCGATTCGGCCGCCACTCGGTTCAGGTGCCGGTTCAGCGCGTGGTCGCGCCGCTGGTGGATGCCCGGCGTGTCGACGACCACGAACTGCCCGCCGGGCCGATGCACGATGCCGCGGATCCGGTGACGCGTGGTCTGGGGCTTGTGCGTCACGATCGATACCGACTCGCCGACGAGCCGGTTCAACAGCGTGGACTTGCCCGCATTGGGACGGCCCACGAGCGCCACCTCCCCTGCGCGATGCGGCGCGTCACTCATGACTGCGCCTCGATGCGGTCGAGCACGGCGCGCGCGGCGGCCTGCTCGGCCTTGCGCCGCGAGGTGGCGGTCGCATCGAGCGGGCAGTCGAGCAGCGGCACGGTGCAGCGGACCGTGAAGCGGCGCTGGTGATCGGCACCGCTCTCGTCGACGACCCGGTAGTCGGGCAGCGCCATGCCGCGGGCCTGCAGCAGTTCCTGCAGCCGCGTCTTGGAATCCTTGACAGACTCTCCATCGGGCAGGTCGTCGAGTCGCTGCCGCATCAGCGAGGCGACGATCGCGCGAACCGCGTCCAGCCCGCCGTCGAGGAACGCGGCGCCCAGGATCGCTTCCAGCGCATCCGCCAGGATCGACTCGCGCAGGAAACCCCCGCTCTTGAGCTCGCCGGG
>JAWVZQ010000133.1:0-6625 GCA_033722095.1 Wenzhouxiangellaceae bacterium | reverse complement strand
CTGTCGCCGCGAACGCGCGCGGTGCTCGTCGTGCACCTGTTCGGACGCCCGGCGCCCATGGACGCCCTCCTGGCCCGCACCCGCCCGCACGGCATCGCCGTCGTCGAGGACGCCTGCGAGGCCGTCGGCGCGACGGTTCGCGGCCGTCCCGTCGGCGGGATCGGCGACGCCGGCACGTTCGGCTTCTATCCGAACAAGCCGATCGCCGCCGGCGAAGGCGGCATGATCACGGCCGATGAGGAAGGCTTCCTGACGCGTTGCCGGCAGTTGCGCAACCAGGGCCTGGATCCCGAGACCGGCACGCGACACCCCGATCGTCCCGGACTCAGCGCCCGTCTCTCCGAGCTCCAGGCCGCCGTCGGGCGCGTGCAGGTCGAGCGGCTCGAGGCGTCCCTGGCCGACCGCGAGCGCGTAGCGTCGGGATACATCCACGCTCTGGCCGGCATCGAAGGACTGGAACTGCCGGCCAGGGCCGACGATGGAGACCGGATCAGCTGGTTCACGTTCCCCGTGCGCGTGCGCGACCCGGCCGACCGGGACCCGTTGCGCGAGCACCTGGCCCGGCAAGGCATCGAGACGGGCGTCTACTTCGAGCCGGTCCACCGGCTGAGGCCCTATTCCGGGAAGCCGGCCCGGCAACCGCTGGGGGTCACCGAGGACCTGGGCCGCCGCTGCCTCGCGCTGCCGCTCCACGCCGACCTGGCCGAGGAGGATCGGCAGCGTGTGGTCGCGGGTATCGAGGAATACTTCGGCCCCGGCGCCGGGTAGTCCGGCACCGGGACCCTCTGCGCCCGGACGGCCGGATCAGTCCGGGTCCGGCACCGAACCGCGCTCCACGGCCCGTTCCACGCGCTTGACTTCGCGCAGCACCGAGTTGCGGTTCATCTCCATGAAGAACCAGAGCTTGAACATCGATACGGCGTGGAATGCGGCCAGCGCCAGCACACCCCAGAACACGCGGCCGTCGACATCCGGAGCCGTGAAGAAGCCGATCGCGCACCAGACCGTCAGCGCCACGGCGACGAGCGTGAGCAGCATCCCGAACGCGGCCCAGCGTCGCAGCCCGCCCGTGAACACGCGGAACAGCATGCCGAACAGGCCGCGGTCGTCGAACTCCGCCGGGTCCAGTTCCGGCTCGCGGTCGGACAGTTCCTCGCGAATGCGTCGATCAAGATTCATGGTCGTCTCCTTCGATGATGAGTTTCAGTGCCTGCCTCGCGCGATGAAGGCGGGACTTCACGGTCCCCTGGGGGACATCGAGCACCACGGCGATCTCGGGAATGCGCAGTTCGCGCAGATAGAACAGTTGCAGGATCTCGCGCTCGACGGCCGGCATGCGCTCCAGGGCCCGGTCAAGGTCCAGGCCGCGTTCGCGGGCCTGTTCCTCGTCGAGTGACGGCAGCGCCGCGTCGTCGTCGGGCAGAGAGAGATCCTGTCGGTGCCGGCGCCGCTGCATGTCGAGCACGCGCCAGCGCACGGCGTGGTAGAGCCAGCCGCGGAAGGCACGCGCGTCGTCGAGCCGCCGGATGCGCCTCGCAGCGGTCATCCAGCCGTCCTGCACGGCGTCCTGGGCCAGGGCCGGTTCGCCCGACAGCGCGATGGCGTAGCGCAGCAGCCCCGGGTGGTGATGGCGCACGAGCGCCTCGAAGGCCTCCCGGCTTCCGTCCTGGGCGTCGAGGACCAGCAGGTCGTGTTCCGCGTCGTTCATGGATCTCCCGGACATCGCGGTCTCACTGGAACGACGGGCCGGGGCGGTGAAAGGTTCGTTCGCCCGCGCGAAAGCGGGATTCAGTCGCGGGCGACGACGATCTCGCGTCGCGCCTCGGGCGCCTCGACGACGTCGCGCCTGCCGTCGGGCCAGGTCACGACGATGCGCTCGATGGCGGCCTCGTCGCCGAGCCCGAACGTGGCCACGGGTTCGACCTGCGAAAGATAGCTGCGCGTGGGCATGATGGTCCGTTGCTGGACACCGCCGGCGGCGTGCAGCGCCACGCGGGCGCCGATGCCGTTCGGATTGCCCGGCGGGCCGGCCAGCCTCACGCGCAGCCAGGCTCGCTCGGGCGGCGGGGCCGCGAGCAGCAGCGGTGGGCCGTCGATCTGCGTGACCACGAGTTCCAGGCGCCCGTCGCCGTCGAAATCGGCATAGGTGGCGCCGCGCCCGACCATGGGGGTGGCCAGCGCGCCGATCCCGGCCTCGGGCACCTGCACGAAGGTCCGCCGGCAGTCCGGACCGCAGTTCCAGAACAATTGCGCGGCCTGGAGATAGGCCTGCGAAGCCTGGACGCGGCGGATCTCCGGCTCGACGTGCCCGTTGACCTGGGCGAAGTCCAACCGACCGTCGAGGTCGTAGTCGTAGAAGAACAGCCCGAAGGTCAGCGCCGCGCGCGAGGGTGCGCCGATGCCTCTTCCGATGGCCTCGTCGGAAAACGAGACGCCGTCGCGCGTGACGTACAGCGAGCTCATCTCGTTGGCGAAGTTGCCGATCGCCACGGCCAGCGTCGACGCATCGAGCCGCGCCACGTCCATGCCCATGGCCCCCGTCGCCCGCCCGCTGCGGTCGTAGCCGATACCGAGCAGCGTTCCGGCCTCGACGAAGGTCCCGTCACCCTGGTTGAGGAATGCGAAGTTGCGGACCGTGTCGTTGGCGACCAGCACGTCGAGGTCGCCGTCCGCGTCGAGATCGGCCGGCGCGAGTGCCAGCCCCTTGCCGACCGGCGCGCCGGTCGCCGCGTTGACGACGTGCAGTCCCGCCGACTCGGCGATCTCCTCGAATGTGCCGTCGCCGCGATTGCGATAGAAGTAGGGCTGCGTGCCGGCGAAGTTGGTCGGCGGCCCGTAGGCGCGTCCGATGCCCGTCAATCGATAATCGACCTCGAAGTCGATGTCGCGCGACCAGGCGACGTAGTTGAGCACCATGAGGTCGAGATCGCCGTCGGCGTCGGCATCGAAGAAGCCCGCGCTCGTGCTCCAGGCGTTCTCGTCGCCGCCCACGCCGGCCTCAGCCGTGACGTCCCGGAAGCGACCGCCGCGATTGGCGAACAGGCGATTCCCGCCGACCGTGGTCAGGAACAGGTCGTCGGTCCCGTCGCCGTCCGCATCGCCGACGGCGATGCCCATGCCGTAGCCGTGGCGGCCGCCCAGCCCCGCCTCGGCCGTGGCGCGCTCGAAATGCCCGTCGCCGAGATTGCGGTACAAGGCAAGCGTGTCGCCGGGCTCCGCGCCGGGCGGCACCTCGTCGAAGGGCCAGCGGCCCGAGTCGACGAACACGAGATCGAAGTCTCCGTCGGCGTCGAAGTCGATGACGCCGACGCCGCCGCCCATGGTCTCGGGCAGCAGGCGCTCGCCCCGCGCACCGCTGAGATGGACGAAGTCGATGCCGCGCGCTTCGGTGACGTCGCGATAGGCCAGGGCCGGCGGAGACGGGTCGTTCCCGGCGGCCAGCAGCGCGCCGACGTCGAGGTCGGGCTCCTCGACGACCTCGGCCACGGGCCGGTCGAGCAGGGCGCGCACCCCGACGACGAGCGCTGCCCCGGCCGCCAGGGCGGCCAGCACGAGCAGCGACACGCGGAACGCAGTGCCGATGATGCGATCGTCTTCGAGGCCCCGCTCGGCGTCCTGGTCGTCGTCGCGGTCGGGCTCGTATCGGTGGCCGACCGGATCTTCGTCGCCGGGCCTGCGGTTCACGAGCCCGGCTCCGTCGACGGCTCCGAGACGGGAAGCGCGAACGCTTCGCTGCCGCGGCGGTGCAGGTCGTAGATGACGACGGGATCGGCGGCGTGGTCGGCGGCCGGATCGGCACGCCGTGCGACGGCGACGACGTGGTCTCGCGCGTTGTCGTCGTCGCGGTAGGTCGCGTAGGCCTCACGGTGGACCTCGGCAGCCTCGGCGGCGCCCTGGCGTTCGCGAATCCGCGCCAGGTTGTAGTGGGCGTCGGCGTTTTCCGGGTCCTCGACGAGCGCGGCCTCGAACCAGCGCGCAGCCTCGGTCAGCGCCTCGGGGGATCCGTCGCGCGCAAGCGCGAGTTCGAACCAGGCCAGACCGAGCTGGTTCAGAAGTCGGTAGTCGCGCGAGAAGTCGAAGCCGCGCTCGCGGGCCTCGGCGAAGCGCGTCTCCGCCAGCGCCTGGAACAGCTCGATGGCCGCGGCGAATTCGCCGCGCTCGAACAGCACCCGCCCGCCGAACCAGGCCACCGACCACGGCGGTGGCGGCGCCTCGGAGGCCGTCGCTCTCGCCAGCGCGTCGGCGGCCTCGTCGAGGCGGCCCTCCTCGAGGTGGACGCGCGCCAGGTTCAGCGCGCCGGCGCCCTGGCCCAGCGCCTCGACGCGCGCGAACAGTTCCTCGGCCTGGCGCAACTGGCGACGCTCGGGCTTGCGCAGCGCGCCGATGCCGTAGTCGTTCCAGCGCTGCCATTCAGGAATTTCCACGGGCGGCGTCGTCGTGGCTTGCGCGGCCGTTCCGACCGGGAACGCGACGGTGTCGGAGGCCAGCGTCGTGATCGGCAGGTCGTTGCGCCAGCCCGGGTCGTCCACGACCTGCTCCATGATCCGCGTGTCGAACTTGCGGTAGTGCACGCGCACGGTGACCTCCAGCGTGCCCTCGGCGTCCTCGGGAACGGCCAGGCGATAGTGGACGACGTCGGCCGCACCCGGAGGAATCTGGTGGTTGTAGAGCGGCGTGAAGATGTTCTCCGCGTCGCGCGCGTCGATGCGCCGGCCCTCGCGATCGAGCATGTAGACGTTGATGAAGTGACTCCAGGGATCGACGCGGCGCCGGACGGGATCGAGCCCGCCCGAGCGGCCGATCACGGCGCCGTTCAGCCGCGCCTCGGCCTCCACCCAGACCTGGTTGGAATCGGCCGTGCCCTGCGTGAACGCGTGGCCCAGCGTCAGCGTGCGCACGACGGCCTCGACGAGCACCTCCTGGCCAGGACGCAGCGCCGGCACCTCGGGCCGGAGCGGGCCCACGAGCCGCCCGTCGATGCGCCCGCCCTCGCGCAACGCGACGAGGTCGACGCGCAGCGAGCCCTCGAGGATCTCTCGATGCACCTCGATGGTCTCGGGATCCAGGTCGAGCAGGTACGGAATGGCCGTGTTCGCACCCGGGAAGCGGTGGTCGTGGATGGTGGACAGGCCCGAGCCGTCGTGGTCGGCGGCGCCGAAGTCGGTCGACGCGTTGAGCGGCATGTGGCAGCCGTTGCAGCCGGCCTCGGCGCGCGGAGGATAGTAGAAGCTCGTGACGCCGTGGCCCGAGACGCCGCTGAGCAGGAACGAATCGTAGTGGTTCTGGCCGCGCAGCCACTTGTAGCGGTTGAGCTGCTCTGGCAGGTGGACCTTGTGGCAGGTGCTGCAGAACTCCGGCGTCTCGTGCAGCGGCTTCAGGAAGGTCTTCTTGTGGAAAGTCGGGTTGGCCTTGATGAGTTGGGCGTTGATCCACTTCAGCGCCGGGCTCTCGGAGAACGCGAACGGGTAGTGGACGGGCTCCTCGATCGTGAAGTCGCCGTTGCCGCGCACGCTGTTGACGTGCGTGATCGCGTGACAGCTCGTGCAGGTGATGCCGGCCTGCGCCCCGGGACCGTGCACGTCGTCGAACTCCGGGTCGTCGAAGGCCCCGGAAAGCAGCGGTACGAGATCGTGGCAGCCGGCACAGAAGCGCGCCGCATCCATCGTCCCGTCGATCTCCATGGAATGCCGCCGCGTGTTGCGCACCGCGAACAGGTAGACCGGGTTGTTGAACGAGGCGAAACGATGCGCGCTCTGGCTCCACTGCGCGTGCACGTCGGCGTGGCACTCGGCGCAGTAGTCGTCCATCATCAGCGTTCCGGGCGGGATGAACTGGCCCGTCGCCGAACGCGTCAGCGCCGGCCGGAAATCGGCCTCGCCGTACTGGCCCGGGCGATTCCACTGGCGCGGATCCTGGGCCTGAAGGACGATCATGGCGACGACGATCAGCGCCCCGGCACCGGCCAGCTTCAGCCCCGAGCGCCAGCGGATGCGCGGGCCCGCCAGGCGGTGCAGGACGAACAGCCAGATCACGACGAACGGGACGACGACGTGCAGCCAGTAGGCCGTCGAGCGGATCGCCGGGTCGTTGACCTGGAAGAAGTCGAAACGCACGAGCAGCAGGCCGGAAACGAGCAGCAGCAGGACGGCCACGAGCAGGCCGAGGCCGGCGTAGACGGCGCGGCGGTTCGGCCGCCTCCAGGCGTTGCGAAGGTGCACGGCCATGAACGCCAGGACCGGGACGACGACGAGCAATCCCAGCGCCAGGTGGACGAGGAACATGACCTGGTAGGCGTAGCCCTGCAGCGTCTCGCCGAGCCACCACTCGGCCAGCGTCACGCCACCGAGGTAGGCGGCGTTGACGGCCAGCACGACGAAGGCCGCGAGCACCGCGACCAGGAGGATCCGGAGCTTCGGCCCGACCGCGCGCTTCGGAGTCCGGCGGTGCGGCGTCGACGCAGTCATCAGAATCCGCCCTGCCAACGCGTCATCGTCTCGCGGTGCAGGCGATCGCGGACGCCGGCATCTCCCCTGCCCGCCGTCGGCAGGGGTCCGACGGTGCCGCCGTCGCGCGTGTAGAGATCCATGTCCTTGGCCCAGCCGCGGACCTCGAGGACAAAGACGCG